>JANPJU010000102.1:0-17993 GCA_031425675.1 Paracoccaceae bacterium | reverse complement strand
AGCAAGACCGGGATGAGCGGCCAGTTTGGGGTCATTGGCGGCAGGGGCTTCGGGAAGCATCCAGCGCCAGAGTTTCTGATCGGGCAGGGGCAGCACCATGAACCAGTGTTCAAGCAGTGCCAGCAGCGTCAGGGCGGCGAGGAGGACATGACCGTTCTCGGCCGCGGGCGTGGTGGCGGCATACGCCCGCTCCAGCCAGCAGCCCGCCGCGAAGGTCAGCAGCGTGACCGAGATCGGGAACAGCCAGTTCATCTGCGCATGGCGGAAGTGGCTGGCAAGGTGGGCCAGCGGGCGGGGCAGGAATTCGGTGTGGATGCGCGGGACGCCGAAGAACAGGTTCAGCTTGGCCGAAGCGCGGGCAAAGAACAGGACCGCAAAGGTGTAAAGCCCGAAGGGGTTTGCGGCCTGCCAGGCGGCGAGGGTCAGCACCGACAGGGTGGCGATCAGCGCCACCTCATGCCACAGGATGGTCAGGGTCGCCTGCCAGAACCTGTCCCAGCCCCGCGCAAAGGGTGAGGCTGCGCGTGTGTTCGGCCCGGTGATGACGCCCGACAGGAAGGCAAGTTCGATCCAGCCCCAAAGCGCCAGCGCCGACAGGAAGGCTGCGTAGATGCCGGGCATCGTTGCATCAAAGGATGAAATCCAAAGCCCGTAAGCCCCACCGCCAAGCAAGGGCAGACCCCAGAGGACCGACTTCAGATGCGCGCGACCCCCAGCCCGGTCGGCATGGCGCACGCGCCACAGGATCGCGCCGGTAGAGAACCACCAGACGAACAGCGCCAGAAGGGCTGCGATCCACGGGTTTGTCATGCGCGGCACCCCTTGAAAGGGGTGCCGCAACGGCGGGTGGGACGCGCCCATCCCCCCCGCCTACCCGCTGCCGGAACAGCGGTATGGGTGCCTCCGGTCAATACGTCGGCTCCAGCCGCACCGAAGCGGGCAGGGCGTGACGTTTGGCTGGAATGGTGTAAAGGCTGGCAAAGGTCAGTGCCGCGCGCGCGCCTGCGGCCCAGCCTTTCAGCTTGCCCGCGATGCCGCCCTGACGCTTGGCCGCATCCATCGCCAGGAAAGCGGTGTTCATCTTGCGAAGGTTCGGCAGCCAGCGCGGATGGTCGATATCAACCTCGATCGGGAAGATCTGGCGCGCGATGGTGGATGTCTTGCGGTACACCTCCTGGTCATACCATTCGATATCCACGCCAAGCGCCTGGTGAAACTCGGGCCGGGCATGGTCGCGGACCCACATGGTGGAATAGACGGCGGTCAGGAAGAACTTGATCCACAGCTTGTTGACAAAGCCGTTGGTCAGTTTCGGATCGGTCTTCATGATCAGCGCGAAAGCTTCGCCATGGCTGAACTCATCGTTGCACCATTCGCGGAACCACTTGAAGATAGGGTGGAACCGCTGTTCGGGATGCGCCTCAAGGTGGCGGTAGATCGTGATATAGCGGGCGTAACCGATCTTTTCCGACAGGTAGGTGGCGTAGTAGATGAACTTCGGCCGGAAGGAGGTGTATTACTTCGCCTTGGTCAGGAAGCCAAGGTTCACCGCAACGCCAGCCTCACGCAGGGCGTCGTTGATGAAACCAGCATGGCGGGCTTCATCGCGGGCCATGTAGTTGAACAACTCACAGATGTCGGGGTTTGACCCGCGCCGCTTCATTTCCTTGTAAAGGACGCAGCCCGAGAACTCGGCGGTGCAGGACGATACCAGAAAGTCGATGAATTCGCGGCGCAGGGGGGCGGGCATGTCGGCCCAGTTGGCATCCCATTCGGCGGTTTTCTTGAAATGGCCCTTGTTGGGGTCCGATTTCATCTGGGCGATCATCCGGTCCCATTCCGCACGCACGGGCGTCACGTCAAGGCGGTCCATCTCGTCAAAGTCAGTGGTGTAGAAGCGCGGGTTCAGCAGCGTGGTTTCCGTCGCCATCGCGGTGGTATCGACCGTGGGTTCCACGATCAGATCGGCCTCCGGGTTTTCGGGGTACAGGTCCATCGGTGTCGCGTTCATAGCCGGATCTCCTCGGAAAAGGAGAACTCGCACAGCTCCATGAACCCGAAATCTCCGGTCATCTTGGTCCAGAGCCGTTCAAGGGCCGTGGCGCGGGTGATGGTGGCGGTGCGGTCTTCGATGATGACTTCCCCATAGGCGGCAAGGACCGGCGCGCCATGCACCAGCACCTCATCGCCGGGATAGACCACGGCGCCGTTGTTGAAGCGGACATGGGCGTGCAGCGAGTCAAACCGGTGGCTGACCTCGACGGTGCAGGGCACCTTTTCCTTGGTTCGGTTGAATAGTCCCATAAGCGTGGTTTCCTATTTCTGATCCAGAAGCCGTTCGAACGACGCCTTGTTGTCACTGCCAAAGGCGTGCAACTCGGCGCTCCAGCCGGTTTCGGGATCTTCGGCCACAAGACGGCCATTGGCATATTCGACGATGCGCACGGGCAGGGTCTGGTCGACCTTGTGCTTGCGTCGTTCGGTGAAGATGCCGGATTGGATGACGGTGATAAAGCCCCCATGCGGCAAGTCCATCATGACGGAGCCATCGGTATTGCGCACGATCACGGCCTGGGCGGACAGGCCCTCCAGCACGATCCACTTTTCGCGGACCATCTCGGCCACTTGCGGCTGAGATGCAGGCTCACGTCCGGTGACGACGGCGAAGGTGGTGATCGCAAGGCTGGCCAGCGCCAGCGCCAGCATCCCGCGCAACAACATGCGGGGCACCAGTTCGGGGTCGCGGCTGCGGTAGCCGGGGGCGTGGATCAGGGGTTGGGCGGTGTTGGTCTGGTCGGTCATGATGTGTCCCCTTATTCCGCAGCGACGGTGGCAAAGCCGGGCGCGCGTGCGACCTGAGGCTGCGACACGCGCGCTTCGGCCGCGTCCGAGAACATGCGCGCAATCCGGGTCGCATCGGGAATGGACCGCAGCGCAGGCTGGGTCTTGGACCAATGGCCGGGGCGCACATGCGGCCAGGCGACCAGGACGGAAATCCGCGTCTCGCCCAGCGTATCCAGCGCGATGGTGCCAGTGCCGTCACGGCGCAGGTCCAGGTTCGCCGCCCCGATCTGCACGAAAGGCAGGTTGAAGGTGACCGGCAGGGCCGCCCCGATCCGCAGCACAACGCGGGCGGTGGTCAGCGTATAGGTGGTGGCGCGGGCCTGGGCCCAGGCAAGGCCAAAGACGATGCCAAGGCACAGCACGGCCAGCATCACGTAGGGCAGCCCCATCGCGAAGGTCATGGCCAGCCCGCCATCGGCAAACCCCGAGGCCGCACGCCACAGGACGACGACGGCAAAATAGACGGCGATCCAGCGGATCTTGTAGGCATCCCGTGCAAGGGCCCAGGCGTCGGGGCGGCCTTGCCAGAGGATCAGTTCACCTTGCGGGGGCCGTTCCGGCAGACCTGGCAAAGCGTCGAAAGCGAAATCGTCGTGGCCTGACATTTGCAGACCCTCCATGTTGGGGGTGAAAGGCGGGGCCCGGGCGCGGGCCCCCGCCTGTCAGTGTTTATTTGCCGCGCTTGCGTTTGGGGGCGTCATACATCCAGCCGCTTGCGACGTAGGCCGAGATCTTGTCTTCTTCAAGCTTGGTCACTTCGGTTGCCGACCGGGTGGTCGGGATGCCGGCAAAGCTGTCCGAGGCGAGGAAGTTCACCCGCAGGCGGTCTTCCCAGATCCGGGCCAGCGTCAGTGGCACAAGCCGCTTGCCGCCCGAGTTCAGTTCAACCTCGACGTAGCGGATCAGCTGTTCGGGCGCATCGACCCAGACATCGGACACGCGGCCGACCACTTCAAGATCGCAAGCCTGCACCGGCAATCCACGCGGATCACGTCCGGCGCTGACGACAAAGCCGTCCAGCCGAGACATCGGCACCAGTTTGTTGTGGCCGTGGCCATCCAGTTCCGGCTCATCGCGGCGCGGAACCCAGGTGGCAGGGCCGACCCCATCGGCCATCGGGTTGCCGGTGGGCGCATGCGGAAAGCCTTCTGCCAGCGCGGTGCGGGCGAGAGCAAGATCACCCCGACGGTGCGCCGCCTCATTATCCGCCGAGGGCACGACGACGTCGCCCCTGCCGTTCGGCAGCCGGATGGTCTTGGCCTTGGGGACCGGGAACGGGCCCTGGTTCGGGGCTTTGAGCCCATCCTCGGTTTCCAGAGGATAGCCTTCCCGCATGTTCTCGGTTTGCAGGTAATAGACCAGAAGGGCGAAGAAGCCCCAGAAAAGCCAGATCGACAAGCTGGCAAGATCGAAGTTGCCGAAGAAGTTGACACCTACCATAGGGGTATCCTCCGTTTTCAGATCCCCAAGGGATCAGGTGGGAAATTCGACGATGCCGAAGCGGTCGTCGGACGTTGCGTTGGTCTTGGACGTGGGAACAAGCGGGGCTACCCGGACCAGAGGTCCAAGTGCGACGAGGGTCACAAAGAGAAGGCCGATTTCGGCGTGGTAAACGAACGTGTACCCAAGGGTCGGGTCGGTCAGTGCAGGGCCGAGGGCACCGCTTTCGGCAAGGTGGCCAGCAATGTCGCGAATGGCACCACCCAGAAAGATCGCCAGGCCCGCAGCCGTGGCTTGTGCCGCGCCCCAGGCACCAAGAGCCAGGCCCGCACCAGTGCCCTTGGTCTTGAGCGCCATGGCGGCGGTCAGCGTGGACACGGCGAAAAGCCCGGCACCAAAGCCGATGGCCGTGGCCCCTGCGTAAAAGAGGGCAGCACTTTCCAGTGGTCCGGCAAAGATGACCGCGCTGAAGGCCGCGATACCGGCAAGGATGCCGCGCGCCGCAACGCGGAAGGGATCACGCCCCTCAGCCAACCAGCGGGCGGCAAGGATGAAGCCCACCAGTGCGCCAAAGGCATAGACGGCGGTCAGAAGGGTGGTCTTGCCAACGGACAGGCCCAGAACTTCACCGCCATAGGGTTCCAGCAGCACATCCTGCATGTTGAAAGCCAGCGTGCCCAGAACCACCACCGCCAGCAGACGCCCAGCCGTGCCGCCCGCCATCAGATCAGCCCAGGCATCGCGGAACTTGGGCCGTGGGGCGCTGCGTTCCTCAACGCTCATCGGGCGGACCTTTTCCTGCTGCCACAGCGCGATGATGTTCAAGACCAACGTGGCCGCCCCACAACCCTGCACAACGCGGACCAGCGTGATCGGGTCATAATCGCGCAACAGCCAGCCGACGATGATCGCCGACAAGCCCATGCCCAACAGGAACATGACATACAGCAGCGCCACCACCCGTGGCCGGGTCGCATCATCCGCGCGGTCGGCGGCCAGCGCCAGACCTGCGGTCTGCGTCATGTGCATCCCGATCCCGGTCATCAGGAACGCCAGCGCCGCCAGCACCTCACCCGCCCAGGCGGGTCCATGCGTCTGGTCGCCCGACAGCACGATCAGCGCGAACGGCATGACCGCAAGCCCGCCCATCTGCCACAGCGAGCCGAACCAGAGGTAAGGCACCCGCTTCCACCCAAGGGCCGAGCGGTGGGTATCCGACCGATGGCCCAACAGCGCGCGGAACGGGGCCACCAGCACCGGAATGGCGATCATCAGTGCAACCACGATGGCGGGAACCGAAAGCTCAACGATCATCACGCGGTTCAGCGTGCCCAAGAGCAGCACCGTCGCCATGCCGACCGACACCTGAAACAGCGACAACCGCAGCAACTGGCGCAGCGGCAGGCCTTCGGACGCGGCATCCGCAAAGGGCAGCCATGAGGCGTCCAGTGCCTTGATATGCTTTTTCCGCAGGATCACGGGCAATACTCCATGCAGTCGGAAATGTAGAAGCCCCGTGCCACCCGGCCGACCTTGGACAGCCCGGGGCCTGCCGCGCGGCCAAGCGTTTTCAGATCGTGCGGGATCATCACCGGCGACCGGTCATTGCGCGGGAACAGCTTGCCCGCATGCCACATCGCCATCAGCAGCGTGGTGCGCGGCGCGACGGTGAACACCACCGCGCCGCTGCGCTGCCCAAGGGCGTGCAGCGTGCGGGCAATGTCGGAAGCGTCGTAATAGATCAGGCTGTCCATTGCCACGACGAAGTCAAACTGCCCAAGGGCAGGATCGGTCATGTCGCCGGCGTGAAAGCTGGCCTGGGGGCGCAACCCTTCCGGCAGACGATCCCGCGCGATCTGCACCAGCTTGGGGCTGATGTCGGCGGCCACCACAGTGGCCCCGCGCTTGGCCAGTTCCTCGGTCATCGCCCCGGTGCCGCAGCCCGCATCCAGCACCCTTGCGCCGCGCAGGTCTTCGGGCAGCCGCGACAGCATCAGCGCGCGCATCTTGTCACGCCCCTCACGCACCGTCTGGCGGATGCGGGAAACCGGCGCGTCACTGGTCAACCGCTCCCACGTCTTGGTGGCGGTGCCGTCGAAGTAGCTTTCGACGCGGGTCAGGGTGGTGGCGTAAGCTGTTTGAGAGGACTGGGGCATCAATCGAACCCCAGAAGTTCAAAGATTTCCCGATCCGGCAGGGACTCGGGGAAACTTTCCGGCAGGCTGACCGATTGCCACAAGGCATGGGCCAGCTTGATGTATTCGGCCCGCGCCATCACGATGTCCTGTTCGTCATCCATCGCAAACAGGGTCTTTTTCTTCAGACGGCTGCGGCGGATCGCGTCGATGTCGGGCATATGCGCCAGGCGGTTGAAGCCGACCTTGCTGCAATAGCGGTCAATCTCGTCGGTGTCCTTGCTGCGGTTGGCGACGCAACCGGCAAGACGGACCTTGTAGTTTGATGATTTGGCCTGCACGGCGGCGATGATCCGGTTCATCGCATAGATGCTGTCAAAGTCGTTCGCCGTGACGATCAGCGCCCGGTCGGCGTGCTGCAAGGGGGCGGCAAAGCCACCGCAGACCACATCGCCCAGCACGTCGAAGATCACCACATCGGTGTCGTCCAGCATGTGGTGCTGCTTAAGAAGCTTCACCGTTTGGCCCACGACATAGCCGCCGCAGCCGGTGCCGGCAGGCGGTCCGCCCGCCTCGACGCATTTCACGCCACCATAGCCGATGGTCACGAAATCCTCGGGCCGCAATTCCTCGGCGTGGAAATCGACCTCCTTGAGGATGTCGATCACCGTCGGCTGCAGCTTGCCGGTCAATGTGAACGTCGAGTCATGTTTCGGATCGCACCCGATCTGCAGCACGCGCTTGCCCATCGTGGCAAAGGCGGCCGACAGGTTGGAAGAGGTGGTCGATTTCCCGATCCCGCCCTTGCCATAAACCGAAAACACCTTCGCGCCTTCAATCTTCTGATCCGGGTCCAGATGCACTTGCACCGAGCCGTCTCCGTCCATGCCCCTAAGGCTTGGAATTTCGTCTCTCGGGCTCATGTGGCCTCCCTTTCGGCAAACACACCCGCAAGTGGCTTGCTCTTTTCAGAAATACTCCGGGGTCCGGGGCAGGGCCCCGGTCCGGCGGTTCCAAATGTCCAATCATTGGTCATTCGGCAGCGATCCCTTCCATCCGGTCTTCCAGCTCATCCGCCGCGCGTTGCAGGGCGGCAAGGGTGGCTGCATCCGGGGTCCAGTAGTTGCGGTCCGAAGCTTCCAGCAGGCGTCCCGCCATCCGGACGCTGGCTTCGGGGTTAAGGTCGGCCAGACGCTTGCGCATCGCGTCGTCCAGCACGAATGTTTCCGACAGGCGCTGGTAGACCCAGGGCTCCACATGGCCGGTGGTGGCGGACCAGCCCATGGTGTTGGTGACATGCGCCTCGATCTGGCGGACACCTTCGGCCCCGTGGCGCAGCAGGCCTTCGTAGAACTTCGGGTTCAGGCTGCGGCTGCGGGTTTCCAGCGCGATCTGGTCTTTCAGCGTGCGCACCTGCCCACCACCACGGGTCTGGTCACCGATGTAGACCGGCGTTGCCTCACCGCTGCCACCGTTCGAGACATGCGCACGGCGCACCGCGCGGGCCACGCCGCCCAGCGTGTCAAAGTAGTGATCGACCGAGGTGACGCCCAGTTCCACCGACTCCAGGTTCTGATAGGCCAGATCCACGTCGCCCAGCACCTGTTGCAGCAGTTTCGTCTGCTTTACCGGCTTGCCGTTGATACCGTAGGCAAAGCTTTTGCGCGCTTCATAGGCATCAGCCAGCTCATCTTCTTCGCCAAAGGCGGAAGACCCGACCAGCGTGTTGACGTTCGCGCCATAGGCCCCTTCGGCGTTGGAAAAGACGCGAAGGGCGGCGGTCTCAAGATCGACCCCCATCTTCGCCGCATAGGCCAGCGAATGGGCACGGATGAAGTTTTGCGACAGCGGCTCATCCGCAGAGGCGGCCTTCCAGGCAGCTTCGGCCAGCATCCGGGTCTGCAAGGGCAACAGGTCGCGGAAGATGCCCGACAGCGTCATGACCACGTCGATGCGCGGGCGGCCAAGCTCGGCCAGCGGTATCAGGTCTGCGCCCGACAGGCGGCCATAATGGTCAAACCGGGGCCGAGCACCCATCAGGGCAAGGGCCTGGGCAATCGGCCCGCCATCGGATTTGATGTTGTCCGACCCCCACAAGACCAGCGCCACCGATTGCGGCAGGGTCGGGTGCGCGTCCAGCAATCGCTGTGCCTGCGCCGCGCCATCGGCCAGCGCAAAGGCGGTCGGCATTCGGAACGGATCGAACGCATGGATATTGCGGCCCGTGGGCAGGATCGCTGGGCTGCGGATCAGGTCGCCGCCGGGAACCGGTGCGATATAGCGGGCCGCTAGTGCGCGTAGCAGGCCCGGAATTTCGGTATCCGTTTCCATGTGCTTGGCAGCTTCGGCGCGGGCCTCTTCCGGGATCAGCGACAACAGCTCCACCATCGCGGCGGGCTCCATCTTGCGGCCAAGGACGTGCAGGCCGTCGGTGATCAAGGCCCCTTCGGTTTCCAGCAGCTTCAGCCACAGACTGTCGACATCACCCTTCAGATCCACCGCACGCGCCTGCTCCAGCGCCAGCGCGGACAGATCCACATAGTCGCCTGCGCCCACGTCCGTCGCGCGCAGCCGGGTGAGAGTGTCTTTCAGGTCCACAAGGCCCTTGTAAAGACCGGCGCGGGCAAGGGGCGGGGTCAGGTGCGTGACCGTCACCGCGTTCGACCGCCGCTTGGCAAGCGTCGCCTCAGAGGGGTTGTTGGCGGCATAAAGATAGACGTTCGGCAGATTGCCGATCAGCCGGTCCGGCCAGCAGTTGCCCCCGACCCCGGCCTGCTTGCCCGGCATGAATTCCAGCGCGCCATGCATCCCGAAGTGCAGCAGCACATCAGCCCCGAAATCTTCGCGCATCCAGCGGTAGAAGGTGGTGAAGGCATGGGTCGGCGCAAAGCCTTTTTCGAACAGAAGGCGCATCGGGTCGCCCTCATAGCCAAAGACCGGCTGCAGGCCGACGAAGACGTTGCCGAACTGGCAGCCCAGCACATGCACGCCGCGTCCGTCGGTCTGGATCCGGCCGGGGGCGGGGCCCCAGGCAGCTTCAACCTCGGCCAGCCAAGGGGTTTTCGCCACGATCTCGGCGGCAGGGATGGTGACATGCACGTTGGCGGGCTGGCCGTGACGGGTGGCATTGCCTTTCAGCACAGCCTCACGCAGGGCGTCCACGTTTGTCGGCGGCGTCAGGTCGTAGCCTTCGGCTTTCAGCGCGTGCATCGTGTTGAAAAGGCTTTCGAACACGCCAAGGTAGGCAGCCGTGCCAGCAGCCCCCGCATTCGGAGGAAAGCCGTACAGGACGATGGCCAGTTTCCGCGTGGCAACAGCCGACCGGTGCAGGCGGGCAAGCCGCGCAACCTTGTCGGCCAGCGCCGCGACCCGCTCCATGCAGGGCTGCATCGCGCGGGCATCGGGGCCGGAGGCGTCGCTTGACCCCTCACGGCCCGCAAAGACCGTGGGGTTGGTCGCGCCGTCAATCTCGGGCAGGGCGATCAGCATGGTCGTCTCGACCGGGCCAAGGCCGCCGACGCTGGCTTCCCACTGGCTGATGGTCTGAAACTCCAGCGGGTGCGCGGCGATATAGGGCACGTCCAGCGCCGACAGGCAGGCGACGGCGGCAACACTGTCATTGTAGGCCGGGCCGCCGACAAGGCTGAACCCGGTCAGCGACACCAGCGCATCGACTTTGCCCTGATGGTAATTGGCAATCGCAGGGCGACCGTCCAGGCCCCCGGCAAAGGCCGCCACGCAGGCCAGCCCTTTCGCTTCGAACGCCTTGATCACGGCGTCATAATGCGCGGTATCGCCCGACAGGATATAGGACCGCAGCATCAGCAATCCGATGGTGCCGGTCGCCCCTTTCGGACGCGGCATGTCGCGCGCGTCCGTGGTGATCCGGCCCTTGAGCGATGGGTGGTAAAGGCCGACCTCAGGGTAATCAATCGGCGGTGCCGCCTTCGCCCCATGCCAGCCGTCGCGCGCGGCATAGCGGCCCAGCAGAAAGCGGATCATCCCGTCAAAGTTGTCGTCCGACCCGCCCAGCCAGTATTGCATGCACAAAAACCAGGCGCGCATATCCTGGGCCTTGCCCGGCACCCAGCGCAGGATCTTTGGCAGGCGGCGCAACATCGCCATCTGCTTTTGCCCCGAGCCTGCCGATGGCGCCGAGTTTCCGCGCAGCTTTTTCAGAAGGCCCATCGCCCCGCTTGCGGGCTTGGACATGTCCAGATCGCCCATCTTGGTCAGCTTGACGATCTGCGGATCGGCAATGACGCCGACAAACGCATCCAGCGTCGGGCGGACATCGGTCAGCGTCGGCATGATGGCGTTCAGATGTTCTTCCAGAAAGATCAGGTTCGCCACAACCATGTCGGCCCCGGCAACGGCGGTCTTGGCGCGGGCCAGTGCGGCGGGGTTTTCCGACCATTCGGCAGCAGCGTGGACGCTGATTTCCAGCCCCGGAAAATCGCGCGCCAACCGTGGTGCGATGCGGGCAGCGGGACCGGCGCTGTGCGCGTCCAGCGTGAGGATGACAAAGTGGTAAGGTTTCGCCTTCACACCCTGCGCCTTGATGTATCCGTCATCGCGCATAATGGGCCTTTGCCTCATACAGGGTATCAACGCTGATCGCCGTGACGCCCTTGTCGGCGGCGAACTTTTCGGTGTTCCGTTTCGCCTTGCCGCGCACGAAGAACGGGATCTTCTTCAACTCGCGTTCGGCGTCGGCCAGCCAGATGACCTCGCCCGTGGCGACCGCAATCACTGGCTCTGCGGTCTTCCTTCCTGCAAAAATATCCCCGCCGGAGGCTACCACCGCCGCAACCGGCGCGTCGGGTCGGGCTTGCGCCTTGCCGCCGTGATGGCTGGGACCGGCGGCATCGTGAAACTCGAAATCCTCGCGGAACATGGTCAGAAGGTGCTCTTCCAGACCCATGACCAGCGGGTGAACCCAGGTGTCGAAGATCACGTTTGCGCCTTCAAAGCCCATTTGCGGGCTATAGCGGGCGGGGAAGTCCTGCACATGGACCGGCGCAGAAATCACCGCGCAGGGGATGCCCAGACGCTTGGCGATGTGGCGTTCCATCTGCGTGCCAAGGATCAGTTCCGGCTGCAGGCGGGCGATCTCATCCTCGACCTCAAGGTAGTCGTCGGTGATCAGGGGGGTGATGCCGTAGGCGGCGGCTGCGGCGCGCAGGGGGCGGGCCTGTTCGCGGTTGTAGCAGCCAAGGCCGACAACCTCGAACCCGATTTCCCTGGCGGCGATCCGGGCGGCGGCAATGGCGTGGGTGCCGTCGCCAAAGATGTAGACGCGCTTGCCGGTCAGGTAGGTGCTGTCAACGCTTGCCGCGTACCAGGGCTGGCGCAGGCCGGTCTCAGCGGGCAGGGGCAGGCCGGTGATCGTGGCGACCTCGGCCAGGAAATCGCGGGTGGCGTGGGCGCCGATGGGGACCACCTTGGTGAAGGGCTGACCAAGGGTCTTTTCCATGTGCCGCGCGGCGGTTTCAGCGGTTTCGGGGTACATCAGCACGTTGAAGTGTGCGGCCCCCATGCGGGCGATGTCGGCGGGGGTGGCGTCCAAGGGCGCGCAGACGTTGACGGTGATGCCCATGCTTCCAAGCAGCCGGGTCAGTTCGGTCACGTCATCGCGGTGGCGAAAGCCTAGCGCGGTCGGGCGGTTCAGGTTGCAGGTGATGCTTGCCGTGCGGGGCAGAGGCTTGGCAAGGACCTTGACGATCTGGAAGAACGTCTCATCCGCGCCGAAGTTTTCCTTGCGGCTGTAGGACGGCAGGTCCAGCGGGATCACCGGGCAGGGCAGGTTCAGCGCCTCGGCCAGACCGCCGGGATCGTCCTGGATCAGCTCGGCCGTGCAGGACGCGCCGACGATCATCGCCTGCGGCTGGAACCGCTCATAGGCGCCGCGGGCGGCATCCTTGAAGAGGTTCGCGGTATCGGCCCCAAGGTCGCGGGCCTGAAAGGTGGTGTAGGTGACCGGCGGGCGGTGGTTACGCCGTTCGATCATCGTGAACAAAAGGTCGGCATAGGTGTCGCCCTGCGGGGCGTGCAGAACGTAGTGCAGGCCCTTCATCGCGGTGGCGACACGCATCGCGCCAACATGGGGCGGGCCTTCATATGTCCAAAGCGTCAGCTTCATGCGGCGGCCCCCGGTGTCAAAAGGGCGTGGCGGCGGATGGGTCTTGCGAAAAGGCCTGCCAGATCAGCGGCCTGTTCGTAGAAATGCACCGGAGTGAAGACCAGTTCGATGGCCCATTTGGTGGTCAGACCCTCAGCTTCCAGCGGGTTCGCAAGGCCAAGGCCGCAAACGGTCAGGTCAGCCCGTGCCGCGCGGGCGCGGTCAAGTTGCAGTTCCACGTCCTGCCCTTCCGAAATGGTCGGCCCATGCGGCAGCAGCGCCAGCTCCGGGGCCATCAACTCGCGGTGGAGGTACGGCGTGCCAACCTCAACCGGCAGCATCCCACATTCGCGGGCCAGGAACCGGGCGAGGGGGATTTCAAGCTGGCTGTCGGGGAAGAAGAAGATCGATTTGCCGCGTAGGGTTTCGGCCACGGCGGCGACGGATTTCTGTGCCCGGGCGCGCGGGGCGGCAAGAACGGCGTCCACCTTGGTACGGTCCAGACCCAGCGCATCGGCAACCGCGTGGAACCACAGGGTGGAGCCTTCTTCGCCAAACGGGAACGGCGCAGAGATGTGTTTCGCACCACGCTTGATCAGGGCGGCGTGGGTGGCCCCAAGGAAGGGCTGCACCAGAATGAAGCGGGTGTTCGGCCCTACGGCGGGCAGATCGGTGGACCGCCGCGCGGGCAGGGTGCGGACGGTGCCTGCGCCCATGGCCGCAAGAAGCGACAGCATCTGGTCTTCGACCACATCGGGCAGCGCGCCCACGACCAGCAACTCTGCCGCGTCCGTGGCGGGCAGGGCGGGAACCATCGCCTCAAGACAGGCATCTTCGCCTTCGGTGAACGTGGTCTCAATCCCCGAGCCGGAGAAGTTCAGCACCCGCACATTCGGCGCATGCACCCCGTCCAGCCGTTCAGCGGCGCGGGCAAGGTCGATCTTGATGACTTCGGACGGGCAGGACCCGACAAGGAACAACTGCTTGATGTCCGGGCGGCGGGCCAGCAGGCGGGCCACCTCACGGTCAAGTTCCATATTGGCGTCGGCCAGACCGGCAAGGTCTTTCTCTTCAAGAATCGCCGTCCCGAAGCGGGGTTCGGCGAAGATCATCACGCCAGCAGCGGCTTGCAGAAGGTGGGCGCAGGTCCGGGAGCCGACGACCAGGAAGAACGCATCCTGCATCTTGCGGTGCAGCCAGATGATGCCGGTCAGGCCGCAGAACACTTCACGCTGGCCACGCTCTTTCAGGACGGGGGTGTCGGTGCAGCTGCGGAACGGGGTGTCGAGGCTCATGCCACTGCCCCCCGTTCGGACGCTTGATCCAGTCGCGCCAGGCGCAGCTTGCGCAGGAACTGACCGGCGTTGATCGCGTAGGTGGCATAGGCGGCAAGCGTCACGATCATCAGCTGCAGCGGTGACAGCGCGCCGGTCCACAGCCCGTAAAGATACAGTGTATGCAAGGCGATGACGGCAAAGCTGACGGCATCTTCCCAGAAGAACGCAGGGGCGAACAGGTATTGGCCGAAGACCACCTTTTCCCAGATCGCACCGGTCACCATGATCAGATACAGAAGGCCGGTCTTGATCAGGATCGACACGGTCGCTGCCAGATACCCCTCACCGGTCGACAGGAACCGCAGCACCAGAACCAACGAGACCGCAAAGGCCAGGAACTGCACGGGTGCCAGGATGCCTTGCACCAGCGTCCAGCGCGACGCATCGCGGCGGGCCCGTTGTTCGGCGGTGTAAAGCCGGGGGGCCGCAGGTGTCGGCAAGGCTGTGGTCTGGGTCATCTGCATGAAGGTGAAGGTCTTCCCCAATGTGCGGTCTGTCGTGTCGCGTTGAGGTCAAATCTAGACAGGTGAGCGGAAGTGTCAACTAAAACTTACACACCGGTGCACCAATTCTGCGGCGACGGTTTTCGCACGGTGCCGGCTGAAAATTGGCATTTTGCTAAGATTTTGAGCATTATCGGCAGTCAATGGCGCAGGACGGCAGGGGTTTGCAGCGAAAGTGTCAATTTGCTTTGACATTGCCGGGTGCATCGCTGACAGTGAGGGAAACGCTGCGCTGGAACATCCTTGCGCGGTCCTTGGGCCAAATCCCGGCAATCACGCCGGGTTGTGTCCGGGTTGGAGTAGCGGAATGCGCGACAGCCATTACGGCGGGCCCATGGGGCACAGCACGGACGATCTGTCCATGCTGGCGCGCACTGTTGTGGCGCGCCTTGCGGCGCGAAGCGCGGGCGGGCGCGGAAGTGTTGCCACGCGGCCAGTCAACCCAGACATGGTGCAAACGATTGCCCAAGCCTTTGCTTCAAGCGATCCGGCGGCATTTGATGCGCTGCGCCCTGATCTGCGCCGGGCCCGGATCGACAACATCGACCTTGTCGACAGCTATTTCCCCGCTGTCGCACGCCTTCTTGGGCAGGACTGGGCCGATGACCGGCTTGGCTGGGCCGAGGTGACCATTGGCGTTGCGCGGATGCAGTCACTGGTGCACCAGATCGGTCTGGATTGGGACGGCAGCACGTCACCCGACGCAGAATCGGTGCTTGTGGTCCTTCCCGAAGGTGAGCAGCACAGTTTCGGCGTCCAGGTCATGGCCGGGCAGCTTCGCCGTCAAGGTGTGTCGGTCCACTTGCAGATCGGCGTGCGTCCGGCGGCTTTGCGCAGCCTTGTGCAGCAACGGCATTATGATTGCGCGCTGATCTCGGTCGGCAGCGAAGAGCATATCGATGCCTGCAGCAAGCTGGTCAAGACCTTGAAGGACGGCTCGGGAGGGCGGCTTTGGGTTGCGGTTGGCGGGCCGGTTCTTGACCGTGACAGGGATGTTCTTGGCCTTACGGGCGCAGACATGGCCACCAATGACCCGGCTGAAGCCTTGGGCGGGGCAAGCCTTGCGGCAACCGGCAGGCATCGCGGGCTGTTGCAGTCCGGGCGTGAGGTTGGGGTGATGGAGGCAGCCGGGTACCGGTTGTCGACACTGTGACAACCGACGGACGCCATCTGCTGAACTCCGGCAAGCTGCCGATGCTGCCGCCGGACCTGATGACGGAGATTCTCAGCACGGCTGCTGACATCACGCTGCTGGTCGCACCGAGCCTTCGCATCGTCGCGGTGCTGGTCAACCCGCAGCACCGCGCCTTTGGCCAGTTGACCGACTGGGAAGGGATGCAGCTGCCAGACATCCTGTCCGAAGAAAGCCAGCGCAAGCTGACCATGCGGGTTGCCGATCTTGATGGCGGGCGGCGCGGGCTTTCGGTCGAACTGAACCACGCGTCGCAACAAAGCTGGGATTTCCCGGTCCGCTATTCGATGCATCGGATGGGGCCGGACGGATCGCTTTTGATGCTGGGTCGCGACCTTCGTCCCTTGGCCGAGGTGCAGCAGCAACTGGTCACCGCCCAGCTGGCGCTGGAACGTGACTATGAAGCGCAGCGCGAGCTGGACACCCGCTATCGCGTGCTGATGGAGATGACGCGTGATCCGGTGATGCTGGTGTCGATGTCTTCGGGCAAGATCACCGACCTCAACCCCGCGGCGGCAGGTTTGCTGGGCGGGACGCGGCCGGAACTGATTGGCACCGCCGTCGCGCAGGAATTCGATGGCCGCCGCCGGGGTGAGTTTCTGGAGGCGCTGTCCAGCATGGCCACCGCCGAAGCCACTGCCCCGGTTGAGGTGACCGCCCGCCGGTCACAGCGCCGGGTGCTGGTCACGCCAAAGCTGTTCCGCGCGGCAGGTGAGCGTATTCTTCTGTGCCTGATCGACCCCGCCGAACGCGCGCCCCACGCCTCGGACGAGCTGGGTGAGAATTTGCAGCGCCTGTATCACGAAGGCGTTGATGGCATTGTCTTTGCCGACGCCGATGGTGTGATCCGCGCCGCGAATGAGGCGTTCCTGAACCTGACCGATGCAAGCGGCATCGCCGCCGTGCGTGGCCGGTCGATCGCCGATTACCTGGTCCGGGGTCAGGTTGATCTGCGGGTGCTCTTGGATAACGTCAAGCGCACAGGACAGATCAGGCTGTATGCCACCCGCCTGACCACAGACTTTTCGGGCCAGATCGCCGTGGAATTGTCGGCAAGCTGGTTGAATGACCGGCCCAACCCGATGCTGGTTCTGGTGATCCGCGATGCCAGCCGTGCCGAAACCCTGCGCCGCGCCAATGGTGGCTTGCCGGACGAAGGCTCACGTTCCGTGATGGAGCTGGTGGGGTCTTCCACCCTGAAGGACATTGTGGCGGAAACCACGGATGTCATTGAGAAAATGTGCATAGAGACCGCGTTGGAGCTGACCCGCAACAACCGGGTCGCGGCGGCGGACATGCTGGGCCTGTCGCGCCAGTCGCTGTATGTGAAGCTGCGCAAATACGGCATCCTGAACCGCGACGGCGAATAGCCCCTGACGCCTGCGCCTTTGGCGGGCGTGGCAAGCGTGGGTTTCACACCCCCCAAGCGAACGGTTTCTTGAACCGGTGGTGAAACCAATGGCCTACCCCGTGGGATATTTGGGCAGAAAGGCAGCGGCAAGAGCGTCCGCTTTTCCCTGCGATAGCGAAAAAGCCCGAAATGCCGCACCCCCTTGCCAAAGCAGGGCTTGCTTGCCGGCAAAGTGTAATGTTTAATTGACACATGACTGTCAGCAATATCATCCAGCCTCGCCAATACCCCGAGCCGCGCGCTATGCTGCGGCTGATCAAACCCATCACCTGGTTTCCACCGATCTGGGCCTTTCTGTGCGGCGCGGTGTCTTCGGGCATCCCGCTTGGTGAGAACTGGGCCACCGTGCTTATGGGCATGATTCTGGCCGGTCCCATCGTCTGCGGGATGAGCCAGGCCGCGAATGACTGGTGCGACCGGCACGTCGATGCGGTGAATGAGCCTGACCGGCCCATCCCATCAGGCCGGATCCCCGGCCGGTGGGGGTTGTGGATCGCGCTGGCGATGACCGGGTTGTCGCTGGCCGCCGGTTGGCTGCTGGGGCCGTGGGGGTTTGGCGCGACCGTGGTTGGGGTGATCGCCGCCTGGGCCTATTCTGCTGAGCCGATCCGGTTGAAGCGTTCTGGCTGGTGGGGGCCGGGCCTTGTGGGCCTGTCCTACGAAGGATTGCCCTGGTTCACGGGTGCGGCGGTGCTGTTGAGCGCGGCCCCCCGGTTTGAGGTGATCGTGATGGCAGGCCTGTACGCCTTTGGCGCGCATGGCATCATGACGCTGAACGATTTCAAGGCGTTGGAGGGGGACCGTCAGCATGGTGTCCGCTCTCTTCCCGTGGTGCTTGGGCCTGAGGTTGCGGCCAAGATCGCCTGCACGGTGATGGGCATGGCGCAGCTTCTGGTCATCTGCTTCCTTTTGGTGCTGGACAAGCCGTGGCATGCGCTGGCGGTGTCCGGCCTGTTGCTGGCGCAGTTTGCGGCCATGCGGGTGATGCTGCGCGACCCCAAGGCCAAGGC
>JANPJU010000101.1:0-26117 GCA_031425675.1 Paracoccaceae bacterium | reverse complement strand
CGACCAGAACGCGGGTATCGCCATCGTGCGCCGCGCCATGGAAGCTCCGCTGCGCCAGATCGCCGAAAACGCCGGTGTGGACGGAGCAGTCGTTGCGGGCAAGATCCGCGAATCGAACGACCCGACCTTCGGCTTCAACGCGCAGACCGAGGAATATGGTGACATGTTCGCGTTCGGCGTGATCGACCCGGCCAAGGTTGTGCGTACGGCTCTGGAAGATGCGGCTTCGGTCGCGTCGCTCCTGATCACCACCGAAGCCATGATCGCCGATCGTCCGGAGCCCAAGGGTAACGGCGGCGGCGGCGGCATGGGCGGAATGGGCGGCATGGACGGGATGATGTAATCATTCCGGGCCTGACGGCCTGAACGACAGGAAGGGCGCCCCCAGTGGGCGCCCTTTTTCTTGTGCCCTGCGGTCTTGTGCGCCGGGTGGTTCGCCCGGCATGGTGCAGCCCATGCGCCTGTTCCTTCTGACCGCCCTGACCATGCTGGCCTTCGCCGCGAATTCGGTGCTGAACCGCTGGGCGGTGGGGCCGGGCCATATTGGCGCGGTGGAATTTGCCGTGGTGCGGCTTTTGGCCGGGGCTTTGGTGCTGGCGGGGCTGGTGCTGTGGCACCGGCGGGGGCTGGCTTGGCCGGGGATGCCGGGCCGGGTGGCGGGGGTTCTGGGACTGTCGGCCTATCTGATCGGGTTTTCGCTGGCTTACCGGGGTCTTGATGCCGGGACTGGCGCGTTGGTCCTGTTCGGGATGGTGCAGGTCACCATGTTCGCCGGGGCTGTCATTGCGCGGGAGTCGGTTCCGGCGCGTCGCTGGGCCGGGGCAGGGCTGGCGCTGGGCGGTCTGGCGCTGATCGCCGCCCCCGGCGCGGTGCCATTGTGGCCGCTTGTGCTGATGGCTGGGGCCGGGATCGGCTGGGGGTTCTATTCACTGGCCGGGCGAAGGGCAGTGGACCCGCTGGCGGCGACGGCGTGGAACTTTGTCCTGGCGGTGCCGCTGGTGCTGCCCTTCGGGTTGGCACTTGGGATGGAAGCCCCGACCGCGTTGGGCCTGTGGCTGGCGGTGGTGTCGGGGGCCGTCACCTCGGGCCTTGGCTATGCGCTCTGGTACGCGGTGCTGCCCCCATTGGGTGCGGCGCGGGCTGCGGTGGCGCAGCTTTCGGTGCCGGTGATCGCGGCTTTTGGTGGGGCGGCCCTGCTGGCCGAGGGGGCAGGGCTGCGCTTTTGGCTGGCGTCAGTGCTTGTCCTGGGCGGCGTGGCCTTGGCCAGCTTGCCCTACAGGTCCTTGACCAGCCGGTGAAGGATATGGCTGGTATCAGGGTCTGTGCGGGAAAGGCCGGTGGATCCAAAGCCCTCTCGTTTCCAGAAGGCGCGGCCACGCGGGTTCGCCTCAAGCACCGCCAGATAAAGCCGGGGCGCGCCACGGCTGCGGGCAAGCGCCTCAACATGGGCGAGAAAAGCGCGTCCGATGCCAGCACCTTGCGCCCAAGGGGCAATCAGCATGAGGCCAAGGTAGGCATCTGCCGGTTCTGGAAAGCCGTAGGACACCTCGGCCACGCCAGAAAGACGGTCCTTCAGAAAAAGGCCAAGGTGTTGGGTCAGTGCCGGGTCACGGCCGGGCGGCCCGTCGGTGAAGAACTCAGCCGCCTGGCGGTCCGGGTCTACGGCGCCTTCTGCCAGCAGCCAATACTCCGGCGCCTCACGGTAGAGAGTGGCGACGAGGGGGGCCTCAGACGGATCAAGGCTGCGGATCAGCATGGGCAATCTTTAGAACCTCAAGCTCTACCGCGCCAAAGGGGCGGGGCCAGGTGACAGTATCACCCACCCGCGCCCCAAAAAGCGCCCGGGCAAGGGGAGAGGCCGGGGCGATGCGGCCATGGCGGGCGTCTGCCTCATCCTCACCCACGATCTGGTAGGTGGTGTCCTGACCCGCAGCATCGGCGACGGTGACGGCAAGGCCGAAGGCAACTTCGGTCAGGTCCTGGGTGGCAGGGTCGATGACGACGGCAGCCTGAAGGCGCGCCTCAAGCCAGCGGATGTCACGTTCCGCAGCAGCTTCGGGCAGCTTGTCCAGCCGGTCGGTGCGGGCGCGGAGGGTGGCAAGGTCGCGTTGGCGCTGCGCAAACCGGGCCTGCAGATCAGCCAGGCCCTGAGGCGTGACGAAATTCGGTCCGGGGGACACGGGCAGGTCAGGCAGGTCGGGCCGGTCCTTGCCGGCGTCTTCATTCACGAAGGCGCGGCTCATTTCAGGATCGCCTCAAGCGGATCATACAGGGCGGCGGCGGTCCCCCAAGCGGCAGCGGGCAGGCTGTCGGGCTTGAACCGGACCGAACCGCTGGCAAGCTCTGGGCGCGAAAAGAACCGGCGCCGGGTAACGACGCCTTCGGGATCGACCCAGTCCGAGGTCAGAGTGCCGCCCTCGATCGTGCAGCGAAAGAACAGGTCCACCTGATGAAAGCCGCTGTCGGGGTCATGAAATTCATTCACCAGAACGGGCGCACCGACGGCGACGGTAAGGCCGGTTTCCTCATGCACCTCACGTGTCAGGTTTTCGGGCAGGGACTGCCCCGGCTCGCACCCGCCGCCGGGCGCACACCACAGGCCAAGCCGCGCGCCGGGGTAGGCGTTGACGAGCAAAAGACGGTCTTGATGCAAGATCAGCCCGCGCACCGCAAGGCGGGTCTTGGGGCGGGCTTTGGGGCGGGTTCCGGAGCTGGCCATGCGCCAAGGCTTGCGCAGGGCCGGGCGTTTGTCCAGCCTTGCTGTTCCCGTTCAAAGGGGCGAAGGCTGGAACCAGACCTGACATCTGCAGCAGGACCGGAGGCACAGATGAGATACGGTGATGTGGCAAAACGGGTGGCGCACTGGTGCGGGCGCCCGATGACGTTCCTGATGGCGCTGGGTGTCATTGTCGTGTGGGTTCTGACCGGACCGGTCTTCGGCTATTCCGACACCTGGCAACTGGTGATCAACACCGGCACAACGATCGTGACCTTCCTGATGGTGTTTTTGATCCAGAACACCCAGAACCGCGATACTTCCGCAATCCAGCTGAAGCTGGACGAGCTGATCCGGGCCACGCAAGGGGCACATAACGCACTTCTTGATCTGGAGGAGCTGGACGAAAAGCTGCTGGAGGAGTTTCGTCGCCGGTATGAGCGGTTGGCAAGCGCCGCGCGCGAACGGTTGGCACAAGGACTGACGGACACCGACGCGCCCGAGCCGTGACGGGATGCCGTGACAGGATGACGGGACGACACAATGCCCCACCGCCGCCATGCCCCACCGCCGCGAGTCAATGACGCAGGGTCAGGCTGGTCCGCTCTTTCCAATTCAACTGAGCGCGGCCATGGTTTCGGGCATGAGGTTTGGACGTCTTCCCTTTGCTGGCCCCCCTGACCGCCCGACCGGCTCCATCCCGTCCGAGCGGGTGATTCTGGTGCATGGTCTGGCACGGTCGGCCCGGTCGCTGGCGGCGCTGGGGGTGGTCTTGCGGGCGGAAGGCTATGCGGTGCGTCATGCGGCCTACCCATCGACGAAGGCGGACCCCAGCGAGCTGGTGGCGGGCGTGGCGGCGGCGTTCGGTGCGCCCTATGCGGGGACCACACATGTTGTCACCCACTCCATGGGGGGAATTTTGGTGCGTGACTGGCTGGCACGCGGACAGCCGCCGGGGTTGGGCCGGGTGGTGATGCTGGCGCCGCCCAACCACGGGTCGGAACTGGTGGACCGATTCGGCGATCTGAAGGCGTTCCAGCTGGTGAACGGGCCGGCGGGCCTGTCCTTGGGAACCGGCCCGGAAAGCTGGCCGAACCGGCTGCCGCCGCCGGACTATCCGGTGGGGATCATTGCGGGGACGCGGTCGGTCAACCCGTTCCTGTCGCATCTGCTGCCGGGGCCCGATGACGGCAAGGTTACGGTGGCAAGTACCCGGCTGGAGGGGATGACAGATCATCTGGCGCTGCCGGTCAGTCATACCTGGATGATGGTCAACCCGACGGTGATGCGCCAGACGCTGCACTTCTTGCGCCACGGGCAGTTTCAGCACGATTGATGGCGCGCAGTCCCCCCGGCCGGTTACCAAGCGGAGCGGCGTGCCGCCGCAAGCCTTCTATCTCGTCGCGGGCCAAGGCCCGCTCCTCGGGTGCGGGGGTGCTTCGCCCCCCGAACCCCCAGAGAGTGTTTGAAAAAAGAGCAAGCGCATTTGCTCTTTCCTGAAATACTCCCGCCGGAGGCTTCCTCCAGCGGCCACCCACTGCAGGGATCAAGTTCATCCGCCGGCAGCGCCGCCGAGCGGGGCCTCGATGGCCCCCGTGGCGGCCGCCCTTAAGGGCGCACCACCCGGTTGACATGGCCCATCTTGCGGCCGGGGCGGGGCGCGCCTTTGGCGTAAAGGTGGACTTGTGTGTCGCGGGTGTTCAGCAAGCCGGGAACGCGGTTGATGTCGTCGCCGATCAGGTTTTCCATCACCACATCGGCATAGCGCCCGCCATCGCCCAAGGGCAGGCCCGCAACCGCGCGGATGTGTTGTTCAAACTGGTCCACCGCGCAGCCCGCTTGCGTCCAGTGGCCGGAATTGTGGACGCGGGGGGCGATCTCGTTGACCAGCAGGCCCTGGGGCGTCACGAAAAGCTCCACTCCCATCACACCCACATAGTCGAGCGCGGTCAGGATGCGGGCGGCCAGCAGCACGGCGTCTGATCGCTGTGCGGGGGTCAAGCGGGCGGGAACCGTGGTGGTGCGCAGGATGCCGTCCTGATGGACATTCTCACCCGGGTCAAAGGCCGCGACCGCGCCGTCAAGGCCACGTGCGGCGATGACGCTGACTTCACGATCAAAGGCGATGAAGCCTTCGAGGATTGACGCCGCGCCATTCATCGCGGCCCAGGCGGCGGGGATGTCAGAAGGAACGGTCAGCTTGGCCTGGCCCTTGCCGTCATAGCCAAGCCGGGTGGTTTTCAGGATCGCGGGCAGGCCAAGGGCGGCGACGGCTGTGGCAAGATCGCCCTCGGACGCCACGATGTGCCAAGGCGCGGTGGCAAGGCCAAGGTCGTTCAGGAAGGTCTTTTCTGTCACCCGGTCCTGACTGATCGCCAGGGCGCGGCGGTTGGGCCGGATGGGTTTGAGCGACTCCAGCAGGTCGAGGGCCGAGGTCGGCACATTCTCGAACTCGTAGGTGATGATGTCCACACCGGTGGCGAAGGCGCGGAGGGCGGCCTCATCCTCATAGGGGGCCGTGGTGACGCTGTGGGCGACGTCCCCGGCGGGGGCGGCGGCTCCGGGTTCATAGATGTGGCAGCGATAGCCAAGGCGGCTGGCGGCGACGGACAGCATCCGACCAAGCTGCCCGCCACCAAGGATGCCAATGGTGGACCCCTGCGGAAGCGCGTCAGTCATCCGTCGGCTCCTCGGGGATGCTGGCCGACAGGGCCGCGCGCCAGTCGTCAAGGCGCTGGGCAAGAGCTGGGTCTGACAGGGCCAGGATCGCAGCGGCCATCAGGCCTGCGTTCGCCGCCCCACCGATGGCCATCGTCGCCACGGGGTAGCCTTTCGGCATCTGCAGAATCGAGTACAGAGAATCCACGCCCGCCAGTGCCCTGGTCTGGACTGGCACGCCGATCACCGGTAGCCGGGTTTTCGACGCCATCATGCCCGGCAGATGTGCCGCCCCGCCAGCCCCGGCGATGATGACCCGCAGCCCGCGGTCAACGGCGGTCTTGCCATAGTTCCACAGCCGGTCTGGTGTGCGGTGTGCGCTGACGATCTTCGTCTCATACGGGATGCCAAGCGCGTCCAGCATGTCAGCGGCAGCTTTCATGGTGGGCCAGTCGCTTTGCGACCCCATGATGATCCCGACGTCCACGGTCATGCGCGCCTCCATGCCTTTGGGCGCGCTTACCTTGGGATGCGATCGGGGGCAAGCGTCAGGCGATGATGTCGGGGATCAGCTCATCCTCAATCTTCACGATCTGGTCTTTCAGGAACAGTTTCTGCTTTTTCAGGCGGCGCAGGGTCAACTGGTCCGGGCGACCGGTTTCTTCCAGCGCGTGGATCGCCTGATCAAGATCGCGATGCTCACGCCGCAAGACCTCCAGCTTGATGCGGAGCATTTCTTCGAAACTGAGTTCGGAGGGGGCATTCATGATGGCCGACTCGATTCCTGATGTCACGGACAGGATATAGGAAACCGGGCCCCGGTGGTGAAGGTTTCTGCGGCATTTCCTGTCGCATTCGCACCGAATGTGGGCCTTGCGGGGCGCGGGGCAGCATCCCATATTCATTCAAGCGGTGCCCGCATGCGGGGCCGCCTGCCGAAATGTCGCTTGCACAAGGACATGACCGATGACGAAATTGAGTTTTGGGGCCCATCCCTATCTGCTGGGGTTCGAACAGCTGGAGCGGTTGGTCGAACGCACCGCGAAATCCGGGGCTGAGGGTTACCCGCCCTTCAACATCGAAGCCGTGGCCGAAAACGCCTACCGGATCACCCTGGCCGTGGCCGGGTTCCGTGAGGATGACCTTGCTATCACGGTCGAGGATCGTCAGCTGGTCGTGCGTGGCCGACAGGCGGATGACGCCGGGGACCGCGTCTTTTTGCACCGGGGCATTGCCGCGCGCGCCTTTCAGCGCAGCTTTGTGATGGCGGACGGGGTGGAGGTGGCCGGGGCGACGATGGAGCATGGATTGCTGCACATCGACCTGCGCCGTCAAGTGCCGGACACCGTGGTACAGACAATTCGCATCGGGCAAGGGGACAGGGGCAGGTCATGAACGCACATTTCAACGGAATGCCGCAAACGGGTGACCGCATCGTCTATGTCCGCGAGATCGCGGTCGAGGATCTGCCCGATGAAGTGCGCGCCCAGATGGATGGGGTGGCCACGATCTATTCGGTGAACGGCGCGGATGGCCGTCAGCTGGCACTGGTCGCGGATCGGGGTCTGGCGTTCCACCTTGCGCGCGAGCATGATTTCACGCCGGTCAGCGTGCATTAAGCGAAAAGGCCCCGCTTATGCGGGGCCTTCGTGGCTTTGACGGTCGGCCTTTTGGTCAGGCGCGGATCAGGCCCATCTGTTCCAGTTTCAGCAGCACCTGATGTGCACAGTGATCCACGTCGACATTTTCGGTGTCGACCACCAGTTCGGCGGTTGTCGGAGCCTCGTATGGGTCTGAAATCCCGGTGAATTCCTTGATCTTGCCTTCGCGCGCCAGTTTGTAAAGGCCCTTGCGGTCACGGCGTTCGCATTCGTCAAGGCTGGTGGCGACGTGGACTTCGATGAAGGCGCCGAAAGCCTCAACCATCTCGCGCACCGCCCGCCGCGTGGCGGTGTAGGGGGCGATGGGCGCACAGATCGCGATGCCGCCGTTCTTGGTGATCTCGCTTGCGACATAACCGATGCGCTTGATGTTCAGATCCCGGTGTTCCTTGGAAAAGCCGAGTTCCGAGGACAGGTGCTTGCGCACGACGTCGCCGTCCAGAAGGGTGACCGGGCGGCCGCCCATTTCCATCAGCTTGACCATCAGCGCGTTGGCGATGGTGGATTTGCCTGACCCGGACAGGCCGGTGAAGAACACGGTGAAGCCCTGCTTTGACCGCGCGGGGCTGGTCTTGCGAAGTTCCTCCACCACTTGCGGGAAGCTGAACCATTCGGGGATGTCCAGGCCTTCGCGCAGGCGGCGGCGGAGTTCGGTGCCGGAGATGTCGAGGACGGTGGAGCCTTCGGGCACTTCGTTTGCGGGGTAATACTGTGCCTTTTCAGCGACATAGACCATGTGTTTGAAATCAACCATCTCGATGCCGATTTCGGTGGCATGGGTGGCGAACAGTTCCTGCGCGGCGTAGGGGTCGTAGAAATCCTTTCCTTGGGAATTCTTGCCGGGGCCTGCGTGGTCACGCCCCACGATCATGTGGGTGCAGCCGTGGTTGCGGCGGATGATGCCGTGCCACACGGCCTCACGCGGGCCGGCCATGCGCATGGCGAGGTTGAGAAGGCTGAGGGCGGTGGTCTGCGCGGGGTACTGGTCCAGCACCGCCTCATAGCAGCGGACGCGGGTGAAGTGGTCGACGTCGCCGGGCTTGGTCATGCCGACGACGGGGTGGATCAGCAGGTTCGCCTGCGCCTCACGCGCGGCGCGGAAGGTCAGTTCCTGATGCGCGCGGTGGAGCGGGTTGCGGGTCTGGAAGGCCACGATCTTGCGCCAGCCCATCTTGCGAAAGAAGGCGCGCAGTTCGTTCGGCGTGTCGCGGCGGGCCTTGAAGTCGTAATGCACCGGCTGCTGGATGCCGGTGATCGGACCGCCAAGGTAAACCTTGCCCGCCTGATTGTGCAGGTAGTTGACCGCCGGATGGGCCAGATCATCGGCGCCGAAGACATGTTCCGCTTCAACCGCCTTGTTTGGCACCCATTTGTCGCTGATCGACAGGATCGCAAGGATAACCCCTTCGGCATCACGCAAGGCGATGTCCTGACCGGGTTCGACCTTGTCGGCAAAGGCCTCGGACACGTCCAGCGTGATCGGCATCGGCCAAAGCGTGCCGTCGGCCATGCGCATGTTGGCCACGACGCCATCATAGTCCGCCTGCCCCATGAAGCCCTTGAGCGGCGCAAAGCCGCCGTTCATCAGAAGTTCCAGATCGCAGACCTGCCGGGCGGTCAGATCCCAGGACGGCAGGGCGGCCGCCTCATGCTTCAGCTTCTGGGCAGACTCGGAAGAGACGTAAAGTTCTTGGATCGGGGCATGGTTCGACAGGGACATCAGGTAAACCTTTCAGCGCAGGCTGATTTTGAGCAAAGGAGGGACCGCCAGTTGCGCGGGTGCCTAGCCCGGGAAAGGGGCGGAATTCAAGCGATGCTGGGGTATCGGCGGGGAGATAAGGCGGAAATTGCGGGGGATATGGGCGAGATGGGCCAACGGTTCTGCAGCGCGGCGTCCGGCGGGATGATTTTCCGGCGCGCATCGGGCGCGCGGACTGCAGCGCTTCGGGCCGCTCGTCGATGACTTCGTCACTCCTTGCCGGAGGTGTCAGCCGACGAGAACACGAAGTCGCATGAGGAGGGGGCGGTCAGGCGAGGTAGGCCCGGAAGCTGCGCACGACCTCATCATAGACGGCGCGTTTGAAGGGCACGATGCTGTCCACCATCTCATCCGCCAGAATCCAGCGCCACTGGGCAAACTCGGGGTGTTCGGTGGCAATCTTGATGTCGCTGTCGCGGCCAAGGAAGCGGAACAGGAACCATTTCTGCTTTTGGCCCCGATACTTGCCACCCCAGACCTTCCCCAGCAGGTCTGGCGGCAGATCATAGGTCACCCAACCGTGGGTCTTGGCGACGGGCGCTACCAGATCACGCGTGACGCCGGTTTCTTCCATCAGCTCACGGAAGGCGGCGGCCTTCGGGGTTTCGCCGTCATCAATGCCACCTTGTGGCATCTGCCAGGCGGGCGTGGGGTTGTCGAGCCTTTGGCCCGCAAAGACCAGACCGCGTGCATCGATCAGCATGATCCCGACACAAGGACGATAGGGCAGGCTTTCGGGGTCGGTCATCTGCGGGCTTTCTGATGTGGCGGGGACAGGTTGAAGAGTGACCCTCGCCCCCATCCCCTCCCCACGGTGGGGAGGGAGGTGCCGAACTTGGCTTTGGCAGGCCCTGCCGTCAGGGCGTGTCAGGCGCGATTGCGGTCAGGCCCTTGATGATGTCGACGGCATAGGCAAGCTGGTAATCTTCGTCCCGCAGCTTGGCGGATTCTTCGGCACGGGCGAGTTCTTCCTCATAAAGGCGCTTTTCTTCGTCCGTCATCGAATCGTTGGTGATGGCACCGCGCAGATCAGCCTCAGACCGGTTACGGACGGCCGATGCGGGGGCGTCGTCTTCCTCACCCTCGACCACGGGGACCGGCGGCGGCTGGTTCACCACGATGTCCGGCGAAATGCCAAGCGCCTGGATCGAGCGGCCCGAGGGCGTGTAATACCGCGCGGTGGTCAGGCGCATCGCACCATCGCCACGCAGCGGGATAAGGGTCTGGACTGACCCTTTGCCGAAACTTTTGGTGCCGACCACGATGGCACGGCGGTGGTCCTGCAACGCGCCCGCGACGATTTCCGATGCGGAAGCCGAGCCGCCGTTGATCAGCAGGACAATCGGCTTGCCGTTGATCAGATCGCCCGGTTCGGCGTTGTAGCGTTCGCCGCTGTCCTCCAGACGGCCGCGGGTGGAAACGATTTCGCCCTTTTCAAGGAACGCGTCCGACACCGTGATTGATTCGGTCAGCAGGCCACCGGGGTTGTTGCGCAGGTCAAGAACGACGCCTTCCATGTTCTCCATGCCGCCAAGTTCTTCGATCCCCTTGTTCAGCGCCTCGACCATGCCGCTGGTGGTCTGATCGTTGAAGGTGGTTATCCGAAGGACAACCGTGTTGCCGACGACCCGACCACGCACGGCGACCAGCTTGATCGTGTCGCGGATGATGGACACGTCAAAGGGTTCTGGCGTGCCTTCGCGGACCACGGTGATGATGATTTCCGACCCGATCGGACCGCGCATCTTTTCCACGGCATCATCCAGCACCAGCCCCAGCACGCTTTCGCCGTTCACATGGGTGATGAAGTCGCCCGCAAGGATGCCGGCCTTGGCGGCGGGGGTGCCGTCCATGGGAGAGATGACCTTGATGAAGCCCTCTTCCTGCGTCACCTCGATCCCCAGGCCGCCGAATTCGCCACGGGTCTGCACCCGCATGTCATCGAAATCCTTGGCCGACAGATAGCTGGAGTGCGGGTCAAGCGAGGTCAGCATTCCGTTGATGGCGGCCGTCACCAGATCTTCGGTCGACACTTCCTCGACATACTGGCTGCGGATACGTTCGAAAATGTCGCCAAACAGATCCAGCTGTTCGTAGATCGAGGTGTCGGTGCTGGCTTCTTGCGCGATCAGGGGGCCGGCGATCTGCGTGGTCAAGGCGACCCCGGATACCGTTCCGACCAGCGCGGCCATGATGAACTTTCTCATAAGACGTCAATCCTCTGTGCGGGCGGTTGTCTTGAACCACGGCATCGGGTCCAAGGTTTCGGCACCCTGTCTGAGTTCCATATAGAGCGTTTCCGTCACGCGCCCGCCAGACCCTTCTGCCAGCGCGGTCAGGAATTCCGCCGTGGCAGTTTCCGTCCCCCCCATCAGCCCAAGGGGAGCATCTGCGGCCACAACTTCCCCAACCTCGCCGTAAAGGACATCCAGTCCGGCCAGCACCAGTAGATAGCCGTCTCCGGGTTCGAGTATCATCACATTTCCGTAGTCCAGAAGGGGGCCCCGGTAACGGATTGTTGCGGGCCAGGGCGCGGTAACCAGCGCGCGGGGACCGGTGGCAAGGGTCAGGCCCGGGCGGCGGGTGCCGGTGGCGTCCGCCTCACCCGGCAAGCGCAAGGTGCGGCCCAGGACGGGCAACGGCAGCGCGCCCTTGGCGGCGGCAAAGCTCGCGGACATGTCGGCATCGGGTGACAGGCCGGCGGCAAAGGCATCCAGTGTGTCGGCGCTTTCCAGAAGCAGGCGCAGGGTGTCAGGGTCGTCCATGAAGCGGCGGGGCAGATCGACCCGGTCCGAAATGGCCTGCGACAGATCCGTGCGCGCGGATTGGGCGGCGGAAAGCCCGTCGGCAAGGGTTTGCCCTGCCGAGACTTGCAGCGCGCGCAGATCGGCAAGCTCTTGCAGTTCGGCCGCAAGACTGACCGCTTCGGCCTGCAGGGCGGGGGTGACGTCGGCCATCATCATGCCCGACCGCGCCGTGCCCAAGGCCCCGTCGGGGTGCAGAAGTAGAAGGGGGCCGGGGTTCGCCTCCATCGTCGCCAGCACACCCAGCAGGCGGCCGATGCTGTCGCGCTTGGCGTCGAACTGCCGGGTCAGGCTTGTCTCCCGCAGGGCGGCCTGGCGCAGCGCGCCGCGCAGGGCGGCAAGGCCATCTTCATAGGCGCGGATGGTCTGGCTAAGGGCGGCAACGCGATCCTGCGCCCCTACTGCCGCCTCAAGCGCGGCCACGGCTGCTTGCAGATCGGCCGAGGCGCGGGCGGCCTGATCGGCCACGCTTTGCGCGACAGCCGGGGCGGCAAGCAGCAGCCAGAGGACTGCGGCACGGATCATGTGATCAGCGTGCCTCCGGTCATTTCAGTCGGTTGCGGCAGGCCCATCAGCTGCAGGAGCGTGGGGGCTATGTCCGAAAGCCGCCCGTTGCGCAGCCGCGCGCCGGGCGGGCCGCCGACAAGAATGACGGGAACCGGATTGGTGGTATGCGCGGTGTGCGGCCCGCCAGTGACGGGATCGACCATCACCTCGCAATTGCCATGGTCGGCGCAGATCAGCATCGCCCCGCCCCGCGCGGTCAGGGCGTCCAAAGCGCGGGACAGGCCACGATCCACCGCCTCGCACGCCAGGATCGCGGCGGAAAGCGAACCGGTATGCCCAACCATGTCCGGGTTGGCGAAATTCACGACGATCAGGTCATAGCCGTGCCGGATTGCCTGGACGAGGTGGTCAGTCACTTCAGCCGCGCTCATTTCCGGCTGCAGGTCATAGGTCGCTACCTTGGGCGACAGCGGCATGGCGCGGTCTTCGCCTGGGTAGGGCACCTCTCGCCCGCCATTCAGGAAGAAGGTGACATGGGGGTATTTCTCGGTTTCCGCCAGCCGGAACTGGGTGCGGCCATGGGTCGACACCCATTCGCCCAGCGTGTTGACCAGCACCCGCTTGGGGAAGGCAGTGCCCATGTAGGCATTGTGGCCGTCAGAGTATTCCACCATCCCCAGCATTGCCGACCACACTGGCCGGGGTCCGGTGTCAAAGGCGGTGAAGGCCGGGTCGCCCATGGCGGCCAGAATCTCGCGCGCGCGGTCAGCGCGGAAGTTCAGACAGAAAACGCCATCCCCATCCCGCGCGCCATGATAGCCGTCGATCACCGTGGGGGCGAGGAATTCATCCGTTTCGGCCTTGGCATAAGAGTTGGAGATGGCGGCAACCGGGTTCGGCGCGGCCTCACCCTTGGCATGGACGATCCCATGATAGGCGCGGGCCACGCGGTCCCAGCGGTTGTCACGGTCCATTGCCCAGTACCGCCCGGTGACCGTGGCGATGCCTGCGCCGTAAGGCAGGCGCTGGACCAGCGTGGTCACGTAGCCCTGGGCCGAGGAGGGCGACACGTCGCGCCCGTCGGTCACCGCATGCAGGGCCACCGGCACGCCAAGGGCGGTGATGGCGCGGCAAGCTGCAAGGATGTGGTTGACGTGGCCATGCACGCCGCCGTCCGACACCACGCCGATCAGATGCGCGGTGCCGCCCCGGGCCTTCACCTTGGCGGCAAAGTCCAGGATCGCGGGGTTGCGCGCAAAGCTGCCATCCTCAACCGCCAGATCAATCGCTCCAAGGTCCATCGCCACCACGCGGCCCGCGCCGATGTTGGTGTGGCCGACCTCGGAATTGCCCATCTGGCCGGTGGGCAGGCCCACATCGGGGCCGAAGGTCGTCAGGGTGGCATGCGGGCAAGACGCCCAGAGGTGGTTGAAAGTGGGCACCCGCGCTTGCGCCGGCGCGCTTGTTTCTGGGTTCGGGCCGATGCCCCAGCCGTCAAGGATGCACAGCACGACGGGTTTCGGGGCGGCCATGGGTGGACTCCTTCTTCGCTGCAAGGCTTTTACGCGGCCCATGCCAGCGGGGCAACCTTGACCGCTCCTCGTGTCGCGTGCGCTCGCTCATCGCCTTTGGCGGCGGCCTGAAGTGAGGGCCGTCAGGCTTTATGCGCGGCCTTCTCGCGCATCCGTTGCCGCCAAAGGGTGAAGACCCCGGCAGCGACCACGATGCCCGCGCCACCAGCGACATTGAGGCGCAAAACCTCGCCAAAGATGAAAAGCCCGATGGCCGAGGCGAAGACCAGTTGCAGATAGGCGAAGGGCTGGATCGCCGAGGCTTCGGCCACCGCATAGGCGCGGATCAACAGCCAGTGGCCCAAGACGGCGGTGCAACACAAGGTGGCCATCCAAGCCCAGTCGGTCGGCGTCATCCATGTCCAGTTGGCCAGGCCAAAGGGTGTCATCGCGATGGCCCCGACGACGCCGGTCCAGAAAAAGCTGATCGGCGCGCTGTCTTTGCGCGCGACAAAGCGGGTCAACAGCCCATAGAGCGCAAAGAGGAACGCCGCCAGCAGTGGAACCAGCGCCCAGGGAGAGAAAACCGCAAAGCCCGGCCGCAGGATGATCAGCACGCCGGCAAAGCCGACCAGGATCGCCGTCCAGCGCCGCCAGCCGACCTTTTCGCCCAGGATCGGGCCGGACAGTGCGGCAATCAGCAGGGGGTAGCAGGTGAAAACGGCATGCGCCTCGATCAGGCCCAGCTTCACGAAGCCGACGACCATCACACAAATCTCGGCCACCAGGATTATCCCGCGCGCCAGTTGCACCCAAGGGTAATGGCTTTTCGCCACCGCCCGCAGGCCGCCAGTGCTGACCGCAGCCAGCGCAATGACGAAGACCGCAAAGACCCAGAAGCGGATCATCACCACCATCATCACGCTGTAGTTCGTGGCCAGATGGCGCGAGATGCCATCCTGAGCGGCAAAGACGATGCTGGTGGCAATCATCAGCCATATACCCGCCCGCGTGTTCTGGACGGTTGCGGATTGGGGTGCGGATTGGGGTGCGGATTGCGTCGTCATGCGGGTTTCCGCTCCAGCGACAGGGCGTAAAGCCCGGCGGCGACGATGATGGCGGTGCCAAGGGCGACCGGCAGTTCCAGCACCTCGCCATAGATCGTGATGCCGATGATCGTGACGAAAACGATCTGCAGATAGGCATACGGCTGCACGCGCGCGGCTTCGATCTGTTCGTAGCACTTCAGCAAAAGCCAGTGCGAGAAGATCGACAGCGCGCAGTAGACGGCCAGAGATAGCATGTCCTGCGGGGCCATTGGTTCCAGATGCGGCAGGCCGATCCCGGTCATCAAAAGCGCGCCGATCACGCCGGGCCAGAAAAAGGCGGGGAACGTCGGCTCATCCCGCGTGGTCAGGCGGGTCAGCACGGAATACAGCGCGAAGAAGAAGGCGGCGACAAGGGGCAGAAGGGCGGCCCAACTGAAAACCCCCAGCCCAGGCCGCAGGATGACCAGCACACCGATCATGCCCGCCCCCACGGCGGCCCAGCGCTGCCAGACGATCCTTTCCCCCAGGATTGGCCCGGACAGGGCGACAACCAGCAGGGGGCAAATCGCAAAGACCGCGTGGCTTTCGATCAGGCCGATCAGGGTATAGCCCCAGACGATCAGACAGATCTCGGCCACCAGAAGGCAGGACCGGATCAGATGCGCGCCAAGGCGGCGGGACTGGATCGCCGCGCGGGGGCCTTCCGGGCGGCGCAAGGCCAGAAGGCTGACGAACCCGGCAAAGGCCCAGTAGCGAATCATGATGATCATCTGGGTGGAATATTCGCCCGCAAGGTATTTGGAGAACCCGTCCTGCGCGGCAAAAGCCGCAACGGCGGCGACCATCAGCCAGATGCCTTTAACGGGATTGCGCGACGACGTCATGATGCGGCCCGCCTAACATGCGTTGTCTGCCGGGGAAAGGGGCCGAATCATGGCGATATACCACGGCTATGGCGCCCGTGGCACGGGACCTTGACCAGCCTGGAATACCCGCCACGCGTGCCCGTCCCAATCCGGAAAACGCGCAACCTGCAGCTTGCTCTTTTCAAAAATACTCCCGCCGGAGGCTTCCACAGCAGCCAAGTTGCGCGCCTGCTGCCTGTTCAACCATGGCAACCCCGTGCGAGCGGGGCTCGATGCCCCCGAGAGCGGGGCCCAAGTTTCCGTCATGCCCGGGCGCCACGTCCGTTGGCCCGACACGTTGGCCATCGCGGCGATTGCAGCTTGTCAGAAGTTTCATGGCACTGTTACCTGACCGTTACAAAACGCGGGCACTGACCGAACATGCGAAAGCAATCGGTCCACAAAGGCCTGTGCTGACGTTCCAACCGGGAGAACTGAAATGCTGACACGAAACATCCTTAGCCTGACGACAAGCCTTGCCGTGCTGATGTCGAACGGTGCCGCGTTCGCCGAAGCTCACATGGCCGAGCTTGAGGCCGCTGCCAAAGCCGAGGGCATGCTGACCACCATCGCGCTGCCGCATGACTGGTGCGGCTATGGCGAGGTGATCGCGGGCTTCAAGGCGAAGTACCCTGAAATCACCGTGAACGAGCTGAACCCCGATGCCGGTTCCGCTGACGAGATCGAAGCGATCAAGGCCAACAAGGACAACAAGGGTCCGCAAGCGCCCGACGTGATCGACGTGGGTCTGGCCTTCGGTCCGCAGGCCAAGGCCGAAGGTTTGACCCAACCGCACAAGGTTGCGACCTGGGCCGAGATTCCCGACAGCATCAAGGATGCCGAAGGCCATTGGTACGGCGACTATTACGGTGTGATGTCCTTCATCGTGAACACCGATCTGGTGGAAAACGTCCCGCAGGACTGGGCTGATCTGCTCAAGCCGGAATATGCCGGGATGGTGGCACTTGCGGGTGATCCGCGCGCCTCGAACCAGGCGATCCTGGGTGTGCTGGCCGCTGGCATGTCCACCGGCGCTGCCCCTGGCGACGCGGCTGGCAAGGCGGGGCTTGAGTTCTTCAAGGCGCTGAACGACGCGGGCAACTTCGTCCCCGTAATCGGCAAGGCCGGCACGCTGGCCCAAGGCACCACGCCCATCATCATCATGTGGGACTACAATGCCCTTGCCGCCCGTGACACGCTGGCCGGGAACCCCCCGGTTGAGGTTGTCGTGCCGAAGTCGGGCGTTCTGGCCGGTGTCTACGTTCAGGCGATCAGCGCCTTTGCACCGCAGCCCAATGCCGCGAAACTTTGGATGGAATACCTCTACAGCGACGAAGGTCAGCTTGGCTGGCTGAAGGGCTACTGCCACCCGGCGCGCTTCAACGCGATGGCCGCTGCTGGCAAGATCCCGCAGGACCTGCTGGACGCGCTGCCCCCGGCTGCGTCGTATGAGGCCGCCTACTTCCCGACGCTGGAAGAAGTTGACGCCAACAAGGCCGCCGTCACCGGTGGTTGGGATGCCGTCGTCGGCGCGAACGTCGCCGAATAATCCGGGCCTTGCCCACCGCGCCTGCCCCGGTTTTCCGGGGCAGGCGTCTTTCCAAAGGGGCGGCCGTCAGAGCCGCCAGTCGTCCAGGGGGATACATGGCGAACGGTCCGATCCGGCGCGGCAAGCGCAGGCTGCCGGTGGAGTGGCTGGGCATCCTGCCCTTTGCGATCTTTGCCTTCCTGTTCCTGATCCTTCCGACCTTGCGCATCGTCACCGGGGCGTTTCAGGATCAGGCGGGCGGCTTTACCTTCCAGAACCTGCTGGACCTGAACACCCCGTCGATCCGCGCGGCCTACTGGACCTCGATCAAACTGAGCCTTTATTCCGCGACCTTCGGCTGCCTGATCGGCTTTGCCATGGCGGCGGCGGTGGTGTTTGGCGGGCTGCCAAGGGGCGTGCGGTCGCCGCTTCTGACGTTCTCTGGCGTGGCGTCGAACTTTGCCGGTGTGCCTTTGGCCTTTGCCTTCATCGCCACCATCGGCCCGGCGGGCCTGATCACGATGGAGCTGCGCGATGTCGGCATCAACCTGCGCGGCCTTGGGTTCAACCTTCTGTCGTTCTGGGGGCTGGTCATCACCTACCTGTTCTTCCAGATCCCGCTGATGATCCTGATCATCATCCCCGCCCTTGACGGGTTGAAACGCGAATGGCGTGAGGCGGCTGAGGTGTTGGGTGCCACCGGGGCGCAATACTGGCGGATGGTCGCGCTGCCGATCCTGTTCCCGTCCTTGCTTGGGACCTTCGCGCTTTTGTTCGCCAATGCGTTCGGTGCGGTCGCCACGGCCTTTGCGCTGACCGGGCCGCAGCTGAACATCGTGCCGATCAAGCTGTTCGCGCAGATAAGGGGCGATGTGCTGGGCAACCCGAACCTGGGTTTCGCGCTGGCCTTCGGGATGATCGTGATCACGGTCGCCGCCAACACGGTCTACATCGTGCTGCGTGTGCGGTCGGAAAGGTGGCTGAAATGACCCGCTTCCTGGCCTGGTTCGCGCTGATCTTCGGCTGTCTGTATTTCCTGCTGCCGCTGGTCGGGATGGCAGAGTTCAGCCTCAAGATGCGGCGGGGCGAATATTCCTTCGACGCCTACGCCCGCGTGTTCGAGGATCCGACCTTCTGGGCCACCTTCAGCTATTCGCTGGCCATGGCCGGTGCGACCATCGTGGTGGGGATCTTCCTTGTCGTGCCCACGGCCTATTGGGTGCGCCTGAAATTGCCGCAGGCGCGACCGTTTGTGGAATTTGTGACGCTGCTGCCCTTGGTCATTCCGGCCATCGTCCTCGTCTTCGGGTATATCCGGCTTTACAACACATCCAGCTGGTTGCCCCTGACCGGATCGGCGCTGGGCACGGATTTCCTGCTGACCATGGGCTATACCACGCTGGCGCTGCCCTACATGTACCGCAGCGTTGATACCGGGCTGCGCACCATCGACGTGGCCACCCTGACCGAGGCCGCGCAGTCGCTGGGTGCGGGGTGGATCACCATTCTGGGCCGGATCATCCTGCCGAACGTGATGGTCGCGGTGCTGTCAGGCGCGTTCCTGACGCTGGCCATCGTTGTGGGCGAGTTTACCATGGCCGCCCTTCTGAACCGCCCGGCCTTCGGGCCTTACATGCAGATCCTTGGCGCCAACCGCGCCTATGAGCCGCCCGCGCTGGCCGTCATTGCCTTTGCCATCACCTGGGGCTGCATGGGGCTGATGCAACTGGTCACCCGGTTTTCCAAACACGAAAGGGCCAAGGCCTGATGAGCTTCCTGACAATTTCCCATCTGGAAAAGGCTTTCGGGTCGAACCGTGTGGTCAAGGACTTCGAGCTTGATGTGGCGAAGGGTGAGTTCATCTCGCTTCTGGGCCCGTCGGGCTGCGGCAAGACCACGGTCTTGCGGATGGTGGCGGGCTTTGAACGCCCGACCGCCGGCAGCATCGTGATCGACGGGCAAGAGGTGACGGGGCTCAAGGCCAATGCCCGCAACATCGGGATGATGTTTCAGGCCTATGCCCTGTTTCCCAACCTGACCGTGGCCGACAACGTGGCCTTTGGCCTGAAGGTCAAAGGCGTGGCGAAACCAGAGCGTGACACGCGCGTGGCCGAAATGCTGGCGCTGATCGGTCTGGCCGAAAAGGGCGGGTCCTATCCGTTCCAGCTTTCGGGCGGACAGCAGCAGCGTGTGGCTTTGGCACGGGCGCTGGCCCCCAGCCCGCGCGTGTTGCTGCTGGACGAGCCGCTTTCGGCGCTGGACGCCAAGGTGCGGGTGTCCCTGCGCAATGAGATCCGCGAGATCCAGCAGAGGCTGGGGATCACCACGATCTTCGTGACCCACGACCAGGAAGAGGCGATGAGCATCTCTGACCGGATCGTGGTGATGAACGCCGGGATCGCCGATCAGGTCGGCACGCCGTTTGAAATTTACAACCGACCCACAACGCGGTTCGTTGCGAACTTTGTCGGCACGCTGAACACCTTTGCGGTGAAGGTCGAGGATGCGGCATCCGGCCTTGTGCGGTTGGGCGGGGCGGCGCTGACCCTGCCTGCGGGCCTTGCCACCGGAACCGAGATGCACATCGCGTTGCGGCCCGAGGCTTTGCGGCTGGGGCGTGAGCCGGGCTATGACACGGTGGTGCCGGGCACGGTGGAAGAGGTGCATTTCATGGGCTCCATCATCCGGCTGCGCGCGCGTGTGGCGGGTGAGGTGGTCGTGCTTGACACCTTCAACCGCGCCGATCAGCCGCCCCCAAGCCCGGGGTCCGAGGTGGAGATCAGCCTGTCGGGCAAGGATGCGATTGTTTTGCAGGGCTAGGCCACGAGGTCCTTGAGCAAGGATTTTGACAAATTTCTTGCTCAGGCAATTCTTGTTTGGCGGAACGGTTGCTCAGGGTTTCGGGGCGTCGGGGTTCATCAGCTCGGTCTCGATGAAAATACGCACCTCATCCGAGACGCCCATCGTCGTGCCGGGGGCGGGGATGCCGTTGACGATGCCGAAGTCTGACCGCAAAAGCGTGCCTTCGAGGGAAAAGCCCGCCCGCGCGCCGCCGGGATCAAGCGGCATGTGGCCCCAGCCGCCGTTGTAGGTGGCGGCAAGGGTGACCGGCTGCGTGACAGCGTTCAGCGTCAGATCGCCGGTCACGGTCGCGGTCTTTTCGCCCGTTATGTCAACCCTGGTCGAGGTGAACATCGCCAAAGGATGCGCCGGGGCGTTTAGATAGTCCGGCCCCGACACGATGGCGTTGAAATCATAGGCGGGGTCGTCGTTGTGGGTTTCGAGCGAGGTCAGGTCCACGGTGGCGCTGACCTGCATGGCGGCGGGGTTGACAGGGTCGAACTGAACCTCTGCCTCGACCCTGGTGAACAGAGCCATGTAGCGCGAGAAGCCAAGGTGATCGACGGTGAACCACAGCCGGGTATGGGCAGGGTCCATCCGGTAGGTCCCGGGAGGCGGTGTGCCAAGGTCGCCCATGTCCTGCGCGGTGCAGGGAAGGGCCAGAAAAGGCACAAGAAGGAGGGCGCGGAGCATGGGACTGCCTTTCCGTTGGTTAGCTGGATAGCTAAGTATTTTCCTTTCGTCAAGCCTGCCGCCCGGCTGAACCGTGCCTCTGGCGGGAGTATTTGGAAAAATGGCAAATGCGAGAGGGCTTTGGTTTCCCTTGTGGCAGGGGTGGTCTAGGGTCAGCACAAGGCTTGGCGGCGGAACTTAAGAGGGTCGGGATGGGGCTGTTGGACGACCTTGGGGCGGCGGTTGGCGAGGGTCAGGTGCTGACCGGCGCGGACGCTGGCCGCTACGCGCGCGACTGGATGGGCAAGTATGAGGGCGCGCCTTTGGCAGTGGTGCGGCCCGCCTCGACCGCCGAAGTGTCGGCTGTGGTCAAGGTTGCCGCTGCGCATCAGGTGCCGGTGGTGCCAATCTCTGGCAATACGGGGCTCGTTGGTGGCACGATGACGACGGGCGGCGTGATGGTCAGTCTTGAACGGATGAACCGCATCCGCGCGCTGAAGCCTGATGCAAGGCTTGTGGTGGCTGAGGCCGGAGTGATCCTGACCCGCCTGCATGAGGCCGCTGAGGTCGAGGGGTTGTATTTCCCGCTGTGGTTCGGCGCGCGGGGGTCGGCGATGCTGGGGGGCGTCTTGTCCACCAATGCGGGCGGTTCGAACGTGCTGCGCTACGGCTCTACCCGCGCGTTGTGTTTGGGGCTGGAGGTGGTGCTGGCCGATGGCCGGGTGCTCGACCTGATGGGCGAGTTGCACAAGGACAACTCCGGTTACGATCTGAAGCAGATGTTCATCGGGGCCGAAGGAACGCTGGGCATCATCACGGCGGCGGTGATGAAACTGGTGCCCGCGCCCCGCGCCCATGCCACGGCGACGGTAGCGGCGCGGTCTTTGGGCGATGCGCTGATCCTTTTGAACCGGATGCAGGAGGCGACGGGGGGGCGGGTGGAAGCGTTCGAATTCATGCCGCGCACTTATAGCGACCGTTTGCGCGTGGCGCGGCCCGATCTGGGGCTACCCTTCGACACCGTCCCGGAGGTGACGATCCTGATCGAAGCGGCGACGACTGTGGTGACCGAAGCCACCCCCGATGCCGCTGGCGAGGTGCCGCTGGTCAGGCTTTTGGAGGGTATTCTGTCCGAGATGCTGGAGGCTGACCTGATCCAGGATGCGATCCTTGCGCGCAGCGAACAGCAGCGCCGGGCCATGTGGGCGCGGCGGGAGGCGGCGGCGGAAATCACCATGGGCCGGACCCCGGCGGTGGACACCGATGTCTGCTTGCCCGTGGACCGGGTGGAGGGGTTCCTGACCGAGGTTCTGGCGCGGCTTGAGGCGCTTGATCCGGGGGCGAAATCCCTCACTGTGGCGCATCTGGGCGACGGAAACCTGCATTTTACCGCCTTTCCCACCCGCGATGAGGCCGGGCTGAAAGATCGGGTGCTGGAGACGGTCGAAGATGTGGTGGCCGAGATGGGCGGCAGCTTTTCAGCCGAGCATGGGGTTGGCTTGTCCAAGCTGCCTTCCATGGCGCGGCGAAAGAACCCGGTGGCGCTGGAGGTGATGCGCGCCGTGAAGTCGGCGCTGGACCCGGAGGGGCGAATGAACCCCGGCAAGGTCATTCCCGCAGGGTAAGGTTGGCCTTGTGCGTTGGCTGCCGCCCCCATCCCCCCGCCATCCGGGTAAGGGGAGGCCCCCGGCTTGCACCCGGTTCATGGGCGGGATAGCCAGTGGCCATGTCCGCCATTCGCCTGTGTTTCACTGATCCCGCCCTGCGCACCGCGGGGCTGGTGATCGTGTTGCAAGGGGCGATTGTCTGCAGCTTTGGCCCCTACTTCAGCACCCTTGCCGTCAACGCCTACGGCTTTGGCGACCGGGGGTTTGCGGTGCTGCTGGTGCTGTCTTCCGTCGTGTCGGTCAGTGCATCGGTATACGGCGGCATACGGGCAGACCAGACAGCGAACCGGCGGCAGGTGACGCTGGCGGCGGTGGTGGCGCTTGCGCTGGGGATGCTTTTGATGACCGTGGTGCCGGGGCCATGGGCGTTTGCTTTGGTGGCGGCGGTGTTGTTGCCGATGGGGGCGGTCACCTTTGGTCAGGTCTTCGCGCTGGCCCGGATGGCCGCGACCCGCCACGCCAGGGGCGAGCGGGACGGTATCATGGCGGTGATCCGGGCGCTGTTTGCGCTGCCCTTCGTGCTCGTGCTGCCGCTTTGGGCCGCAGCCTTTGCCCAAGGGGCGGCGGTGACGGCGATCTTTCCGGTCGGACTGCTGCTGGCGGGAGGGATGCTGCTGCTGGTGCTGCGGCGGTGGCCGAAGGATGGCTCGACCGCATGGGAAGACCGGCCAAGCGGATTGAGCTTTCGGGCCGCGTTGGCCGAGATGGGGCACCCCCGCCTTGCCGCGCGAGTGGTCGCTTTGGGGGCGGTCAATGCGGCCGCAACGATTTACATCGCCATCGTGTCGCTGGTCATGGTCGCAGATGTCGGGCGCAGCGTGGCGGATGTGGCGCTTTATGTCGGGCTGGTTGCGGGGCTGGAGGTGCCGTTCATGCTGGCCTTGCCACGCCTGACGCGGGGGGTGGACCGGACGCTGCTGATCCTGATCGGTGCAGCGCTCTACGCGGTGCATGTGGCGCTCTTGCCGGTGCTGGCAGGCTCGGCGCTGGTGTGGCTTCTGGTGCTGCCGGCGGCGGTGGGCGGGGCGATCACCCTGACCGTGCCCATTGCCTATCTGCAGGACCTGCTGGCTGGCAGGCCGGGTGCCGGGGCCAGCCTGATGTCGTTGCAGCGCCTTGCCGGAGAGGTGATCGCCGCCCTGTGCTTTGCCGTTGGCACGGTGCTGGCGGGCTATGGGCTGGTGGCGGCGCTGGGGGTGGGCGTGTCAGTGGCCGGGGCCGGGGCATTGTGGTGGGCGGACCGCAGGCGCTGACCCATTGCGCGAAAGGGCCGGTGGTGGCATGAGGTTGACGAAACGCTGGCTTTGGGGGCTATCATGACGATCAGGTTCGGGCTTTTGGGCGCAGGGCGCATCGGCAAGGTGCACGCAAAGGCCGTCAGCGGCAATCCGGGTGCCAGGCTGGTGGCGGTGTCCGACGCAATGCCGGCAGCAGCGCGGGCGATTGCCGACCAGTATGGTTGCGAAGTACGCAGCGTTGCCGACATCGCCGCCGCCAAGGACATTGACGCTGTGGTGATCTGCACCCCGACCGATACCCATGCCGACCTGATCGAGATGTTCGTGAAGGCGGGCAAGGCGGTGTTCTGTGAAAAGCCGATTGATCTGAGCCTTGCCCGCGTCAAGCAGTGCCTTGAGGTGGTCCGCGCCCACAAGGGCACGCTGATGGTGGGCTTCAACCGCCGCTTTGACCCGCATTTCGCCGCCGTGCGCGCCGAGATCGACAAGGGCACCGTTGGCGCGGTGGAGATGGTGGTGATAACCAGCCGCGACCCCGGTGCGCCCCCTGTGGAATACATCGGCCGCTCTGGCGGGATTTTCCGCGACATGACGATCCATGACTTCGACATGGCCCGGTTCCTCTTGGGCGAAGAGGTGACCGAGGTGTCGGCCATGGCCGCCGTGCTGGTGGATCCGGCCATTGGCAAGGCGGGCGACAGTGACAGCGTTCAGGTCATGCTGAAGACGGCAACGGGGAAGATGGCCGTCATCTCCAACAGCCGCCGCGCGACCTATGGCTATGACCAGCGGATTGAAGTGCATGGCGCGAAGGGGGCTGTCAGCGCCGAAAATCAGCGCCCGGTCAGCATTGAGGTGGCGACCGCCGCAGGCTACACCCGCCCGCCGCTGCATGATTTCTTCATGACCCGCTACACCGAAGCCTACGCCGCCGAAATCACCGCCTTCATCGACGCGATGGGTGGCAAGGTGGCGGCAAGTCCGTCAGGCGAGGACGGGCTGGCTGCGCTGGCGCTGGCGGAAGCGGCGCTGAAATCGGTGGCCGAAGGGCGGGTTGTGATGGTGGCTGAGGTTCTTTGAGCCGGGTTTCTTGAGGCGGCCCCGCCCACCGCATCCCGCCCCCATGAGGGGGAAGGGGGGCGCTTGGGGCGGGCGTCGGACATAACTAAATTGCTGCGGGCAATGCTGCGCAGCAATTCTTTCTGATCCGTGGGTTGGCTGGTTCAATCTCCGGCAACCGTGCGCAGTTCCAGTTGCAGGATGATCGGGCTGGGGCCGCTGTCTTCGCCCTCCTCTGTCAGGGCAATGGCCCCGCGTGTGGTCTGGCCGAACCCCGCCTCAACCAGCGCGTTGCCGAAGGCGGAACCGCCAAGGCTGCGGGTGGTGTCGAGCGCGTCCTGGGCAAGATAGCTTAGGTCTTCGACCGGGCTTTGCGGTTTGGCGGGGGTCACCACGACCAGCATCCGTTCCTGCCCAAGCACAGTGTCGGTGATCTTGAACAGGCCCTGTTTCAGCTCATCCCCCGGCTGCAGGCGGCCGGAAAACCAGTGGCTGATCGCGTAATCGGCCGAGATATAAAGGACGTTCACGTCCACCGGCCCGTCGGTGTTGTTGCGGGCAAGGACGTGGACCTCATCGTCGGGCAGAAGGGTCGGCACCGGGGCAAAAGGCAGCGCGCGCAGGGTGCGGTCTTCGGGCGTGCGGGTTTGCAGTGCGACCGAGACGTCAAGCCCCGCATCCCCGACCGCAGCCCCCAGTTTCAGCAGGTTCTGCGCGCGGGAGATGGTGGTCAGCGTATCGGCAAGGGTGGCGGCAAGCGTGCCTGCGTCCTTGTCAGATGTGGTGACGGAGGGCGTGGTGCCAAGGTCTTCGGCCAGCCCGGTTGCGGGCAGCACCCAGATCGCGTCAGGGCGCGGGCTGTCGGGCAGGACGGCAAGGCGCAGATCGGCCTCAACGCTGGCATCAACGAAGATCAGGCGGGGGCCTGCGGCTTCGGTCAGCGCCGCCCGTGCGGCCAGCAGCGCATCAGCGGGCGCGGTGCCGGGGGCGGGCAGGGCCACGGTCAGGGTGAAATCCAGCGCGGTGTCCAACTTGCGCAGGGTCAGGCCTTTGGGAAGATCGGCGGGCAGGGTCTTGCCGTCGCTGTTGCTTGGCTGGCCAGTGGCCGCGAAGGTATCGACGCTGGTCAGGGTCACATACCCCAATGCGGCGTCGGTCGGGTCGGCGGCGCTGGCCATCACGGCCATCACAGCACCGGTTGCCAAACCGTGCAGCGACCCGGCGGGGATGGTCAGTCCCGCCTCCGTCACCTCGGCCTGCCACTGGGCGACGCGGGTGCCGGGCGTGGCCCCGAACACCACTTGATCCAGATCCCCCTCGAACAGCGGGGTAGAGCGGGCGAGGTTCTTGACCGAATAGCGGCGCAGCACCTCTTGCCCGATCTGGCCGTAGGTAGCACCCGGGTATTCGGCCAGCACCTCCATCAGGGTGAAGGTGAAGACGCCTTGCGGTTTGCGGCCCGGTTTTCCCTTTGGCAGGTTCTTTTCGGGCGTCACCTCATTGGTCTGCGCGGCGAAGAAGGCGACGAAGCTGCCCTCCCCC
>JANPJU010000100.1:0-31744 GCA_031425675.1 Paracoccaceae bacterium | reverse complement strand
GGCGGGGCCGCGCGACCGCAACCCCCTGATCCACATTCCGCTGGGGCTGGCGCTGCTGGCGCGGACAACGGGCATCAACTGGGCCTATGCGACCGACCCCGAACCCGCGCTGAACAACCGCCGCCTCTACTGGCCGCGGGGACGGGTGCTTGGCGGATCATCGTCCATCAACGCGATGATCTACATGCGCGGGCATCCTGCCGACTACGCCGCTTGGGCGGCGGCCGCAGGTCCCGCGTGGGACTGGCACCGCGTGCGCCAGCTGTTCATCGACATGGAGGGCAACACCGCCCTGTCAGACGACCATCACGGCACAGCTGGCCCGCTGACAGTCAGCGACCTGCGGCAGGTGAACCCCCTCAGCCGGGCCTTCGTGCAGGCGGGGGTGGATTGCCAGTTCCCCGAAAACCCCGATTTCAACGGCGCCCGGCAGGAGGGCGTGGGGATTTACCAGGTGACGCAAGCGAACGGCCAGCGGTTCAGCGCCGCGCGGGCCTTTCTTGACCCGGTGCGCAGCCGGGCAAACCTGACCATCCTGACCGGCGCGCAGGTTGAGCGGGTTTTGTTCAATGGCCACCAAGCCACGGGTGTTCGCCTTGCTGGGCATGACCTGACCCTTGCTCCGGGCGGGGAGGTGATCCTCAGCGGCGGGGCCGTCAGTTCACCCCAGTTGTTGCTCCTGTCGGGGATCGGTCCGGGGGCCGACTTGCAGCGGCTGGGCATCGCGATGCTCCATGACGCGCCAGAGGTGGGGCATAACCTCGCCGATCATCTGGACATCAGTGTGCAGGCCCTTACGCTCGGGCGGCAGCCGATTGGGGTGGCACCCAGCTTTCTGCCGCGCGCGCTTCGGGCGGCATGGGCCTACGCCACCGGGCGGCAGGGAGAGCTTACGTCGAACGTCGCCGAGGCGGGCGGCTTTGTCCGGTCCGACCCTGCCCGCGACCGGCCGAACCTGCAGTTTCACTTCATTCCGGCCCTGTTGCATGACCATGGTCGCCGCACGGCCTGGGGCTATGGCCTCACGCTGCATATTTGCGACCTTTTGCCCAAAAGCCGCGGCAGCCTGTCGCTGGCAAGCCCTGATCCGCACAGCCCGCCCCGGATCAAGGCAAACTACCTGTCGCACCCCGACGACCTGCCGGTCCTTCTGAATGCGCTCAAGATCGGGCGTCGGGTGCTGGCGGCCCCGGCCTTGGCGCATAAGATCAAGGCAGAGACGCTGCCCGGACCAAAGGTGCAAACCGATGCTGACCTGATCGCCGACATCCGCGCCCGGGCCGAAACGATCTACCACCCTGTCGGCACCTGCCGGATGGGACAGGATGCGCGATCCGTGGTTGACCCCGAGGGGCGCGTGCGGGGCGTGCAGGGGCTGCGGGTGATCGACGCTTCGATCATGCCGGGGATCATTGCCGGCAACACCAATGCCGCGACGATGATGATTGCGGAAAACATCGCAAAGATGATGCTTGGGTCGCAGCCACTGGGGGCCGGGCAAAAGGGGTAGACCCGAAGCCTGAGAATTCTTGGCCACCAGCGGGAACCAGCGTTTCGGAATGGCGTTAGATTGTCGGTCTGGCAGAATAGTAACCGTTATCCCACGGCTTGGGTGCCACCGGGTTACGTGGTACGCCCGGTTACCACCCACTTTGGGCCGGCCCCGACGCCGCCCGCAATCTGAGGATCGTCCGATGGCTTGCCAACCCCACGGCCCGATCCCGGGCCCAGCGCCGGTCGTGGCGGCTTGGCCCGGGCAGGAGCGCAATCTTGGTTGCTGACGCGGTGCCATCTGCGCAGCAAGACGCACCAAACGCGCTGACCGGGCCGATCACGCTGGCCACGCTTTCGCAAGCTCAAGGGCAACTGGCAGGGTTTTCGCGCGGCAAGGCGCTTGATCTGTCCGGCGTCACCCATCTTGACACAGCCGGGGCCTGGGCCGTTGCGTCGTTCCTTGCTGCCGAGCGGTCAAAAGGCCGCGACGTTGACGTCACCGGGGCCACACCGGCGCAGACCCTGCTTTTGCAGACCGTGGCCGATGCCCTGCCCGCCCCACGCAAACGTCGACGTCGCTTGCCACATCATCAGGCGGGCGACGGCCTTGCCAAGATGGGTCAGGCCATATCAGCCTTCATGGTCGGCATCGGCCAGACTGTGGGCTTTCTGGGCCTTGTCGTCCTTCGACTGGCGCAGGGACTGCGCCACCCCAGCCGCCTGCGTGTGACCGCTCTGGCGCATCACATGCAAGAGGCCGGGCTGAACGCGGTGCCCATCGTGGCATTGATGGGCTTTCTGATCGGGGTGGTGCTGGCATTCCAGGGGGCCTCGCAGTTGCAGCAGTTTGGCGCCGAGATTTACGTCGTCGACCTGATCGCCATTTCCATGCTGCGAGAGCTGGGCATCCTTCTGACCGCAATCATCGTGGCGGGACGGTCGGCCTCGGCCTTCACGGCGGCAATCGGGTCAATGAAAATGCGCGAAGAGATTGACGCCATGCGCGTTCTGGGCCTGGACCCGGTTGAGCTTCTGGTGCTTCCGCGGGTGCTGGCGCTGGTGATCTTGCTGCCTGTGCTTGGCTTCGTGGCCAATATGTCAGGTCTGGTCGGCGGCGGCGTGATGGTGTGGATTGATCTGGGCATTTCTCCGGGAATGTTCACCACACAGCTTCTGGCCAACACAACCGTGACCCAGGCAATCATTGGGCTGGTCAAGGCGCCGGTCTTTGCGGTCATCATCGCGGTCGTCGGCTGCTATCAGGGCATGCAGGTTGCCGGAAACACTGAATCCTTGGGCAGTCGCACGTCACGCTCGGTAGTGGTGGCGATCTTTCTGGTCATCGTGGTCGATGCGGCCTTTTCCATCTTCTTCGCAGTCTGGGGGATCTGATGGCGGAAAAGGCGGACAAGGCAGTCATCAGCGTGCGCAAATTGACCAACCGCTTTGGCAAAAGCGTGATCCACGAAGGGCTGGACCTTGACGTGATCCGGGGTGAGGTTCTGGGCGTGGTTGGCGCTTCAGGCAGTGGCAAGTCAGTGCTCTTGCGCAGCATCGTCGGGCTGCAACGCCCCTCGGCCGGGACGATCACCGTCCTTGGCACCAAAGTGCTGACTGATCCGCCCACCGATCAGCCCGAGCGCAACGATGATCCCGACGCGGTGCAAAACCGTTGGGGCGTGATGTTCCAGGATGGCGCGCTGTTCTCTTCGCTGACCGTGCGCGAAAACATCGAGGCACCGATGCGCGAAAAGCTGGCCATCGACGCGGCGACCCGGGCCGCACTGGCTGACCTGCGAATCGCGATGGTAGGGTTGCCGGAAAAGGCCGGTGACCTTTACCCGTCCGAACTTTCCGGCGGCATGCGCAAGCGCGCAGGCCTGGCACGGGCGCTGGCGCTTGACCCGCAGATCCTGTTTCTGGATGAACCCACCGCCGGACTTGACCCGATCAGCGCGACCGAATTCGACGATCTGATCGTGGCGCTGCAAAAGGCGCTGGGGTTGACGGTGTTTCTGGTCACCCATGACCTTGACACCCTGCACGCCACCTGTGACCGGATCGCGGTCCTGGCGAAGAAGAAGGTGCTGGTCACCGGCACCATGACCGAAATGCTCGATGTCGATGACCCTTGGGTTCACGCCTACTTTCACGGGCCGCGTGCCCATGCTGCCCAACCGATGCCGAAACCAGATCAAGGGACTGCCTGATGGAAACGCGCGCACGCTATATTCTGGTGGGGGCCTTCACCCTGTTCAGCATGGTCGCGGCCATGGGGTTCCTGCTCTGGCTCGCCCGCGTCCAGATCAACCGGACCTACGCCCAGTATGACATTCTCTTTGACACCGTCGCAGGCCTGAGCGAGGCCAGCGTCGTGCGTTACAACGGCGTGGATGTGGGCAACGTGCTGGCCATCGCACTGGACCGGCAAGACACGTCCCTTGTCCGCGTCCGGATCGAGATCTTTGCCACCACCCCGGTGCGGGTTGACACGATGGCGACACTTGCCTCGCAAGGTGTGACGGGGGTGTCCTTTGTGGCGCTGGAGGGTGGCAGCCCGTCGTCCGCCGCGATCATGGCCGAAGCGCCAACCTGGGTGCCGGTGATCGCGTCGAAACCGTCCGTCGTGCAGGAATTGACCACGGCAGCACCAGACCTGCTGAAAGAGGCGATTGCCCTGATCGAAGACGTCCGCACCTTTACCACGCCGGAAAACACCGCCGCCGTTGCCGCGATCCTGAAGAATGTGGAAAGCGTGACAGCCCGGATTGATACCCTTGCCAGCCGCGCCGAAACGCTGATCGCCGCCGCCGAAACCACGCTTGCCCGCGCGGAATCGGCCCTCGGCAAGGCTGAGGCCACTTTTTCCGAAGCCAACACCATCCTGCGCGATGACATGCCGGGGCTGGTGGCCGACCTCAAGTCCACCATCGCCGATGTTGGCAGAACTGCCGCCGGGCTGGAAGAGTTTGCCCGGACTGGCCTGCCGCAATACGAAGGCCTTGCCACCGAAGCACGCAGGGTGATTGCTAGATTTGGCACCCTTGCCGACAAGATCAGCACTGACCCGGGGCGTTTCCTGCTTGGCACGCAAACCCCCACTTACAGGAATTGACCCCAATGCGCTGGATTTCCCCGCTTGTCCTGACCCTTACCCTGCCGTTTCTGGCCGGATGTGGGGCCATCTCATCTCTGTCAGCAGCCGGGGAAGAGCTTGATGCCTACACCCTGTCGCCCGCAACCTCTGCCAGCTCCGCCGCGGGGGGACGACGCCACCTTGTGGTCGAAACCCCCAGCGCGCCCGGCGCCCTTGCCACCGACCGTATCCTGATCAAGCCCCTGCCCTATCAGGCGCAATACCTGCCCGGCAGTCGCTGGACCGAACCCACGCCTGCGCTGGTACAAACCCTGCTGGTCGCCTCGTTCCAGAACCTTGGCGGGTTCCGGCTGGTGTCGCGCACCGGTGCCGGGTTGATGCCCGACTACACGCTGATGACCGAGGTGCAAGAGTTTCAGGCAGAACCCGTAGCCAGCGCCGATGCCGGAGGTGTGGGCCCCGCCACTGTCAAGGTTGCCCTGCTCATGACGATCATCCGCGAATCCGACCGCAGGATCATCGCCACACGCCGCTTTGCCGCCACCGACGTCGCCGCGTCTGATGAAATCTTGGCGATTGTCAGCGCCTTTGACCGCGTGTTGCAGCGCCTGCTTGGCGAGGCAGTCGTGTGGACCGGCCAACAGGCAGGCTGACAAGCCTTTGGTCTGCCATCCCAATCCTGCATGGCCATTGGCGTGGTCTTGCCTGTATGCTGCCCCAATGGCAAACCGGGACTGGCAATGGCGGTAACCCTGAAAGATGTGGCAATACGGGCGGGCGTGTCGAGGTCCGCCGTGTCGCGGGCCTTTACCGACGGGGCCTCCGTTTCACCCCGGACCCGCGCCAAGGTGGAAGAGGCCGCGCACGCGCTTGGCTATGCCCCAAATGCCCTGGCCTCCAGCCTGACGACCGGGCGGACCAAGCTGATCGGTCTGATCGTGAACAACTTTCACAATCCCCTGATCCTTGAGGTGTTCGACCTGTTCACCCGCGGCCTGCAAGATCGCGGGCTGCGTCCGCTTCTTGTCAATCTAAGCGATGCGACTGACCCGGAGGCTTCGGTCCGGATGCTTCGGCAGTATTCGGTGGATGGGGTGATCGTCGCCTCGTCCACGCTGCCGGCAAGCTTTGCCGGATCGTTCCGCAATGCAGGCTTGCCGGTGGTGCATGCTTTCGGCCGCCAAAGTGCCACACCCACCGTGCATGTGGTGGGGATCGACAACATCGCCTGCGGACAAATGGCAGCCGACGCCCTGATTGCGCGCGGCTACTCCCGCGTAGGCTTTCTGGGCGGGCCGGAAAGCGCCACCTCGACCCAGGACCGGGCAGCGGGGTTTCTGGACCGGCTGCGCGACAAGCCGCAGATCACCGTCAGCGCCAGCTATGCCACCGGCTACACCTACGACGCGGGCCGGGACGAAATGGCCCGCCTCTTGGCGCTTGGACCCGCCGAAGCCTACTTCTGCGGTGACGACCTGCTTGCCGTCGGCGCCCTCAGCGCGATCGAGGCTGCGGGGCTTTCAGTGCCGGGCGATATCGGCCTGATCGGGCTGAACGACATGGAAATGTCGCGCTGGCAGAACATCGGGCTGACCACGATCCGCCAACCCCTGGCCGAGATCATCGCCGCCGCCATCGACCTTGTGGTGGCAACGATTGATGCGCCCGACCGCCCGCCAGAGGTACGCCTGTTCCCCTGCCGGGTGATCGACAGACGCACCTTGCGTTAGCGGAACATCGGCGGGCGCGCGTCCATCCACTGGCCCCCCGCCTTGGCCGAAGCGACCGCCGTATGGACCGCCGCCATCGACCGCGCCCCCGCCGCCGCATCCGGCAAGCCGTCGCGTGCGATGCCCCGGATCGCATCCGCCAGATCGCAGTAGATGTTTGCCACCGCCAACGGAAAGCCTTCCGGGTGCGCTATCGCCACGCGGCTCAGGCGCTTGGCGTCGTCGTAAAGCCCGGCCTCACCCTTTTCCATGATCTGCGTCCGGCCACCAACGGGGGTGTAGATCAACTGGTTCGGCTGTTCCGACGCCCAGCGGAACCCGCCGGTTTCGCCAAACACCTGGATCTCGAACCCATGTTGCCGCCCGATGGCAACGGATGATGTCCAAAGCCGCCCGACCGTGCCGCCAACCATACGAAAGTTGACCATCGCGTCATCCTCCAGCACCCGGCTGGAAATGGTCGAGGCGAAGTCGGCACTCAGCTTCTCAACCTCATCATCACAGATGAAGCTGGCCATGTGCAGCGCATGGATGCCGCAATCGGCGAACTGGCCCGAAACGCCCGCCATCTTCGGATCATAGCGCCAGCGCACGCGGGGGTTGTCGGCGTCGGTCGCGTCGCCGTGGTGGCCGTGGCTGAAGTTCGTTACCACCAGTCGGACCTTCCCGATATCGCCATTGCGGACCATCGCGCGGGCCTGACGGATCATCGGATAGGCGGAATAGCAGTAGTTCACCGCGCAGATTTTCCCGGTCCTGGCGGCGATACGGACGATCTCTTCGCCCTCCTCCACCGTCACGGTCATCGGCTTTTCGCACAGCACGTTGAAACCAGCCTCAAGGAAGGCCTTGGTGATCTCGAAGTGGGTGGAGTTTGGCGTCGCCACCGTCACCAGATCGCAACGGTCGGGGCGATTGCGTTCCCCCGCCAGCATTTCCTGCCAGTCGCCATAGGCGCGGTCGGGGGCCACACCAAGGCGCTGTGCGTATTCGCGCCCGACATCGGCCCGGTGGTCCAGCGCGCCTGCGGCAAGGGTGAAATGCCCGTCAGCCAGCGCGCCAAGGCGGTGGGCCGGGCCGATCTGACTGCCTTCGCCGCCGCCGATCATGCCCCAGTTCAGTTTTGCCATGATATGCGCCCCTTAGAAGCCGATGGAGGAAAGGTATTCGCGGTTCTTCCGCGCGTCGTCGATGGGGCTGACGTCCAGCGTCGGGTCGCAGTCCTGTTCCACCGTGCACCAGCCGGTGAATCCCGCATCCAGCAGGATCTGGCGCACGGCGCGAAAGTCCACGTCGCCCTGCCCAAGGTTGCAGAAGATGCCCTGGCCGCAGGCGTCATAGAACCCGGTGCTTTTGGCAATCGCGTCGGCTTTCACCACCGGGTTGATGTCCTTGAAGTGCATGTAGCTGATACGGTCGATGTGCCGTTTCATGAAGGCCACCGGATCGTAGCCCGCATAGGAATGGTGGCCGGTGTCGAAGCAGATCTTCAGGATCTTGTCGTCGACCTCGTCCAGCAGGCGTTCCAGCTCTGGTTCAAAGTCGATGAAGCCCGCAGCATGAGCGTGGATGCCGACAGTCAGACCGTACTCCTCGGCCCCCATCCGCGCCACAGTGGCAATGCGATCACGGAAGGCGGCCCATTCGGCGCTGTCCATCTGTTCCGCCGCCTCAGCCCGCCCAGCGGTCGGCGCGCGGCGGGGGGATATGCTGTCGATCAGCACGAGATGCCTTGCCCCGTGTGCTGTCAGCGCCTTGCAGGTGCGGACAGAGGCATCCATCACCTCATCCCACTTCGCCGGATCGTGAAACGGCCGGAAGACCACGCCGCCGATCAGCCCTAGCCCGTTTTCGGCCAAAGCCTCACCCAGCACAGCCGGATCTTCGGGCATGAAGCCGACGGGGCCAAGCTCCATCCCCTTGTAGCCCGCGCCCGCGCAGTCAGACAGCACCTGACGCCAGGCCGGATTGCGGGGGTCGTCTGCAAACTCCACACCCCAGGAACAGGGCGCATTTCCGATACGGATGGTCATGTGGTCCTCATGCCTAAAGAATGTCTTGGGGGACGGCGTGCCAGTGGCCGCTGTCGGATGCCTGAAAGGCGGTGTCGATCAGTTGGCTTACGGCCAAACCGTCGCGGAACGTGGGCCAGACCGGCTGACCGGTGGCGATGGCGGTCAGGAAATCCTTGGCCTCGATGATGATCTGGTCCTGATAGCCGGTGCCATGTCCCGGACCCTGACAGAACGGCAGATAGTCGGGGTGCGCAGGCCCGGTCAAAATGCGGGTAAAGCCGCGCGTCGCCTCTGGCCCTTCAGCGCGGTAGAGGTGGACGGCGTTCTGATCCTCCTGGTCGAAGCGGATTGACCCCGTCGTGCCGTGGATTTCATAGGCATAGCCCATCTTGCGCCCTGTTGCCGTGCGACTGATGTACAGATGCCCCATTGCGCCCGTGGCAAAGCGCAGCATGATCTGAGCGTGGTCGTCATTCGTCACCGCCACCGGGCCAGCGGGCCCAGGGCGGGTGGCGTGCACAGTCTCGATCCGCGCGCTCAGTTCCGCGACCGGACCCATCAGCGCCAGCATGCAGTTGACCGGATGGGGCGCAAGGTCGCCCATGCAGCCAGTGGCCCGGTCCGCCGTGCGCCAGTTGGCGGGCAGCGTCGGGTCGGCCAGAAAATCCTCGGTATGCTCACCCCGGAACCAGGTCACCCGGCCAATCGCGCCTTCGGCAAGCAGTTGACGCACGAACTGCGTCGCCGGGGTGCGCACATAGTTGAAGCCGATCATGTTCGGCAGCCCGGACGCCTTTGCCGCCGCGACCATCGCCTTGGCATCGGCAAGCGAGGCACCCAGCGGCTTTTCGCAAAACACCGGCTTTCCGGCGGCAAAGGCGGCTTCGGCAATCGCCCTGTGGGTGGATTGTGGTGACGCGATGACCACCGCCTGCACCTTGGGGTCGGCGACCAGATCCTGCCAATCCAGCGCCGCGCGGGCAAAGCCGTAAGCGCTTGCATAGCGTTCCGCCGAGGCGTGGGTGGTCGCCGCAATCACCTCAAGCCGGGGGCGCAGGGCCGTGTCAAACACCGCGCCCACCGCAGACAAGGCCACCGCATGGGCCTTGCCCATATAGCCGCCACCGACCAGCCCGATCCCGATTTCCGCCATTTCCGCCTCCCCCCACGCACCAGTCTTGCAACCGGTTGCAAAAGCTGTATCGTCACCCCGCAAGCCGCGCAAGCCCCGTTTCGGAAGGGTGGCGGAGTACCGGCAGGAGGGCAAGAGATGACCAAGGCGACACAAACCGTTCGGCTGACGGTGGCGCAAGGCATCGTGCGCTGGCTGCTGAACCAGTATATCGAAATTGACGGGGTCGAGACGCGGATTTGTGGCGGCGGCTTTGGCATTTTCGGCCATGGCAACGTCCCCTGTCTGGGTGAGGCGCTGTATCCCGTTCACCAGGACCTGCCGCTGTATCGGGGCCAGAACGAACAAAGCATGGGCTTTGCCGCCGCCGCGTACGCCAAATATCACCTGCGCCGCCGCTTCATGTTCTGCACCGCCAGCGCCGGGCCGGGCACCGCGAACCTGCTGACCGCCGCCGCCTTGGCCCATGCCAACCGCCTGCCCATGCTGATGCTGTGCGGCGATACCTTCCTGACCCGCCTGCCCGACCCGGTGCTGCAACAGCTGGAACACTTCGGCAATCCCAGCCTTGGCCTGAACGATGCCTTCAAGGCGGTCAGCCGGTTCTGGGACCGCATCACCCACCCCGCGCAGATCCTGCAATCCTTGCCCGCCGCCCTTGCCACGATGCTGGACCCCGCCGATTGCGGCCCCGCTTTCATTGCGTTGCCGCAAGACCTGCAAGGCTGGGCCTATGACTACCCGCTGGCGTTCTTTGCCAAGCGCGTCCACCGCATCCGCCGCCAATCCCCCGATGCGCTGGAAATCAGTGAGGCTGCGGCACTGCTGAAAACCGCCAAGCGTCCGGTGATGGTGGCAGGCGGCGGTGTGCAATACTCCGGCGCGGTGGCCGACCTGACCGCCTTTGCCGAGGCGCATGGCATCCCCGTGGTGGAAACCATCGCAGGCCGGGCGAACCTGCTGGCCGACCATCCGCTGAACATCGGCCCCCTTGGCGTCACCGGTTCAGACAGCGCCAACGCCATTGCGGGCGAGGCTGATGTGGTGCTGGCCGTCGGCACCCGGCTTCAGGATTTCACCACCGGATCGTGGACGGTCTTTGCCCCCGAGGCCCGCCTGATCGGCCTGAACGCCGGACGGCATGACGCGGCCAAGCATCAGTCCCTGGCCGTCGTGGGCGATGCCAAGCTGGGGCTTGTCGCTCTGGATGCAGCCATTGCCGGGCATCGAGCGCCGTCAGAGTGGCTCTCCAAAGCACAAGCTGAACGCAAGACTTGGGACACCTATGTTGCCGGGAACGTGGCACACGGCAATCGTCCGAACTCTTACGCGCAAGCCATCGGCGTGGTGAACGCCCTTTGTCATCCGCGCGACCGGGTGGTGACCGCCGCAGGTGGTTTGCCCGCCGAGGTGACCGCCAACTGGCGCACCCTTGGGATCGGGACCGTGGACGTAGAGTTTGGCTTTTCCTGCATGGGGTACGAGATTGCCGGAGGCTGGGGCGCCCGCATCGCGCAAGCCGAAGGCGAGGCTGACCGCGATACCATCGTCTTTGTCGGTGACGGCAGCTACCTTCTGATGAACTCCGACATCTATTCCTCTGTTCTGACAGGGAAAAAGCTGATCGTCCTTGTCTTGGACAATGGCGGCTTTGCCGTCATCAACAAGCTGCAGAACAACACCGGGCAGGTCAGCTTCAACAACCTGATCAAGGATTGCCCTACTGTCCCCAATCCCTTCACCGTGGATTTCGAAGCCCATGCCCGCGCGATGGGGGCCAATGCCGAAACCGTGGCGAACGCTGCCGAACTGGCGGAAGCCTTCCAGCGCGCCAAGCAGGCCAGCAAGACCAGCATCATCGTCATGCAGGTTGACCCCTATGATGGCTGGACGACCCAAGGCCATGCCTGGTGGGAAATCGGCACGGCTGAGGTGTCCGACAGCGACGACGTCCGTGCCAAACACGCCGAGGTTGAAGCTGGCCGCAGTGCCCAAAGGCAGGGCCTCTGATGGCCGACCTTGCGTGTCTTGCCGGGCGAAACTTTCTGGTCATCGGCCGGGTGGGGATGGACCTTTACGCCGATCCCCCCGGCACAAGGATCGAAATGGCCACGCGCTTTACCACTGCGCTTGGCGGGTCTTCTGCCAACATCGCCGTCGCTCTGACGCGGCAGGGCTGCCGCGCGGCGCTGGTCACTCGGGTTTCGGATGATGCGGTGGGTCGGTTCTGCCTGACCCAGCTTGACGCCTACGGGATCGACCGCGCCCATGTCCGCCCGGTCGGGCGGGAAGCGCGCAATTCCTTGGCCGTGGTGGAAACGCGCATTGAGAACTGCCAGTCGGTCATCTACCGCAACGGTGCCGCCGACTTTGCGATGACGGTTCAGGATGTCGAGTCGGTGAACTACACCGGCCATTCCGCGCTGATCACCACGGGCACGGTCCTTGCGGCCGAACCGTCGCGCAGCGCGGCCTTCCGGGCCTTTGACCTTGCCCGCGATGCCGGCCTGCCGCTGGTACTTGATGTCGACTACCGGCCCTATTCCTGGCCCTCGGAGGCCATCGCGTCCGAGGTCTATTCCCGCGCTGCGGCGCTGTGTGACGTGATCGTCGGCAATGATGTCGAGTTTGGGTTCATGGCAGGGCATATTGACCGGGGCCTTGCAAAAGCCCGCAGTCTGATTGCCGAAGGGGCACAGATCGTCGTCTACAAGATGGGCGAAAAGGGCGCGGTCACCTTCACCCGACAGGGTGAATTTGCCACCGGCATCTACCCGACACAGGCGTTGAAACCAACCGGCGCGGGGGACAGCTTTCTTGGAGCGTTCGTTGCCGCCCTTGCCGCAGGTCAGCCGGTGCGCAACGCCGTCCTGCGCGGATCGGCCGCCGCCGCGATGGTCGTGGCACGTGTGGGTTGCGCCCCCGCGATGCCCACCAGCGCCGAACTTGATACATTTCTGGCCGATCACCCCGGCCCGTCCACATGAAGGGACCCCCAATGCACATCGCCCCCCATGACAATCACAACCGCGCCATCGTCGATCTGGACAACGCACATGTGCCGCTGGTCTATTTCAACATCGTCACCCTGAAAGCAGGTGAGACGTTCGAGTACCGCACCCCGGGATATGAAACCTGCATCGTCCCAGCCACGGGCACGGTGACGGTAGAGACGTTGGGCAATACCTTCGCCGGGATTGGCCATCGGGGCGTGGATGTCTGGGATGGTGAGCCTGAGGGCGTCTATGTCCCCACCAATGCCCCGACCCGGATCTCCGCGCTGACCGACACCGAAACCTTCATCGCCGGGGCAAGGTTTGCCGAAACCCTGCGCCCCTTCGCAGTGCGGGCGGCGGATATAGACAAGGTCCAATACGGGTCGGACGACACGAAAACCCATCGCAAGATCAAGCACATCCTTGGAGCGGCGTATCACGACCGGGTGGGCCGCCTGCTGGTGTCCGAGCTTTACACGGTGGGCGCGGGCGGGTGGTCAGGGTTCCCCAGCCACAAGCACGATACAGACCGTTTGCCCGATGAAACCCGCCATGACGAATGTTACAATTTCCGCTTCAAGCCCGACTATGGGTCAGGGCTGCAGATGATGCAGCGGGTCGACAATGAACCGGGGGATGCCTACCACATCATGAACCGGTCTACCGTGCTGATCGACACCGGCTATCACCCCTGCTGCGTGCTGCCGGGCTATGAGATGTATTATTTCACCATCCTTGGTGGCCAAAGCCAGCGCAGCCTGAAGCAGCATTTCCAGCCGACCCATGCAGCCCAGTTGCACACCATCCCCGGCATCATGGACATGGTGGCCAAGTTCAAATGACGCTTGTGACCCTGGCCCAGGTGCTGCAGCCCGCCAATGCGCTTGGCTATGCCGTGCCGGGTCTTGTCTGCCTCGGGTGGGAGGACATGCGCGCCTATGTGGCCGCGGCCGAGGCTGAACGCGCCCCGATCATCCTGCAAGCTGGCCCCGTTTGCCGCGACCACACACCGCTGCCGGTTCTGGCGAAGATGCTCCGCCATCTTGCCGAAGCGGCAACTGTGCCGGTGGTGATCCACCTTGACCACGGCCGTTCGCTGGATGACTGCCGAGCGGCCCTTGATCTGGGGTTCACCTCGGTGATGTTCGACGGATCAAACCTGCCCTTTCAGCAAAACATCGACCTGACCGCCGCCATTGTCGAACTGGCCCACGCTGCCGGTGCCAGTTGTGAGGGCGAGATCGGCTTTGTCGGCTATGCCGGGGGGGCCGCTTCAGATGGCACAGACCCGGTTGAGGCTGGCCGGTTTGCGGCAGAAACCGGGGTAGACGCGCTGGCCATATCCGTCGGCAACCTGCATCTGCAGCAAGACGAGGGGCAAGGTCTGGATCTGGCCCGCCTCGCCGCGATCGAGGCGATGACCACGGTCCCCCTGGTGATCCATGGCGGGTCCGGGGTGCCTGTCGCGCAGCGCCTGCAGCTTGCCGCCTCCAGCCGCATCGCCAAGTTCAACATCGGCACCGAGTTGCGGATGGCCTTTGGCAACGCGCTCCGCGCCTCGCTTGCCCGCGACCCCACTCGCTTTGATAGAATTGCCCTGCTGAAAGACACCGAAGGCCCGGTCGCCGAGGCGTCAATCGCGGTGATCCGCAGCCTTGGCGCGTCACGTCGAGTCTAGGCGGCTAATGCTGTCACCAAGACGCATCGCCCCGTCGCGTTCCACCGAACAGTAAAGCCCGCGCAACCGAAGTGGCAAATATCCTGGATGCGCGATCCAGTCATAGGCGGCTTGACCGCAACGGACCTTCCACTTCACGCAGCCGTCGTTCGGCTCATCACTGACCCGCAGGATGGCGGTGCCAGCAGCCAGCAACGTGCCTTCGGGCAGGTTCTCGGCCGTCAGGTTCATGTCCACGGCGATGTTGTCACCGGGATGCGCCACGCGGTCACGGTCGCGCCAGACCAGGTCCAGAACGCGCCATGGCAGGATCGACACCTGATTGCGGGGATCGGGGCTGCCATCTGGCAAGGTGAGCCAGGGCCGCGCTGCCTCGCAATCCCCCCAGACGCCCATGGCGCGCGTAAATACCAGCTCTTTGGGAAAGGTCCTGAGGTTCGGGCCAGGGCGGGCGCACAAAAGCCGCGTAACCCCATGGTCGCGCGGTGCGGCAAGGACGGCGGGCAGTGCTGCAGCAAGTTCGGCTGTGGTTACCGGGCTCGTGGGGCCTTTGGTCATTTTCATTCCTCAGAACGCGCCGCCCGCTGCCAATGGGACGGGGCGCTCAGCCCCACGTCAACCTTGTCATGCGCCATCGGCAGATCGACGTCCACGGGCGTGTCGAGTTCCTGCGCATATCGGTGCCCGGCATAGGTGGCGGCGGCAATGATAGCCGGGGCCTCGCAATCGCCGATCCGTGCCAGCATGAAGGGCAGTTCGGCATGGCTGCCGTCAGCACCATAGCGCAGCGCGGTGTAAAGGTCATCGACCGGCGCCCGCTGGCCGACCAGCACAAGGCCCGCCGCCGCCAGAACGCTTTCCCGACCGCTGTGCGCACAGGTCAGCGTCAGGGCGGCCCCGTCGAACCAGGACAATTCCTGCGCGGTCAAAAGCGTGATGCCAAGGCCGATCAGATGCCCGGGCACGCGCCAACCTTCCCCTGTGTTTTGCGCCCAGGGCGACACACGGTCGGCCGGTGTGACCAGCGTGACCTGCAGCCCCGCTGCCCGCAGCCGTTCGGCGATCACACCGCCCATGTAATAGCCGTCCGCATCATAGACGACCGTCGGGCCATCCGGCAGGCGTCCGTCCATGATGTCATCGGGGGTGAAAACCGGGGTCTCGGCATCTGCGATGGGTTCAAACCGCTTGCCGGTGAACAGGTCGTGCCGCCAGCGCGCGCCGGTTGCGATGGCGACATGATCCGCGCCGAAATCAAGCACGTCCTGCGGTGTCAGGCGGCTTTCCCGGAAGACCTCGACATTGGCCATCTTGGCGATCTGGCCTTCCCGCCAGTCGCGGACGCGGATGTATTCGCGCATGCCGGGCAGCGCCGCTTCGCGCAGGACCCTGCCGCCCAGCACGCGGGTGGCTTCGGCCAACGCCACGCGGTAGCCGCGCGCGCCAAGGGCCCGCGCCGCCTCAAGCCCGGCAGGCCCTGCGCCGACCACCAGAACCTGACTGTCCGACCCCCGCGCGGCAATCCTTTCGGGGTGCCAGCCACGCCGCCATTCCTCGCCCATGGTGGGGTTCTGAGTGCAGCGGATCGGCAAGGCCAGACTGTCGCCAGAGTAGCAGACATTGCAGCCAATACATTCGCGGATATCCTCGCCCCGACCCTCTTCGATCTTCCGGGGAAGGAAGGGATCGGCAATCGACGGCCGCGCGGCCCCTATCAGATCCGTCAGCCCGGACCTGACCCACTCCACCATCGTGTCGGGCGAGGTGAAACGACCCACCGTCACTACCGGTTTGCTCGTCACCGACCGGACCCAATTCATGTAGGGCTTCAGTGCCCCTTCCCTGACAAAACGCGAAGCGCCCATTTCCAATGAGTAGTCGGCAATGTTAATGTCCCACAGGTCAGGCATTTCAGCCATCATCGCAAACATGTCCTGCCGTTCGCCGATCATCGGCTGGCCATCCTCGCCCACCTCGGCATCGGCGGAAAAGCGGACGGCGACAGCGCAGCGGTCGCCTACGGCGTCCTTTGTTTCGGCGATCAGTTCTCGCACCAGACGGGTGCGGTTTTCCAACGACCCGCCGTATTCGTCAGTGCGCGTATTGGTTTCGGGGTCAAGGAAATGCGACAAGAGATAGCCGTGGGTGGCATAGACATAAACGATGTCAAAGCCGGCATCCCGCGCGCGCAAGGCGGCGTTGCGGTGCCAGCGGCGGAAGGTGCGGATATCCTCACTATCCATCGCGCGCGACTGGAACGGGTGGCCGACGCCATTCGGGCGGCTGGCCACATCCATCGACACCAGGCGTGACGCAAGGTTGGCGCTGCGCGATCCCGAAAACCAAAGCTCACACCCCGCCAGTGCGCCATGGGCATGGACCTTGTCGGTCATCAGCCGGTGGTTGCGCACGTCGGTGTCATCCCAGATCGTGGCCGAGATATGCATCTGGTCATCCGACGCCGGGTGGATCGAGCAATACTCGGTATTGACCACTCCCCAGCCACCCTCGGCCTTCACGCCGCGCATTTCGGCCAGTGTCCGTGGGCGCACCCAGCCCATGCCGGTGCAATGCGGCACCTGGTAGAAGCGGTTCTTCGTCGTGACCGGGCCAATCCTGACCGGTTCAAACAGAATGTCATAGCGGGGGTCACAGGCGCTGTCGGGGGCCGTGGTCGGGGCCATTGGTCAGGTCCTTTGCAAGGTCAGGCCACCATATCCGCGCAAGGCAACCGTGTGCGGGTCAGCGATGTTTGCCGTCAGGGCATCCCGAAATCGAAGGTCACAGAAGCAACGACAATCCCATCGCTGTTGCGCAGGCCAAGGTCGGGGTTGACGTTGGAATCGTGATAGGCAAGGCCAAGCGCCACAGTGTCGGTCACCTGATAGGTCGCGCCGGCCGACCAATAGGTCCATGCGCCATAGTCAGCCTCAAGCCGCCCCACGCTAGCATCCAGCGACACCCCCTCAACAGAGGTGTAGTAATCGACCCGCAGCGACAGATTGGTCTGGTCAAACTCGGGGGCAAGCCCGACTTCCCCGGTCACGAAGACGGTTTCGGACAACACGACCGTGCCAATGGCAAGCGCTTCGGCATAATCTTCAACAGGGAAATCTGCGAACGATTCCTTGTAAAGGTAGTAGGTCAGCGACAGGTCATAGCTGACGCTGCCGGCCTCGCCGCGATAGCCCAGCGACAGGCCGCTTTCGCGGTCGGCGCCGGTCAGATCTGCATCGAGGTTAGAGATGTAGGCCCCCCCATACAGCCCGCCAAAGCCCAGTTCTACATAGGGCTGAACCGCGATGCCATCAGAATAGCGGATGCCGGCAGACACGTACTCTGAGGCGATGGTGGCACCGAACGACAGACTTACCTCCGCCGCATGGGCGGCGATGGGCGACAGCAGCGGAACTGCAAGGGCCAAGACCCCCGGGATCATGTGATGTGACATTCCGGTATCCCCTTTGCGGATGGTCGGCGGTCCAAAGCAGCGGCTGTCCTGGCGTCGGGCCATGGTATCGTTCAGGCACAGATATAGCGTTGACTGGACAGTCATTCAAAAGAAGATGCGGAACCGGCATGTGTCAAGTGAAACATCGCAGGCCATCCCGGCAGGCCAACGGTTTCGCACCTCTCGTGGCCCGGCGCGGCCTAAACCTGCCACACACAGCGGCCCTTGAACCAGGTTGACAGCACCTGCGTCTCGGACAGCTCATCCGCCGGGCAGTCAAAGATATTGCGGTCAAGCACGATCAGGTCGGCCGAAAAGCCGGGGCGCAACATTCCGGTGAAGTGGTCCCGCCAACAGGCGCGGGCCGCGTTCACCGTATAGCCTTGCACACATTCGCGTAGCGTCAGGGACTGTTTGGCAAAGAACGGCGCGGGCGGGGCATCGCAGCGCCGGGCCTGCCGTGTGATCGCCGTTTCGATGATTTCGAGCGGGTTCAGCGTGCTGACCGGCCAATCCGACGACAGGCACCAATCTGCGCCCGCCTCCAGCATCCGGCGGAACGCATAGACGTCGGGCCATCGCCCCTGCCCGATCATCTCTAGCGCGATGTCCGGGATCACCGGATCAAACCGCGCCCACAGCGGCTGGATATTGGCGGTGGCCAACCCTTGCAGGCGCGCGAAGTCGGACGGGTGCAGAAGCTGCAGATGCGCAAGCTGGTGCTGGGCGGGCCAGGGGCCATTGGCGGCGCGGGCGGCCTCCAGACCATCAATCGCGCGCCGGGCAGCGGCGTCACCGATGACGTGGGTGTGGATCGCAAACCGTGCCGCATCCAGCGCGGTGAAAAGGGCGTTGGTCTGTTCAGCGCCAAACATGCAGTGCGGCGTGTCGCCATGTCCACTGGCATAGGGGTGCAGGGTGGCCGCCGTCCGGTTTTCAAACACGCCGTCCATGAAGATCTTTGCCGAGTGCACGTGGAAGTCCGGGCCAGTGTGCGCCAGCCGAAGGGCGGTCAGCCGGGACACTGCAGTCTCGGGGGTATCCGCCTCGGTCACCAGGGCGGCACCTGCGACGCGCAACGTCAAAGCGCCTTCGGCCGCCGCCTGCCCGTAGATCTTCGCATCTTGGGCGGTAACCCTTGGATCAAGGACGCCGGTAATGCCGTGGCGGTTGGCGTGATCCATCGCCCCGCACAGGCCGGCCTGCCAGTCCGCCTCGGTCAGGGCCGGCAGGCGGGCGACAACCAGCGGGATCACCTCTTCCTGCAGCATCCCCGTTGCGCGGCCTTTGCCATCGCGGACGATATGGCCATTTGGCGGGTCGGCCGTGGTCTGCACCCCCGCCATTTCAAGCGCGAGACTGTTCAGGCATGCGTTGTGGAACGAGCTGTCGTAAACCACGACCGGGCGGTCGCGCACCGCTTGATCCAGAACCAAAGCGGTCAAGTTGTGATCGCCAAAGATCCCCGCCTGCCAGCCTGAGCCCAGAATGACCGGCATCCCGGCCTTCACCCGCGCATGGGCGGCAAGCGTGGCCAGAAGCCCTTCGACTGACACCTCATCATAAAGCTGTGCTGCCGTGGCCAGATCAAGCCCGCCCGACAGCAAATGCACATGCGCGTCCTGAAAGCCGGGCAGCACCAGCCGCCCGCCTGCATCAACCATACGCCGCGTCCTGGGCGCCGGGCCCTGCCCGACTGCGGCGATCCGGTCGCCGCGCAGCACGATCCAGCTGGCGACGGGTGCGGTCGGGTCCATCGTGTGGATACGGCCGTTGTGGATCACGGTGTCAGTCAAAGACCGACCCTTCCAGCGCGGGCCAGTCATCGGCGGCAATCACCTCGGCCGGGAATGTCACATCGCGCGTCCAGACGAAAAGGCTCAGGAATGGCACGGCGCCGACCTTGGTCAGATGCGGCTGGTGCGGCGGGTTCCAGACCGGGGCATGCGCGGGCATGACTGTCAGGGGTGCACTGGTGCCAAAGCGCCAGCCATGCGGGCCGGTCAGCGGGGCGTAAAGCTCAGGGGCCGCATGGCGATGGTCACGGTACAGGACGCCCGGCGCGATCAGGAACAGGCCAAGGTCGAAATCCTGCGCCGCAAAGGGCGCCTCGCTTCCCAGAATCGAGGCGAAGGCATGGCCCGTCGCAAAAGCCTCCCCAATCTCCTTGCGCGGATAGGCATCATAGGTGACCCAGTCAAGAGCGCCCGCCGCCGCGCGGATGGCGGCGACAAGATCGGGTGGGTCGGCGGCAGCAAGGGCGGGGATCAGCCAGCGGACAGCAACCGCATTGACGATGGAGGAACGGGGGTAAAGTGGACCGGGATCCGGCGGCAGACCAGCGCGCACGTCCACCGCGCCGGGGTGGTCGAGAGCAAGGAGGTAGCTCCGCGCCGTGGTGTAAAGCTGGTAAAGCGGGTTCCCGGGCACTGGCAGGCCGCGGTCGAAAAGGTCGGCCACAGGGTCGCGCGCGTCATGGGCGGCGGCGATGCGGTAAACCTCCAGCACGTCGGCGGTTATCTTGCCCTGCTGGTAAAGGGCCATCGCCGCGCCGTAACGCACGCGGCCGGATCCCGGCTCTCCAAGGGGTGTTTGCAGAAAGGTGGCCGGGTCAGTCATTGCTGCGCAGGGCCAGTCGTTCATCCGCAAGCCGCCGCCTTTCGCTTCGGTTGAGGACGACGCCCGCCACCATCACACCCAGCCCCACCGTCACGATCATCAGCGTCGCCAAAGCGTTGATGTCCGGCGTCACGCCAAGTTTGACCTTGGACCAGACCAGAAGCGGCAGCGTGGTATTGCCCGGCCCGGTGACGAATGAACTGATCACCACATCATCCAGACTGATGGTGAAGGCCAAAAGCCAGCCCGAAACGATGGCGGGTGAGATCACCGGCAGTGTGATGTCGAACATCACCTGCCAGGGGCGGCTGCCAAGGTCCATTGCCGCCTCTTCGATGGCGCGGTCGGTCTGCACCATGCGTGCCGTGACCACGGTGGTGACGAAAACCATGCAAAAAGTGATGTGCGCCAGCGTGATGGTGGTAAAGCCGCGCTGTCCTGGCCAGCCGACCCAATCGGCCATCAGAATGAAGAAGATCAGCATCGAAATGCCGGTGATCACCTCGGGCATGATCAGGGGTGCAGTCACCAGGCCCGACATCAAGGTACGCCCGCGAAACTTGGTGAACCGCGCCAACGCGATCCCGGCCATCGTGCCCAGAATGGTGGCGATCGTCGCCGACACGACGGCTATCTGCAGCGACAGGACCAGCGCGTCGATCACCGCCTTGTTCGACAGAAGCGACACATACCACTTGGTCGAAAACCCACCCCAGACCGTGGCAAGGCGCGAGGCGTTGAAGCTGTAGACCATCATCGACAGAATCGGGATGTACAGAAACGCAAACCCGAAACACAGGATGCTGACCAGAAAGACCGGGCTGCGCCTCATTTTGACCCCTCGGCCTTGGCCTGATAGCGGCTGTAGATCATCGTCGGAACCACCATCAGCAGCAACAGCGCCACCGCAACGGCAGAGGCCATCGGCCAATCGCGCGCCTGCGCGAATTCGTCCGAAATGATCTTGCCGATCATCGGTTGTGAGGCATTTCCGACCAGAGAAGGGATCACCAGTTCACCTGCCGCGGGGATGAACACCAGCATCCCGCCCGCGATGATCCCGGGGACAGATTGCGGCAGGGTGACATCCAGAAACACCCGGTAGGGCCGGCTGCCCAGATCCATCGCGGCTTCGTCCAGCGTCGGGTCCAACCGTTCAAGGCTGGCGTATAGCGGCAGGATCATGAAGGGCAGATAGGTGTAGACCATCACCAGCACGACGGCGAAATTGGTGTGCATCATCGGAACGGACCTGATCGCCCAGTCGAGTGGCACCAGCAGATTCCAGAAATCGGTCAGCAACCCGTTAAACCACGAGTTTTTGCCCATCAACCCCATCCATGCGTAAACCCGCAGCAGAAACGAGGTCCAGAACGGCAGGATCACCAGCATCAAAAGGATATTGCGCCATCCCTTTGACACCCGTGTCAGGCACAGGGCCATCGGATAGCCGATCAGCAGACACAGAACCATCGCCACGAAGGCGTTGACGATCGACGTCAGGAACGCGCGCAGGTAAAGCCCGTCGGTAACCACCCGGGAAAACGGCTCCAGATTGATCCAGGGGTTGTCGCCGCCAAAGGAAAACGGCGGGGCGGTGGGGGTGTTGGTCGCCACACTCATCGCGACGACGATCAGGAACGGCAACAAAAAGAAGATCACCAGCCAGACATAGGGCGCGCCGATCAGCAGAAGCGCCCAGCCCCGGATGTCAAACCACCGTGCGAAGCGGCCTTCGGTCATGGCCTAATCCACCAGAACGATGGCAGAGGACGGGTCGAAGGCCAGCCAGACGGCATCGTCCCAGTCGGCGATCCTTGCCCCTTCATCGCCGCGCCGTGCGTTCACGGCGTGGGCTTGCACCAGCGCCCCCGGCAGCGCGATGCGGTAAAGACTGTCTTTGCCAAAATAGGCCAGATCCTTCACCTGCCCCGCCACCGCGTTCGGGCCGTCGGGCCGATCTTGGGTGATCCGCAGCTTTTCCGGCCGCACCGCAAGCGACACCTTCTGCCCCTCCGCCACTCCGGCCACATCGCGGGCCAGGACCTGCCCGCCCAGCGCCGGCACATCCAGCCGCAGATGCGGGCCCTCTCGCGCCAGCACGGTGGCATCGAAACTGTTCACCGACCCGATGAATCCGGCGACAAACTTGCTGGCTGGGGATTCGTAAATCTCGGTCGGGGTGCCGACCTGGCGAACCTCGCCCTTGTCCATCACGGCGATGCGGTCCGACAGGGTCATCGCCTCTTCCTGGTCATGGGTGACCACGATGAAGGTGACGCCGGTGCGCTGCTGGATGCTCATCAATTCGAACTGGGTGTGTTCGCGCAGCTTCTTGTCCAGCGCGGCAAGGGGTTCGTCGAGCAGGAGCAGTTTTGGTTGACGGGCCAGCGCCCGGGCAAGGGCCACCCGCTGCCGTTGCCCACCGGAAATCTGATGCGGCTTTCGTTTGGCGAAGGGGGTCAGCTGCACCAGATCCAGCATTTCGGCCACGCGGGCAGCCCGGTCGGCCTTGGTCAAACCCATCTCATGTTTCAGCCCGTAGCCAACATTCGCCTCGACCGTCATGTGCGGAAAGATCGCGTAGGACTGGAACATCATATGGACAGGGCGTTCCCACGGCGGGACAGCGGCCATGTCGCGCCCGTCGAGGAAGATTTGGCCCGTTGTCGGCGTCTCAAACCCGGCAAGCATGCGCAACAGCGTGGTCTTGCCGCAACCCGACCCACCAAGAAGCGAGAAGATTTCGCCCTTGGCGACGGTCAGGCTGACATCCTTGACGGCCTCGAAGGTGCCGAAGCTTTTTGACACTCCGTCGATACGCAGGAAAGGCGCGGCGTTCTGGGCCTCCATCGGGTCAGCCGCCCGTCTTGATCTCGGTCCAGGCCCGGTTCATGTCGGTCTCCTGCTCAATCGTCTGGGGCAAGGGCGTGTACATCCGCGACAACGCCTCGGCGTCGGGGTAGACTGCGGGGTCAGCGGCAATCGCCGGATCAACGAATGGCATCGCTGCCTTGTTCAGGTTGGCATAGCCGGTAAAGTTGGTGCAGGCGGCAATCACTTCCGGTCGCAGCAGATAGTCCAGAAACAAATGCGCGCTGTCGACGTTGCGCGCATCGGCCGGGATCGACCAAAGGTCAAACCAGGCGGGCGCGCCGGTTTTCGGGATGAAGTATCCAAGATTGATCTCTATCCCCGCTTCTGCGGCCCGCGCCTTGGCTACACCATAGTCACCGGACCAGTTGTTGACCGCACACACCTCGCCATTCGGGATGGCGGTCAGGTAGTTCGCGTTGTCAAAGGTCGCGATGTATTCGCGCACCGGACGCACCGCTTCGACCATCTTTGCCCAATCTTCAGGGCCGGCCGTGTTGGGATCAATTCCCAGATAGCTCAGGATCATGAAGCCGATATCGTTCGGGCTGTCCAAAAGCGAAATGCCGCAATCGGCAAGGAGTGCGGCATTCTCGGGCTTCAGCAGTACATCAAGCGAGTTGAGGTCCGCATCCGGCAAGCGTTCCTTGACCATGTCAAGGTTGTAGGTCATCCCCACCGATCCCCACATGTACGGCACGGTGTAAAGGTGGCCCGGATCATAGCCTTCGACCACCTTCAAAAGGTCAGCGTCCAGATTTCCCCATCCTGTCAGCCTGGAGCGGTCGATCTTTTGCAGCACCCCTGCCTGAATGGACCGGGGTAGCCCAAGACCGCTGTGCAGCACAACGTCATAACCGGTCGAGCCTGCCAACAACTTGGCCTGCATCTCTTCCGAACTGGCGTAAAGGTCGTAAACGACTTCAATCCCGGTTTCCGAGGAGAAGTCGGCCAAGGTCGTCTCGCCAATGTAATCCGCCCAGTTGTAGACGTTGACGATGCCCCCTTGCGCCCAGGACGGTCGGACCCATGGGGCGGCAAGCGTTGCGGTGGCGCCGATCAGGGCCTGGCGACGGTTCAATGTCATGGCGGTCTCCCCGGTTGGTGTCTGGTTGATTATTCAGTCAGCTTACGCCCGGTGTCGGGTCTGGCAATCTTTTTTCCGCATTGCGCGCGGCAACCAGGTCTTCTGGCGGAGCGTTTGCCAGTTGCATCACCGGAAGAACACGGCGCAGGGCGTCATGGTGCCGGCGCAGCCCGTATTCCAGATCGGACAGGTGAAAGCCTTCGAACGCATCCGACTTCATCGACTCGTTCGACCAGATCGACAGCTGCCGATCCTCGACCGATGTGTCACGGTCAATCCGGTAGGCCAGATAGCGCGCAAGCCTTTGGGCGCGCGTCTCGTTTGGCCAGCGGTAGGCGCGACCGGTCAGGCGCGTCGTGCCTTCGTCCAGCGGAAGGTCATGGTAGAACTGCACCCCTTCGGGCGTGATCGAAAACACCTGATTGGGAAACAGCCCGAAATAGGTCCAGGCCCGCTGCAGATGGGTTGGCAATTCGGGCCGGGAGGGTGAGATTTTGGCATAGTTGCGCACCGACCACAGCTTGCCCGGCACATCGCCAAACCAGCCGATCGAGATGGAAAGCCCGTTCTCAAGGTAGAGATCCCGGTAGGTGCGGCCATAAAGGTCCTGCAAGCCGGGATGGGCCAGGGCCACATGATACCCCTCGTTGTCCACATCGCGAACCGATTTCCAGTTGACCGGCAAGTCGCTGGACCAGCCGGGCGCTGGCACGGGTTCAATTCCATTCAGCCCGTAAGCCGCGAAATCAGCGTCGAACGGGGCCAGCAAAGTGGCAACCGGGGCCTGCGGGCCGGGGCCAAAGCGCAGGAAGATAAAGCCGTGAAACATCTCCATCTCGATAGGTTTCAGACCAAAGTCCTCACGCTGCAGCGCGCCAAACGATTTCGGCTGTGCCGCACCCCGCAAACTGCCGTCAAGATTGTAGACCCAACCATGAAACGGGCAGACGATCGCGCCCTTGCAGTTGCCTGACGCCCCATCCACCACCCGCGCGCCCCGGTGGCGGCACAGATTGTGAAACGCGCGCACCACGCCGTCCTGCCCCCGCATGACCACCGCCCTTTCACCCAGAAGGTCGAAAGTAAGCCAGTCGCCGGGCTGCGGCAGGTCACAGACATGCCCTACAACCTGCCAATGGGTCAGAAACACCTGCTCGCGTTCCAATGCGAACAGGGCCTTTGACCGGTAGGTCCAGGCCGGAAGCCCGCGACGGTCCCAGTCATTCGGGACGGGAATGGTCTGATAGGGCAGCGTGGTCATCAGGCACCCTCCATCTCGTGCAGGACCCAGCGCTGAAAGCGGTGGACCTCATACTCCTCGGGCATCAGCCGCGCCGCCTTGAACGCGGGTGACCGCATGCCGCGCTGGTTCATCTCGGACGCGGCGCCGTCTTGGGTCATCACCAAAGTGGCAAAGGCGGCGACCGCGCCGGCGTCAAAGCCCGGCTGGGCAAGCGTCTCGGCCGGGAAATGCCATTCGGCGATCAGCCGCGTGGTTTCCGGCCCCGTGGGCACGATCCGTACCGACCGGGCATGGTCCGCATGCGCAACCACATAGGCCGAGGGCCAGAGCGTGACAAAGCTGAAGCCTGCCTGCCGCTCGGCAGCGGTCAGACCGGGAAACGCAGGCCCGCACAGCGCGCCGTCCGGCGTCCAGCTTTGCGCGCCGGGGCGCAGGTTGGGGCTGGCGGGGTCATCCGGTGTCCAGCCCGGCGCTTCGGACGCCCCCATGATCCCACGGCCATAGATCGGCACCCGCTCGCACAGTTCGGGGTGGATGCCGGGGCAGTGCAGACATTCCGAGTAATTCTCCCAGAAGGCCTTCCAATTGCAGGCAATTTCGGTCTCCCAGCGGTGGCCGGTCAGCAGACTGTCCATCGGCCAGTTGTCCAGGGTGCGCAGGCCGACGTCGGCCCAAATTTCGTCGGACGCAGCGGCCCGGTTTAGAAACAGAAACCCGTTCCACACCTGCGTGGCGACCGGGCGCAAGCCATGAGCCTTGGCGTCAAAGTCCGGTGTCGGCACGGAATGCCCTGTAGCCACGAGACGGCAATCGTCGGCAGCGAACGCGAACGCGTGGTAAGGGCAACGGATCAACTTGCCCACGTCCTCTTCCGCCGCACGGCACAGTTCCGACCCGCGGTGCGGGCATGAGTTGTGGTAAGCGGCCAGGGCCCCGTCCCTGTCGCGCAGCACGATACCCTCGGCATCGCCCAGCGTTACCCGGCGAATCTTGCCCGGCGGCAGATCCCCTGCCCGGCCGACCAGCACCCAGTTCCGGGCAAAGACCGTCGCCATTTCAACATCATACCAGCCACGGTCCATATATGCCGCACGCGGCAGGCCTTCGGGGCAATGGTCAAGACGGGGAGAAAGCGGGTGGCGGTCGGTGTGTCCCATCAGTCCCTCCCGGCTGGGTTCGCGTGGCGACCCGTGCGACTCCGGGCGACCTGGCTCCGACGCTGGGCGGCACCCTGCAGTCTGGCAATCACGGCGTCATGGATCATTCCGCAGCCTTCACACCGTGTTCCAGGACCAGATCGACCGCCGTTTCCACCGCCTTCAGCGTGTCGGTCAGGCAGGTATCGTCCAGCCCGTGCGCTTCGCACATGAACCATGGCTCACGGCTGTCGGGTTCGACGATGACCCCCAGATCATGCAGGAAATAGGCCATCCGGTCGTAGAAACTGTAGTCAGACGTTTTCCACGCCCGATAGTTGTCGGGCGGGGTTTGTGCAAAGAACAGGCCGAACATCGACGGATGGCCGGTGTAGGAGTGGACGATCTTTCGCGCGTCAAGGATGACCGAAATCCCGGCCTTCAGGCGCTCACCGTAGTTGGCAAGGGTCTCCAGCGCCGGGGTCTCGTCAAGGATCCGCAAGGTTTCCTCGGCTGCGGCAAGGCTGACCGAATGGGCGGTATAGGTGCCACCATGGCTGGCCCCGCCATAGCGAAACGTGCGCATCACATCCTCACGCCCGGCGACGACGCTGATCGGATAGCCGTTGGCCACCGCCTTGGCGAAGGTGGTGATGTCGGGCACCACACCCATGATGCCCTGAATGCCGGATTTTCCGACGCGGAAGCCCGACTTCACCTCATCAATGATCAGCATCACGCCGTACTTCGTGCAAAGCTCGCGTGCGAGGCGCACATACTCCGGCCGCGCCATGATCGAACAGCAATTGCCCTGGATAGGCTCGATCAGCATGGCGGCAAGCTGCTCGCCGTGGCGCTTGAACATATCCTCAAGCCGCTGGAAATCGTTCATCGGGGTGATGTGGGCCAGTTGCTTGACAGTGGGCGGGATGCCTTTGCCGTAAGGCACAAGTTCCGGATCGGTGTTCGATCCAAGGTCCCAGTCGTCCATGTTGGCCATCCACATGGCCGCGTCAAAAAGCCCATGGTAGCCGCCTTCGACCAGCAGGTACTGCTCACGCCCGGTATAGGCGCGGGCCAGACGCAGGGCGGCCATCACCGCCTCGGTGCCCGAGTTGGAAAAGCGCACCAGTTCCGCCGCCGGAACCATCTTGGCGATGCGGTCAGCGACGATCAGCTCACGCTCTGTGGACAAGGCGAAGACGCCGCCCACCTCCATCCCTTTTCTTGCGGCGGCATCCACCCGGTCATCGGCATAGCCCAGGATCGCCGGGCCATAACCAAGGCGGTAGTCGACATAGTTGTTGCCGTCGATGTCCCATGTCCGCCCCCCCTTGCCGTGGCTGACATAGACCGTGCGGTCATCGCCCCAATAGCGGAAGGTGGACGACACACCCAGCGGCAGGCGTTTGACGGCGCGCTGGAATTGGGCGTTGGAGTTGGTCAGTGTGCGGTGCGGCAAAGGGGGCATGTCAGATGTCCGGTGCGGGCAGATGACAAAGCCTGTCACGCCACTGACTGGACTGTCAATCAGACTTTTGCAGTTGTGAGAACGCAGATGCGCTATAAAGAAGGGGCTGACGTTTTTACTGGAGAGGCCGGTGACCACAGCCCGTTTGACCGACACCCCCCTGCCTGCCGCGCCGTCCTTGCCACGGACGCAAAGCCGTGATGCCCGCCGCACCCAGCTGATCGAGGCTACCATCGAAGCCTTGGCCGAACGCGGCTTTTCGCGCACGACGGTGACGGATGTGGCCGCCCGCGCCGGGATCAGCCACGGGCTTGTGCTGTTCCATTTCCAGTCAAAGGAAAACCTGCTGGCCGAAACGCTTGATTTTCTGGCCGAGGAGTATCGCGTCAACTGGCAATCCGCCCTTGCCGAAGCAGGTGATGCGCCGGAAGATCAGATCCTTGCGCTGATCAAGGCGGATTTTACCGAGAAGGTCTGCACCCCTGCCCGCCTGTCTGCGTGGTGCGCCTTCTGGGGTGAAAGCCAAAGCCGCCCGCTGTATCAGGCGCGCTGCGGGGCCAATGACGCGCTATACAACTCGACCCTCGTGAGACTGTGCGATGCGATGAACGCGGTCCACGGCTATGCCCATGACCCCGAACGTACGGCTCGGCTGATCCGGATCGTCAGCGAAGGGGTCTGGCTGGATATGATGACGCTGGCGGTGCCTTATTCCGTGACCGAGGCGCTTGAAACTGTCCTGCTTGGCGCCCGCGCCTTGTACCCCAGGCACTTCGGCCCCGGCGTCTGACGGATAGCATGGACTGACCGCGTCTCTGCATCTGTGCCTTGCGAAGCCTTACCGTGCCAGGCAAACCGGCTTTCCAAAGCGCCTCAAGTCCTTCGTGAACGGTGTGAAGGCGTCTTCGCATGCAGTTGCATGATGTCTGCCGCAATCCGAACCCGATGGCCGAGGCAGCGGTCTTGTCCAACTTGCGCCTACAGGCGCTTACGCTGCGCACACCTATTCCGCGGCCACGCGGTGCGTATGCCGTGCGATCAGGGCGGCTAGTTCGGGACGGCATGAGCCGCAATTGGTGCCCGCGCCAAGGGCTGCACCAATGGCATCAACCGTCGTCAGACCACCAGTGGCGATAGCATGGTGCAGCGTGTTAAGGCCAACGTTCAGGCAGGCACATACAGTCGGGCCGGGGTCAGGCTGCTGTGCGCCGGGGCGACCGGCCAGCACGCCAGACCCGTCGCCGCCCAACAGGCTCGCGATATGCCCGCGCGACAAAAGCACCGGCTCCCGCGCGATGAACAGTGCCGCGATCAGACGGCCGCCTCTGGAAAAGGCCAAACGGTGCAGCCCGCGTGAGGTGTCCGACATCTGCGCGGTTGGCGGCCCGCACTGAAACAGGCCTGCCGCCCAAGTGGCCCAGTCCTCTGGCGCGACCTCCCCGGCCATTTCCAACTGAACGCCGCCAGCAATCCGGGCCTTGGCCCAATAGGAACATTCTGGCGTGGGATCACCCTGCACCATGCCAAAGCCATACCATGCGGCCCGAAACGGCCGAATCGCCACAGGCGCCGATTTGCTGGCGGGTTGGCCCGAAAAGGGATCCGTCAGACTGGAAACCAGCGCGTCAATCCGGCCTGTCGGGGCGGTCTGCCCGGTCCAGTGCATCGGGGCGAAGGGATGGCCGGGGGCGACGTCGTCGCTGACCCACACCCGCAAGATCGCCTCGCCCTGCGGGCTGCCCACCCTGGCCAGACCGGACGGCATCAGTCCAAGCGTGGCGGCGTCGGCCGGGTTGATCTGCAAGAACGGCTCACCAAAGTGTTGCATCAGCCGAGGTGTCATCGCCGTCCGGGTCATGCTGTGCCACTGGTCGCGCAGGCGGCCCGTGTTCAGGCGATACGGCTGGTCCGCGCCAGCCGCCACAGGCAGACGGGCGACGACCGGCACCATCCGAGCGCGGCCGTCTGGGGTGTTGAAGTGACCGTCGCCAAAGAAACGCCCCGCTCTGCGGGCGGCCTGCGGCCAGGTGACGGGCGCAAAACCCGCATAGTCAACGCCCTGCAGACCCGAGATGTCAAAGTTGCTGCCCAGCTGACCTGCAACCCCGGACAGCGCGGCATACTCGGCAAAAATCTGGGCCGGACCGGACCAGTCAAAGCCGGAAAACCCCATGCGCTGCGCCACTTGCGCCAGTTGCCACCAATCGGGGCGCGCGTTTGCAGGTGCGCGCAGAAACGCGCGTTGGCGGCTTATCATCCGTTCCGAGTTGGTGACGGTGCCATCTTTCTCGCCCCACGCCGCAGCGGGCAGCAGCACATCCGCCAGCCGTGCGGTATCGGTGTCGGCCCACATTTCACTGACGGCCACGAAATCGCAGCCTTGAATGGCACGCGCCACGCGGTCGGCGTCGGGCATGGAAACGGCGGGGTTGGTGTGCAGGATCCACAGCGCCTTGATCCGCCCATCTTCGACTGCACGGAACATGTCCACAGCCTTCAGCCCCGGCTTTTCCGCCATCGTCGGGCTGGCCCAGAAGCCCTGCACGGCGGCGCGGTGGGCGGGGTTCTCAATCTCCAGATGGCAGGCAAGCATGTTGGCCAGGCCCCCAACCTCACGCCCGCCCATGGCGTTGGGCTGTCCGGTCACCGAGAACGGCCCCATGCCGGGGCGGCCGATCCGGCCTGTGGCAAGATGGCAGTTGATGATCGCGTTGACCTTGTCGGTGCCGGTGTCGGACTGGTTGATGCCTTGGGAATAGACGGTGACCACCCTTTCGCTGGCGGCCCAGAGCGACAGGAACGTCGCAAGATCGCCTTCGGTCAGGCCCGTATCGGCAGGCTTGCTTTTGCGCGCGGCGGCAAGGGCTGCATCAAAGCCGCTGACATGGGGGGCGAAATCAGCGCTCAGGTGGCCGTGGTCGAACAAGTGGCACAGAAGAAGGTTGAAGAGATGCCCATCCGCCCCGGCTGCAAGGGGCAGGTGCAGATCGGCCCCTTCGCAGGTTGCCGTGCGACGGGGGTCGATGACGATGATCTTTGTCCCATGCGCCGCCTTTGCCGCCATCAGGCGCTGGTGCAGTACGGGGTGGCACCACGCAAGGTTGCTGCCCACCAGCACCACCAGATCGGCAAGCTCCAGATCCTCATACTGTCCGGGCACGGTATCGGACCCAAAGGCGCGGCGGTGGCCTGCGACGCTGCTGGCCATGCAAAGGCGGCTGTTGGTGTCGATATTGGCGCTGCCGATGAAGCCCTTCATCAGCTTGTTGGCGACATAGTAGTCTTCGGTCAGCAACTGGCCCGAGACATAGAGCGCCACGGAATCCGGCCCATGCGCGGCGATGGTGTCAGAGAACCGCTTCGCAATCAGGTCAAGCGCCGTATCCCAACTGGTTTCTTCCCCGCCGATCCGTGGGGCAATCAGCCGCCCGTCAGTGGCCAGCGTTTCGCCCAAGGCCGCCCCCTTGACGCACAGCCGCCCCCGGTTGGCGGGGTGGTCCGGGTCGCCCTTGATCACAATGCCGCCGTTGCCATCAGGGGCTGCCAGCACGCCACACCCCACGCCGCAATAGGGGCAGGTGGTGCGGATGGGGGCTGTCATGCCGCCGACCGCTGGGCCAGAAACGCCGCATCCAGCATGACCCGCCCGCCTTCCACCCGCACGGGATGGGTTTTCACTTGCCAGTCGTCCGTGCCTTGCCCGGTCGTCAGATCAAACACC
>JANPJU010000099.1:0-4917 GCA_031425675.1 Paracoccaceae bacterium | reverse complement strand
TTTCACCAGCGGCACACATTCCGACGCCACCGACAGCACCCGCCCGCGAAACCCTTGCGCCCCAGCCATTTTCTGTCCTCAAATATCCCACCGGGGGTCCGGGGGGTGTGAACCCCCCCGGGTCTATCCACCCATGCGCGCCCTCAGGACAACGCCCGCGCCCGCGCGTCAAGCATGTCTTGCGTGATCAACACGATCCCGCCTTCGCTGCGGCGGAACCACTTGGTGTCTTCCTCGGCATCCTCGCCCACGACCAGACCTTCTGGGATGATCACCCCCCGGTCGATCACGCAATTGCGCAGCTGCGCCTTGCGGTTGACGATCACCTGCGGCAGCGCCACCACATATTCCAGGCTTGAGAAGGAATGCGTCCGGCACCCGGTAAACAGCAGGCTGTTCGACACCGCCGAGCCGGAGACAATACAATCCCCCGACACAAGCGAGCTGACCGCCGACCCGCGCCGCCCGTCTTCATCATGGATGAACTTTGCGGGCGGCACGATCTCGGCATAAGTCCAGATCGGCCAGGCACCGTCGTAAAGATCCAGTTTGGGGACGAAATCCGTCAGGTCGATGTTGGCCTGCCAGAAGGCGTCAATCGTGCCGACATCGCGCCAGTAGGGTTCGGTTTCCAGCCCGCTCATCACGCAGCTGTCGGCAAACTTGTGCGCGATGGCCTTGCCGTTCTTCACGATGTGCGGGATCAGATCAAAGCCGAAATCATGCGTGCTGTCGTCGTCCGACATGTCTTTCAACAACAGGTCGCGCAGGAAGGCCCAGTTGAAGACATAGATCCCCATGCTGGCCAGCGCATGGTCAGGATCGCCGGGGATGGACGGCGGATCTTTCGGCTTTTCCAGAAAATCGGTGATCCGCATGTTCTTGTCGACATGCATCACCCCAAAGGCCGTCGCTTCCATCCGGGGCACGGTCAGACAGCCAATGGTCACATCGGCCCCCGCTTCGACGTGCTGACGCAGCATCACCTCGTAATCCATCTTGTAGATGTGGTCGCCCGCCAGAATGATCGCATACTGGATGCCGTAGCTGTCGATGATGTCGATGTTTTGCGCCACCGCGTCCGCCGTGCCGCGATACCAGTTCACCTCATCCATCCGCTGGGATGCGGGCAGGATGTCCAGATATTCGTTCCGCTCTGCCCGGAAAAAGTTCCAGCCGCGCTGGCAATGCCGGATCAGGCTGTGCGCCTTGTATTGCGTGGCAATTGCCATCTTGCGGATGCCAGAGTTCACGGCATTGGACAGCGCAAAGTCGATGATCCGGGTCTTGCCGCCAAAGTAGACCGCCGGTTTGGCCCGGCTGTTGGTCAGCTCTTTCAGGCGGCTGCCCCGCCCGCCCGCCAGCACGAATGCCATGGCCTGAGATGCAAGGCGCTGGTTCGGTCTTGGTTTCATCGTCATCCCTCCCCGGATGGGCGGCTTTTGCCGCCATATTGCAGTCCCTTTTTCGTCAATCCTGTATAAGATAAACTGCCGACAGCGGCGGCAGCGTGACAAGCGCGGATTGCACTTGCCCGTGCCAGGGCGTCTTTTCCGTGGCCACCCCTCCCAGGTTGCCACGGTTGCCCCCGCCATAGACCTCGGCGTCGGTGTTCAAAAGCTCGCGCCATTGACCCGCCGCAGGCAGGCCAAGACGATAGCTGCGGCCAAGCGGGGTCATGTTGATGACGGCCACCACCGGCTTGTCACCCGCTGCCCCCTTGCGAACAAACGAGAAGACGCCAGCATCGGCATCGTTGGATTCGATCCAGTCAAAGCCTTCCGGGCGGCAGTCGTTCACATGCAGCGCAGGCACCTCGCGGTAGACGCGGTTCAGGTCGCGGACCAGCCGCTGCATGCCTTTATGTTCCGCAATATCAAGCTGATGCCAGTCCAGGCTCTGGTTGTGGTTCCATTCCGCGCCCTGGGCAAACTCCTGCCCCATGAACAGCAGCTTCTTGCCCGGATGCGCCCACATGAACCCGTAATAGGCGCGCAGGTTGGCGAACTTTTCCCACGCGGTGCCCGGCATCTTCGACAGCATGGAGCCTTTGCCATGCACCACCTCATCGTGGCTGATCGGCAGCAGATAGTTTTCCGAATACGCATACACCATGCCAAAGGTCATCTGGTGATGATGGTATTTGCGGTAAAGCGGATCGGTCTGCATGTATTTCAGGGTGTCGTTCATCCACCCCATGTTCCACTTGAAGCCAAACCCAAGGCCGCCCCAGTTTGCCGGACGCGACACGCCGGGAAAGGCCGTCGACTCCTCGGCAATTGTCATGATGCCCGGCACTTCGCCGTAAGCGGTGATGTTGGTGGTGCGCAGAACGTCGATCGCCTCGTAATTCTCACGCCCGCCGTCGCGGTTTGGCACCCATTCGCCTGATTTGCGGCTGTAGTCGCGGTACAGCATGCTGGCGACAGCATCCACGCGCAGGGCGTCGATGTGGTATTCCTCCAGCCAATACAAGGCGTTAGAGACGAGGTAGTTCTTCACCTCAACCCGCCCGTAGTTGTAGATCAGGGTGTTCCAGTCCTGATGAAACCCCTCACGCGGGTCTTGGTGTTCGTAGAGCGAGGTGCCGTCGAATTGCCCCAACCCATGCGCGTCGGTCGGGAAATGGCCCGGCACCCAGTCAAGGATCACGCCCAGCCCCTTGCGGTGCGCCGCATCGACAAAGGCGCGAAACTCGGTCGGGGTGCCGTGGCGGATGGTGGGGGCGAACAGGCCTACCGGCTGATACCCCCAGGAACCGTCGAACGGAAACTCACTGATCGGCAGCAGCTCGATATGGGTAAAGCCCAGGTCGGCGGCGTAATCGACCAGCTGTTCGGCCAGCTCAAGGTAAGACAGCATCCGGTTCCCCGGCGCGCGCCGCCAGGACCCCAGATGCACCTCATAAACGCTGATCGGCGCGTCAATCGAATGGGCTGCCGCGCGGGTGCCCATCCAGTCGCCGTCATGCCACTCCCCGCCGATTTTCCTGACGACAGAGGCATTTGCAGGCGGATGTTCAGATCCGAACCCCACCGGATCGGCCTTCAGCGGCAAGACCGCGCCATGCGGGCCCTTGATCTCATACTTGTAGGTCGTGCCTTCACCCAGACCGGGCAAGAACACCTCCCACACACCCGTCGCCCCGCGCCTGCGCATCGGGTTGCGGCGGCCGTCCCAGACGTTGAAGTCACCCACAACGCTGACACGTTCAGCATTCGGGGCCCAGACGGCGAAATGGACGCCTTCGACGCCTTCATGCGTGATCGGATGCGCGCCAAGCACTTGCCACAGGCGGCGGTGCGTGCCTTCGCCCAACAGGTATTCATCCATCTCGCCCAGCACCGGACCAAAGCGGTAGGGATCGTCAAATTCCCAAGCCGTGCCAAAGCCTTCCGCGCGAAACTTGTAGTCAGCCTTGCGCGCCACCTGGTGCGTGAAAAGGCCCGGGATGCCGGGGTAAGGCACCGCCTCCGCCTCGGCCTTGCCCGACTTTACCCACAGCCGGTCCGCCCCCGGCACAAAGGCCGTGATTTCCCAGCCCTTGGCGCGTTTCTGCGGCCCCAGAACGGCAAACGGATCGCCATGCCAGCCGCCGGCAATCGCCTCGGCGGCCCCTCTGTCCAGTGTCGTCTCAGCCATGCTTTCCTCCCCGAAAGCGCGTCAGAGCGCGGATGTTGCTTGCCAGATCTCATCCATATAACTGCGGATCGTCCGGTCAGACGAGAAAAACCCGCTGCGCGCCGTGTTCAGCGCCGCCATCCGCCACCAGCGGTTCGGGTCGGCGTAGGCGCTGTCCACCTGCGCTTGTGCGGCATGGTAGGCATCGAAATCGGCGGCCACGAGGAAGTAGTCATGGTGCCAGACCCGGTGCACCAGCCCGTGGTAACGGTCGGGCTCTTCCGGGCTGAAGCGCCCTTCGGCGATCATCTGCAGCACGTCTTGCAAGGGTTGGCTCGCCTCGATCGCCTTCTTGGAATGATCGGGGTCTTCGCGCCACTTGGTCACCTCTTCGGCGGTCAGACCGAAGAGGAAGAAGTTCTCTGCCCCAACCTCTTGCAATATCTCGACATTCGCGCCGTCAAGTGTGCCGATGGTGGGTGCCCCGTTCATCATGAACTTCATGTTGCCGGTCCCCGACGCCTCTTTCCCGGCGGTTGAGATTTGTTCCGACAGGTCTGACGCCGGGATCACCCGTTCCGCCATGCTGACGTTGTAATTCGGAGGGTAGATGATCTTCAAAAGGTCACCCGTGACCGGATCACTGTTAACAACCACCGCCACGTCGTTGATAAGTCTGATGATTTCCTTGGCCACCGCATAGCCGGGGGCCGCCTTGCCGCCAAACACCCGCACGCGCGGCACCCAGCCGGCGGTGGGGTTTGCCCGCACCTTGTTCCAATGCGCAATCGTTTCCAGAATGTTCAGCAGCTGGCGCTTGTATTCGTGGATCCGCTTGATCTGCACGTCAAACAGCGCATCCGGGCTGATCTGCACGCCCATCTCCGCACCCGCCCAGTTCGACAGTTGCACCTTGTTGACCCGTTTGGCCGCTGCAAAAGCCGCGCGAAAACCGGCATCTTCGGCATGCGGCTCAAGCTCTTTCAGGCGGTCAAGGTTCGCCTCCCAGCCTGCGCCGATGGTGTCGGTGATCAGGCCCGCCAGGGGCTTGTTCGCCATCTTCAACCAGCGCCGGGGCGTGACGCCATTGGTCTGGTTGATGATCCGGCCGGGGTGCAGGCGGTTCAGTTCGGGGAACAGGTTCTGCTTCACCAGGTCGGAATGCAGCGCCGAGACGCCGTTGACCTTGTGGCTCATGATGAAGGCAAGTTCCCCCATCCGCACTTCCTGATGCTTGACGATCCCCACATAATGCGGCCGGTTCGGATAGGCGCGGCGGTGCCAGCTGTCGATCTT
>JANPJU010000098.1:0-21266 GCA_031425675.1 Paracoccaceae bacterium | reverse complement strand
TTGGCGTGGAAGGTGACGGATTTCAGCCCCTCGGCCCATTCGTCCATCCCGGCGCGGGCGACGCGCAAGTCATTCTCCCAGAAGAACTTTGCGTCCGACAGGCGGGCCGACAGCACCTTCTGGTTGCCCTTCAGGATCGTCGCCCCATCATCCGCCGCCTCAATATTGGCGACGGTCACGAACCCTTCGATCCGGCCCGTCTTGGGGTTTTTCACCGAAAAGAACTTCTGGTGTTCGCGCATGCTGGTTTGCAGCACTTCGGGCGGCAGGCTCAGAAAATCCTCGCCGATCCGGCCCATCAGCGGCACGGGCCATTCGACCAGACCCGCAACTTCGGCCAGCAAACCGGGATCGGCGACCACTTCCATCCCGGCGGCAAAGGCCAGATTTTGCGCACCTTGCCAGATTGCCGCCTCACGCTCGGCTGCGTCCAGCACGACCTTGGCGCGCTTCAGTTTCACGGCGTAATCGTCAAAGCCGGTCACGGCAAACCGCCCGTTGCCCATGAAGCGGTGGCCTTCGGTGGTGCTGCCCGCAACAATGCCGTCCACGGTCAACGGCACGACCTGCGCGCCCGCCTCATCCGTCAGGATGCACAGGATGGTCTGCAACGGCCGCACCCAGCGCAAGGTGCCATTGCCCCAGCGCATCGATTTCGGCCAGGGGAAGGTGCGAATGACCGTATCCAGCACCTCGGCCACAATGGCGACCGCCTTGCGGCCAGGCTTTTCGACCACGGCATAGAAGGTCTCACCCTTCTTGTCGGCGCGGCGTTCCAGCTGGTCCAGCGTCAGGCCGGTAGACCGCAAGAAGCCCTCAACCGCCTGCGCTGGCGCCGTGGACGCGGGGCCCTTGCGTTCCTCCCGCACAGCGCGGGATTCAGCGGTCAGCCCTTCAACCGACAAAACCAGCCGGCGCGGGGTCGAAAACGCACCCGCGCTGGCATAGGTCAGCCCTGCACCCACCAGCCCGTCGGTGACGAGCTTTTTCAGATCCTCCCGGGCGCGGGCCTGCATCCGCGCGGGGATTTCCTCAGAGAAAAGTTCGATCAGAAGGTCGGGCATCGGTGGTTTCCAGTGCGGTTTTGCGTCAGCGGTTCTTCTGCAGAACCAGTGTTCGGGCCTTGTAGTCGGCGCTGGTCTTGCGAGTATCGATCACCGGAAGCAGCTGAGCCACGTCGCGGAACTGATCTTCCAGCATCGCGACAAGCCTTTCGTATGTCACGCCAAAGGGGTCGAGGGCATTTGCGCTTTCGGGCGACTGATCGCGCGTATGGTCAAGCAGGAGCCAACCGCCAGGACGAAGGCTGTCCACCCAAGCGGCAAAAGCGCGGGCTGGGTCGAAAGCGTGATCCCATGAGTTTGAGTAAACAAAATCTGCCTTCCCTTCCCATTCCGGGTTCCGATCATGAAAATCCCATTGGACGGTATTGGGAAAGTCCGTGGCCGTATCGGAAATCTCGGTTCCGATCACCAGGGCGTTGCCGCTCAAGTATTTGGTGAACCAAGCCTGTTCCAGCCCACGCCGCGTGCCGTGGCAAAGACCGAAGCTGACCGGTCCGATGGCGGCATCCAGCCCGTGGGCAAGGGTGACGACATGGCTCTCCTTGACGAACTGACGCTTGAGTTTCGCTTTGTTCCCAGCGGTCTGCACGGCGCGATAAGTATCATAGTCCGGGTACTCATATAGTGTCATGCCATCTTCGACCCTGGCCTTGCCGCCTGCAAGTTCGGCCGCCTCACGGGCGGCGCGCTTGAAGATACCCTCTTCCTGCTTTTCCTTTGTCATTCGTTACTCCCTTCCCTGATCTGGCCTGAAGTTTCTGCGGCGAGTTGATGCCACGCATAGGCGCGGCCGTCAGGGAAGACGGCGACCACGCGGTCAACGCCGTTGTGGATGCCGGCTTCCGACAGGAAAGCCAGTGCCTCGCCCCGTTCAAGCGCGGTGCCGATGGCCTGGGCGTCAAAGCAGTCGAACCAGCCCGGGGCGACCAGGGGCTCGGCGCGGTCATAGGTCTGGTAGGTTTCGGTCAACATGGCCAGGCTAAGCGGGGTGGTGAAACAGGCGCGAAACCGGATGGGAGAGCTGTCACTGTCAATGCCGGTGATGCCTTCGGCGAGGATCGGTTCAGGCACGTCGCTGACGATCGGGGTCAGGCGGATTTCCTGACCGGGTGCAAAGACAGCGGGTTCGTAATAGGCATAGACTTGCAGATACCACATCGCCACGCCACCAAGCGCCCCGATTACCACAAGAGACCCCGCTGCAATTCGCCCCGCATTCACAGATCCGCCCCCGCTGGCGTCTGGCGGAATGCATCGGCGCATTTCTTGGCCAGCGCACGCACCCGGCCGATATAGGCCTGCCGTTCGGTGACGCTGATCACGCCGCGCGCGTCCAGCAGGTTGAACATGTGACTGGCCTTGATCGTCTGGTCATAGGCGGGATGTGCCATCACGATGGTACGGCCGGCCTTGTCGGGCTGGGGGGCGCTGAGGATGCGGTCACATTCCGCCTCGGCATCCTTGAAGTGCTGAAACAGCATCTCGGTATCGGCCTGGTCAAAGTTGTGGCGGCTGTATTCTTGTTCGGTCTGCAGGAAGATGTCGCCGTATTTCAGTGGGATCGGGCTTTGGGGATCGTTGAAGGGCATGTCCATCACATGATCCACGCCCATCACATACATCGCAAGCCGCTCCAGCCCATAGGTCAGTTCCCCCGAGACCGGCTTGCAGTCATGCCCGCCGACCTGCTGGAAATAGGTGAACTGGCTGACCTCCATCCCGTCGCACCAGACCTCCCAGCCCAGCCCCCAAGCGCCCAAAGTCGGGCTTTCCCAGTCATCCTCGACAAAGCGGATATCATGCAGGCCAAGATTGATCCCGATGGCCGCGAGTGACCCCAGATACAGCTCTTGCAGGTCCGGGGGCGAGGGTTTGATGATGACCTGATACTGGTAGTAGTGCTGCAGCCGGTTCGGGTTTTCGCCATAGCGCCCGTCGGTCGGGCGGCGCGAGGGTTGGACATAGGCCGCAGCCCAGGGCTTTGTGCCAAGGGACCTCAGCGTGGTGGCCGGGTGGAAGGTACCGGCCCCTACCTCCATGTCGTAAGGTTGCAGGATCGCGCAGCCCTTGGCTGCCCAATAGCCTTGCAGTCGCAGGATGATCTCTTGAAAACTGCGGGGCGTGGTCGTGGCGTCAGGCTTGATCGGGGCGTCAGACATGGGCGGACCGTTCGCAATCGGGTAAGGTCAGGATGCGCCTTCCCTATCCATTGGGCTGCACAGGGTCAATTCCGGAAAGCGCCCGCACGGCCCGGCGCGGCAACCAAGCACGATTGTGACCAGGACAGATCCAGTTAGACCCTTGCCGCGGGCGACATGATCCGTAATGTCGCGGAAATGCCGGGGCAGACACCCCGCAACTTGTGCAGGATTTTCACCGTGATTTTCAAACCCGCCGCCGTTCTTGTCCTGTTGCTGCTGGCGCTTGTGACCGGCAGCCCGCCTGCGCAGGCACAAGATGCCGATGTCTGGGTGCAGATCGAGGCGCAACCTGATCTGGCGGGCGCAGAAGATCGCGCCCGCGCCTATGCGGCGCTGTTTCCCGAAACCAACGGGTTTCGCCTGCGGTCGGGCTGGTATGCCATCGTGCTTGGGCCGTTCTCGCCCGCTGAGGCCGAGCGTCGGCTGGCCACCCTGTCCAGCCAGCGGCTGATCCCCACCGACAGTTTCATCGCGTTCTCGCGAAATCTGGGCGACCGGTTCTGGCCGCCGGAAGGCGCCGCCTTGCCCGCCGACCCGGTATCAGCCGAGGTGGCGCCCGAGGTAGCGACAGAACCCACCGTCACCCTTGCCAAGATCCCGGATGAAACGCGTGCCGAGGCCCGCGACAGTGAGGTTCTCTTGACCGAAGACCAGCGCAAGGATTTGCAGACCGCGCTGCAATGGTTCGGCTTTTACGAAGGTGGCATTGACGGGGCTTACGGCCCCGGTACCCGCGCCTCGATGGCGGCGTGGCAAGAGGCGCAGGGCATGCTGGAGCCTACCGGCATCCTGACCAGCCGCCAGCGGGCGGACCTTATGGCGTCTTACGCCGACGAAACCGCCGCCTTCGGCTTTGCCACCCTGACCGATGATGAAGCCGGGATCACCCTGATCCTGCCGCTGGGTCTGGTTGAATTTGACCATTACGAGCCACCCTTCGTCCATTTCCGTTCCAAGGACCCGCAAGGCCCGCAGATCATCCTGATCTCGCAGCCCGGCGATCAGGCGGCGTTCTCCGGCCTTTATGACGTCCTGCAAACACTTGAGACCGTCCCGATGACCGGTGAACGGTCGCGCGATGAGGCGCGCTTTCGGATCAACGGCCTGTCTGACACCACCTCGACCACCGTCTTTGCAGAGTTAAGGGGCGGGCTGATCAAGGGCTGGATGCTGATTTCCACCCCCGGCAATGAAGTCCGAGATGGCCGCATCCTGCAGGCGATGGAGTCGAGCTTTGTCACCGACAGCGCCCGCGCGCTTGACCCCGGCATGGTGCCGATGGGGGCCGAAACCCGGGCGGGCCTTCTGTCAGGGCTTGAGGTGCGCAAACCGCGTTTCAGCCGGTCAGGCTTTTTCATCGATGCTGCCGGCACCGTCCTGACCACCGCAGAGGCGGTAAACGCTTGCGGCCGCATCACCCTTGACCGCGGGACTGAGGCGACGGTGACCCTGGCCGACTCCGCCAGCGGTCTTGCCCTTATCACCCCCACCACGCCCCTTGCACCCCGCGCCGTGGCCGAACTTCAACTGGCCCCCGAACGCATTGGGACTGAGGTGATGGTGGCCGGTTACGCCTATGAGGACCGCCTCCCCGCCCCGGTGATGACCTTTGGCACGCTGGAAGACGTGACCGGGCTGAACGGTGAGGCAGGCGTGAAGCGGCTGGCGATTGAAACCCTGGCCGGGGATGCCGGCGGCCCGGTGCTGGACGCGACCGGCGCGGTGATCGGGATGCTGCTGCCGGCCCCGGCTGACAGTGCGCGGCTATTGCCGGCCGGTGTGCAATTCGCCGCTTCCGCATCCGAGATCGCGCGGGTGTTGGCGCCGTCGGGGGTCACCCTGCTGCAATCCGCCCGCCGCAGCGCGCTGGCACCTGCCGATCTTGCCGAAGCGGGGGGCGGGATGACAGTGCTGGTGTCCTGCTGGGACTAACGCCGCCAGAAGCTGGGCAGGACCAGCACGAGGATCGCCAGCAGGCCCAACCGGCCCAGGATCATGCACAGCGTCATGATCGCGATGGCCCCTGGGGGAAAGTCGATGAAGGTGCCGGTCCGTTCCACCAACGGGCCGAAGCCGTAGCCGATGTTTCCCATCGCTGTCCACACGGCGAACAGGGCCGAGACCGCGTCAACGCCAAACAGCGTCATTGCCACCGTCATCACGCCCAGAATCAGGATGTAGCCGGAGACAAACAGGATCAGCGCGTTCAGAACGTCTTCTTCGACGCTGCGCCCGTCATAGCGGATTGGGTCCACGCTGGAGGGACTGCCGATCCGACGCACCTCACGTTTCAGGACCGCCATCGCCAACTGCACCCTGAACACCGACAGGCCCGCCGCAGATGATCCCGAACACCCTCCGATGACGCCGATCACAAAAGCCACCACCAGCATGAACCCGCCCCAGGTGGGAAAACTGCCGGAAAAGAACCCGGTCGATGACATGATCGAGGTCAGGTTGAACAGCGCTTCGCGGAACGTCGGCTCCCATGGGTCACCGGTGGTCCAGACCCGCCACAGCGTGACCGACACCACCGCGTAAGCCAGCCAGCGCAGATAGGCGCGCGCCTGCGGATCGTGCCACAGCGGCCCGGCCGAGCCGTTCACCAACTGGACATACCGGATATAGGGAAAGCTGCCGAGGATCATGAACAGCGCCCCGAAATACTCTCCCGCGCCCGTGTATTTGTTGAATGACACGTCAGCCGGGGAAAAGCCGCCCGTGGCGATCGTTGCAAAGCCGTTCACAACCGCATCCAGCGCGGTCATGCCAATGATGGAATAGACGGCAATACAAATCACCGTAAGGCCCAGATAGACAATCATCAGTTGCCGGGCGATGTCGGTCGCGCGCGGCAGGGCCTTGCCAAAGGTATCAAAGCCTTCGGTGCGGAAAAACTGCATGCCGCCGATGCGCATCAGCGGCAGGAAGATCATTGCGATGAACGCGATCCCAAGACCGCCAAGCCAATTGAGCATCCCCCGCCACAGGTTCATGCCGATGGGGAGGTCATCCAGGCCGTATATCACCGTGGCCCCGGTGGTGGTGATGCCCGAAACCGCCTCGAAATAGGCGTTCTGCAGAGAGAGGCCGGGCGCGCCCAGCGTGAACGGCAGCGCGCCGAAGAAGGGCACCAGCCCCCAGATGCAGGCAGTCAGCAGATAGGCCTGCCTGGTGTCCAGCGACTTGCCCAGCGCATTGGCGGTGGACAGCGTCAGCGCCCCGCCGATCACCCCAGTTATCGCGGCAGAGGCCGCAAAAGCCGCGCCATTTTCAAGCCCCGCCCGCCAGTCAATGACGGCCGGGGCCAGCATCAAAATCGCCAGAACGATCAGGATACGGCCGACGACATAGGCAACGGGGCGAAAGTCTACCATGGTCGGGCATGGCTACGCGGCGTTGCCCGCTCCGTCAATCACCCGGCGTGGATCAGGCTTTGGAACAAGCGTGGGTCCAGGCTTTCCGCCGCAAACGTGTCACCTTCCGTCAGCAGGCTGACGGCGTCGTGGCTGTGCAGGCTTTCCTGATGGCTGGCGATCACCCGGAAGTCACCGATGCGACGATCCGCCCTCAGCTGCGCGCAAAAGCTGCGGGCGGCGTCTTCGACGAAGATCGGGTTGGCGGCATTCAGTTCGGCAAAGGCCTGCTCGTCCTCACGCTTGACCATCACCTGCGTTTCGGTGACAACGCCGGCGCGGGCCATCTCGACCAGATCCTCAAACCACAAGACCGCGCCCGGCTTTACCTCGACCGAGATACGCGCAACCGACCGCTGTGAATGGGGCGTGGCAAGCTGGCCGCGCGTCATCCGGGCGTGTTCGGACAGTTCAAGGCTGCACGGACAGGTGGACGAATAGACATAGTCCAAATGGACGATCTTCTTCCTGACACCCGCCACCTCAACCAGTTCGAGTGCAAGATCATAATACTGCCACCCAACCAGCCCCGACCGTAGCGAGGTGATCTGCATCGGGAACGACACCCGCAGCTGGATGCGCGCATCGAATGACCCAAGGTCGGCGATGTAGTCATCCAGCGCCGCCTCGACCACGCCAAAGGAGAACGCCTTGTTGGCATGGGTATAGAAGGACCGCATGATGCGGCTCATGTTGATGCCCTTCTTTTCCGCCTCAAGGCTGACGGTGCCGGTCACGCTGGTTTCCAGCATGATCTGGCCGCCATCCCGGGTTTCATAGCGGATCGGCAGGCGGAAGTTCGAAATGCCCACATGCTGGATTCGCTGCTTGGCCCCCACGATCAGGCTGGATGGCCCATTCTGCAGATCCGGCAACGTGGCCCGGTAGGCGTCATCGACACGGAATTGCGGATAAGTCCGGCTAAGCGCCGGATAGCCATGTCCCGGCACCAGATAGCCAAGGGCGGAATCCAGCGTGGCAATCTCATCGTCCGAGGCTTTGCCCGCCCATTGCCGCAGGGTTGCAAGTGCTGCCGCTGCGTCCTCACGCGACGGTTTGCGGTCGAAATCGGGGGTATGGATATTCATCGGGGGGCCTTTCGGTTCTGGCGGGGCAAGCCCTGCCGTCAATGTCATCAGGTATACGCAACTAGACGGGCGCCGGATCATTGTGAGGGGGATGACGCCAACCCGCCCTCACGTTTCCGGCATGAGAGCCCCCGGCAGCGGCGGTCAGGCCACCGTCAGCGCGCCGTGCAGATCGGCGATCAGGTCGCCCGCATCCTCCAGCCCCAGGGACAGGCGGATGAGGCCGGGGGTGATGCCAAGCGCATCCTTCTGGTCCTGCGGCAGTCGCTGGTGGGTCGTGGTGGCGGGATGGGTGGCGATGGTCTTGGCGTCGCCCAGGTTGTTGGAAATCTTGGCAATCTCCAGCGCGTTCATGAAGCGGAAAGCAGCTTCCTTGGCACCTGCCACCTCAAACGTGACCAGAGTGCCGCCGGACCCCATCTGATCCATCGCAAGCTGGTGCTGCGGGTGGCTGGGCAGGCCGGGGAAAATCACCTTGGAAACCTTGGGGTGCGCCTCCAGCGCCTTGGCCACGGCCAGCGCGGTATCAGCCATCGCCCGGCAGCGCAGGTCCAGCGTGGCCATGCCGTTCAGATGCATCCAGGCGGTAAAGGGGCTCATGCTGCCGCCGGTGTGCTTCATGAAGGGTTCCAGCACCTTGCGGACATACGCCTCGGTGCCGCAGACCACCCCGCCCAAGGCGCGGCCCTGACCGTCAATGTGCTTGGTCGTGGAGTAGACCACCACATCGGCCCCCTGTTCGACGGCGCGGGAAAAGATCGGCGTGGCAAAGACGTTGTCGCAGATCACCAGCGCGCCTGCGGCATGGGCAATGTCACTGACACCGCGAATGTCGACCAGTTCCAGGGTCGGGTTCGACATGGATTCAAAGAACACCACTTTGGTTTCCGGCGTCACCGCCGCGCGCCAGGCGTCAAGGTCTGCGCCATCGACAAAGGTCACACGGACGCCAAAGCGTTGCAGCACCTCTTCCAGCACATAAAGGCAGGACCCAAACAGCGCGCGCGAGGACACCACATGATCCCCTGCCCGCAACGCCGACATCAGCGCGCCGGACACCGCTGCCATGCCGCTGGCGGTGGCAAAGGCGTCTTCGGTGCCCTCCAGTGCCGCAATCCGGTCTTCGAACATCCGCGTCGTGGGGTTGCCATAGCGGGCATAAATGAACTCATCCTCACCGGCTTTGACAAAGCGCGCTTCGGCGGCTTCGGCGGTCGGATAGACGAAGCCTTGGGTCAGGAAGATCGCCTCGGCCATCTCGCCATATTGGCTGCGGCGGGTGCCTTCGTGGACAAGCGTGGTGCGGGTCTTCCAGTCTTTGGTCATCGTGCCGTCTTTCCAAGCATGGCCCAAGACCCCGTGAAAGGCCGGCCAAATAAAAAGCCCCGGACAACCAAAGGTGCCGGGGCCAATGCCCTTCACCTCTTTAGCGGCTTGTTTAACGTGGCCCGCAATCCGGTAACAAATTGCCACAAGCGTTTGCATACGCCCGGCACCGGGCAGGGTCAACCAAAGGATCATCCCCCTTGCGTCACCTGCCCGTCATCCGCGCGTCACGGCGCCGTTGCCGCCCTGCAGCATAACCGCAAGCAGAGCAGCCGGACCCGGAATGAGGCCATGATGACGGACGATCCCCGCCCGATCCGCGCCGATTACGGCGCAAAATCCCTTGCCATCAACTGGGACCGCCTGGCCCGCAAGTTGGAGGCCCTGCCACCGGGTGCCCCCGTGGTGGCAATGGTCCATGGCTGGCGCTATGCGCCGGGGATCGTGGCCGACTGCCCACACGGGTCCATCCTGTCGCTGGACCCGGTGGGGCCGGACCGGCGCACGGTCAGTTGGCCTCGGCATCTGGGGCTGGATGGTCAGGCCGGGCTGGGTATCGCCTTCGGCTGGCCCGCGAAATGTGACCCCTGGCGCGCGCATCTGCGGGCGGCCCGCGCGGGCGAAGCGCTGGCCACCATCGCGCACAGGGTGCATGCCCTGTCAGGCCGGCCTTTGCAGGTCATCGCCCATTCGATGGGCGCCCGGGTGGCGCTGGCCGCGCTGGCGCTGGTCGATCCCGGCCACATCAACCGCATCATCCTGCTTGCTGCAGCCGAGACGCGCGGCAGTACCCTTGCCGCCCTTGCAACCCCCGCAGGCCGCGCGGTTGAGGTGGTCAATGTTACCACACGCGAAAACGATCTTTTCGACGCCTGCTTCGAATGGGGCATCCATCTGGGTCTGCGCACGTCGATCGGGCAAGGCCTTGGCCTTTCGCGCCCCGGCTGGCATGACCTGTGGATCGACCAGCCGCAGGCCTTGGCAGGGTTGGCGGCCCTTGGCCATCCGCTAGCCGACCCGCCGCGACGTATCTGTCACTGGTCGCCCTATCTGCGCCCCGGCACCATCGCGCTTTATCGTGCGCTGCTTGACGGACGGCTGACGGCAGCCGATCTTCCCCGCCACCGCCCTGCCCGGCGCTGGTCGCGGCTTTTGCTGGGCGGTCAGGATCGCGGGCAAGGCCTTGGCCTTGGTGTGCCGACAACCTGAGGCGGGCGGCCTGACGCTGCAGCCTTGCATTTTGGGTCAAGGTGACCGACGGTTCTGCCTGATCCTTCCGTGCATCTTTGCAGGCCCCCATGCGAATTCTTCCTGCCCTTTTCCCTGCCCTGCTGTGTCTGGCCCTGCCCGCCCATGCGCAGACCTGCGCCGACCGCAGCCCCGATTTCGTCGCCCGTATCGCGCTGTGTGATCAGGCCTTTGCTGCCGCCGACAGCGATGATGCCGCTGCCGACGCCCTGGCCCTGAAGGGTGAGGCGCAGCGCCTGTCCGGCGATCTTGAGGGTGCCGCCGTCACCCTGGGGCAGGCGCTTCGGTTGACGCCGGCCAGTGCCTGGCTCTGGGTGGAGCTTGGCAATGTCCGCTATGACCAGAATGATATTGCCGGGGCGCTTGCGCATTATTCCGCCGCGCTTGCGGTTGAGGACTACGCCGATGCCTGGGCCAATCGCGCCGAAGCCTGGTGGGAATTTCGGATGCCGCAAAGCTGCGTCGATGATGCCGATCAGGCGCTGCGGATTGATCCGCAATATGCCTATGGCAACGAAATCAAAGGCCGCTGCCTGATTGACCTTGGCCGGGCCGAGGAAGCGATCAGCTACTTTGACACCGCCATCGCGCTGGCACCGGGCTACCAGAACGCTTACCGCAACAAGATGGCTGCGCTGGCCGACCTTGGCCGCGCCGAGGATGTGGTGGCGCTGGCCGATCTGGCCCTGCGCCCGGACACCGTGCCCAACCCCAATCCGCTGGTCGAAGAGGACATTCTGGCGCGCCGCTTGCTGGCACTGGCAACCTACGCCCCCGTCACCGAAGTCAGCGTCGAGGCCGAGGCGCTGCTGCTCCGCTTTCCGCAAAACATGGCCGCGCTGAATATCCAGGCCCGCACCCTTCTGGCCAGCCAGAACGCGTCCGAAGCTGACACCCTGACCGCACCTCTGCGCGCCAACCCGGACGGTCGCCCGATGGAGGCGGTCTATTTCGACACCCTGGCGCAGATAGACATCGCCCTTGGCCGCCTTGACGACGCCTTCAGCAACTATGAGGCCGCGCTGACCGCCGATCCCGACCTTTCCAAGGTCTATGCCCGCAAACTGTCAGAGCTTGGCTTCCTGCCACTGTCGAATGCGCCGTCAGGGGTGCTGACGGCGCTGCGACGCTGCATTGATGTCAGGAAGACGGGCTGTCTGGTGACAAGCTAGTTCGGACAGGCTGCCTCAGACCGGCTGGCCGCCGTCATCCAGGTTGATGACCGTCAACACCATGGCGCGCAGCACCATGTGACCGATGATCGGCAGCAGCGCCCAGAACATCAGCCAATGTGAGGCGTGGATGGTCTGGATCAGCGTCTCGTTCAACAAAAGGAAAGCAAAGTTGTAGATCACCATCATCCGGGTCAGGTTCGGAAGGTGGCTGCGCATTTCAACGTCGGGCCAGAAACTGGCTGCAGTGGCGACCCGACCTTTCAAAACGTCCATCAGGAAGATGCCGCCAATCGCGACATAGAAAAAGCTTTGCACCCGCTGGCACCAGACCGGATCTTCCGCCCCGATCAAGGCAACGACCGGCACCGCCGCGAAAAGCACCGCCAGCAGCGCGGCCTGACCACCGGAATAGCGCGTCAGCATCCGCCGCACCATGCCTTCAAACCCCATGCCGATCCGCACGGCCAGCGCCATCACAAAAGCCGTTACAAAGGCCTGCCCATCGTGGCTTGCGCCCAAGGCCACCGAAAGGACGGGATAGCCGATCAACAGAACCGCACCCGGAATGAACAGGCTGCGCGACATCGGTGGCAGGTCCTGAAACAGGCTGAGGAACATACGAACAAGGTCGAAAGGATGCCGATACATCGTGAGCTCCCGAGTGCCGCGTTCATTCGTCGCGTTCCCCAAAGAGTAGTCAGGCATAAAGGCAGAGCTTGGGCAGCAACCGGACCCTGTCAGGGCAAACCTGTGGAATGCGTCAGACCTTGTCGTCCGGTGGTTCGATCATGAATCGGCCAAGCATCCTGATCTGAACCATCAGGAATACAAACAGCGCCGCGGGCATGGCGAAGGTCTCCAGCTTGACCCAAAGCTCGGTCGATTGGGTGCGCCAGATCACCTCATTGGCTATGGCCAGGCCTGCGAACATCAGGGCAAGGCGACGGGTCAGGATCATCCAACCCTCTGGTTTCATGGGCAAGGCGTCCGCCATCACCCATTGCAGCAGGCTGACGCCGCGCAACAGACCCGCGCCCAGCAGCACCGCAAAGGTGCCGTAGACAATGGTCGTCTTCATCTTGAAAAAGCTTTCGTCGTTGAACCAGGCCGTCAGCCCGCCAAAGAGAATGACCATGACGGCGACGAAGATCTGCATCCGGCTTAGCGCCCCGGTCAGCCACCACAGCGCCGCAATTGAGGCAAGAAGCAGCGGCACCATGACCAGCGCTGCCACAATGAAGCCTGAATACTCGACCCCCCGAACCGCAAACGACTCATCCTTGATCCACATGTAGATTACGAAGAAGACAAGCGTCGGCCCCAGTTCCAGAACCTGTTTCAGAACCGGATTGATCTTGCTTTCGGCCATGGTCCTGGGGGTCCTTCCCTGCGGGTTCTGGGGGAATTGTGGTAACAAAAGGCGGACAGCGCAGCCTGCCCCCGATTGCCATGTGGCGTGAAATCAGCGGCGGATCAAGCCCATCCGCCCGCCTTACGGCGCAAGCCCCGGTGTCCAGCTGGCGGTAATCTGCGCGCCCGACAGCAGTTGCAACAATGCCGCCGGGCCAAGCGGGTCATCCTTCAGGCCTGCCATCAACACCTGCCCCGCGCCGATGCCATCGGCGGCGACCAGCGACAGCAGCAAGCGTCCCCGCCCTTGCGGCAGGGCGAGAACCCATTGCTCAAGCTCGTCCCCGGTGTCGTCGATCAGCGCCTTGGCGGGCAAGTTGTCGACAAGCTGCCGCAAGGCCAGACGGGATGCGTCCACGGCGGCCCCACCTTTCGCCCCGTCCGTCACCCCTTCGCCCAGCATCTCCATCACCGGGCGCAAAAGGCGGCCATCGTTCCTCCAGCCCAGATCCAGCGCCATCAGCCGCCCTGAAAGAAGCGCTGGGCCTGACAACCCGGTGGCCTTGCCAGTGGCAGAAAAGGTCACTTCGGTACCGCCGGACAACGCCAACCTTCCGTCGTTGATGGTGACTTGTCCCGTGGCACTGTCGACTGCGGCAGACAGGCGCAGATCGGCGGTCTGCAACCGGAAAAGGCCGCGGACGCGGTCATCCACAGCCTCGTCTCCCGGCTTGAACGCAACGCGCAGGCCCAACAGGTCCACCTGGATCGCGACCAGCGTCGCACCATCCACGTTGCCGCGCAGACGCAGCCGTTCTGCGGTAAGGTCCGGCTGCCCGGGCACAGCCGTGCGGAGCGCAGCCCCGTCAAGCACGCACCAGCCGTCTTGCGTACCAGCGGGTGGAACGGAAAGGTCATAACCGGCAAATGTCTGCAACGCGGCAGCCAGCGCGGTACAATCCGCCGCAACCGGCTCGGCCCCAAGCGGGGCGGCAAGCCAGAGGGCCAGCAGGGCAAAGCTTAGGCGTCGGTGCATGGGTCCATCCGATGTCAATGATCAGCCCGTCAAGAAGAGGTGCCAAGGCCGCAATCGTATCAGGCGCACCGGTCATCGCATAGCCTGTCAGGAGTTCGGGCCCCAGCCCCGCCTTTGAACGCAGCGCCAACGTGAATTTGCCCATGGGGTTCGGCAATTCGTCCACCAGCGCCCGAAGTGCCGCATTGCTTTGCGCTGATACCACTGCTTCCGGCAGGGCCGCGAAGACAGTTGCCGCCTTGGCCTTCGCTGCGCGTTCGGCGGCCTGCATGTCGCCCTCAGACGGCAGCAGCGCCGGCCCGATCATCATCAGAAGACAGGATTCCAAACAGGCTGCGGCTTTGCTTCGTAAGGTCCGCCTCGGTCAGCGCAAAGCCGGTCGTTGCAAGATCGACCCCGGTTGCCTTGGCAATCAGTGTAACCCGGTTGTCACCGGGAAGATCAACATACAGCCTTTCGACAGCAAAGGTCTGCGCGGCGCCCGACCAGACAAGGGTGGCAGCAGCTTCAATAGCCCCGCCTTTCGCTTGCGCGGCCATCAGGTTATCCAGCTGCGGATTGCCGGTCTGGCCCACAAAAACGCAGGCTTTCAACCGTCACGTCCAGCCGGTCAGGCGGGGTGCGGCCATCGTGCAACCCTTCAAGCGACGATCCGCGGAACACCAGCCGGTCGGCCAGACTGTCCGGGCTGCCGATATGGCCCGCCCCAATCTTCAGGTTTTCAAAACCGCAGGTTTCGCCCTACTGCGCGGCGATATTGCCCACAGTCGCTGTACCGGGCAAGGGCGCTGCACGATCAACCGAGTCTGACAGCTGTTCCCGGATCACGACACAAAGCGGTAAGGCGGTCTGGTCTTGCGCTGCAACCGGGCTGGCGCAGGCAAAGGCCAGCGCGAGCGCCGAAACCTTCACCCTTCACCGCCAAGCGTGTCTCCGCCAACCAGCGCGCGGGCAAAGTCATCGGGGTCGAAGGGGGCAAGGTCGTCAATCTGCTCTCCCACGCCAATCGCGTGGATCGGCAGGCCGAACTTGTCGGCCAGCGCGACCAGAACCCCGCCCTTGGCTGTGCCGTCCAGCTTGGTCATCACCAGACCGGACACGTCGGCAATCTTGCGGAAGATCTCTACTTGCAAAAGCGCGTTCTGCCCCGTGGTCGCATCCAGCACAAGCAGCGTATTGTGCGGGGCGGTCGGGTCAACCTTGCGGATCACGCGGACGATCTTTGCCAGCTCCTCCATCAGGTCCTGCCGGTTCTGAAGCCGGCCAGCGGTGTCGATCAGGAGCAGGTCCGCGCCGTCCGCCCGCGCCTTGGTCAGCGCATCAAAGGCAAGGCTTGCGGGGTCACTGCCTTCCGGAGCCGTCAGCACCGGTACCCCGGCGCGGGTGCCCCAGATCTGCAACTGTTCGACGGCCGCCGCGCGGAAAGTGTCGCCAGCCGCAATCACCACCGACTTGCCCGCCGCCTTGAACTGGCTGGCGAGTTTGCCGATCGTCGTGGTCTTGCCCGACCCGTTCACGCCAACGACCAGCACCACCTGCGGTTTGGTGGGATAAAGCGGCATCGGCCGGGCGACGGGGGTCATGATCCGCGCCACCTCCTCAGCCAGCGCCGCGCGCAATTCGGGGGTGGAGATGCGCTTGCCGAACCGCCCCTCGGCGATGTTGGCGGTGACGCGCACCGCGGTGTCCACGCCCATATCGGCCTGGATCAGCAGCTCTTCCAGGCTTTCAAGCATGGCGTCATCCAGAACCCGGCGCGGCGCATCACTGCGCCCCAGCATCCGGCCCAGAAGACCGGGGCGGGTTGAGGGGTCAGCACCTGCGTCCATCGCCTGCGGCAAGGGTGCAGGGATGGCAGCCCGTTCCACCGGGCCTGGCAAGTCTGGCAGGTCTGGCCCGGAATCACCGTCTCCGACCAGCGCATCCAGCCCTTCGCCGATCTTGTCCGACGACCGAAAGAGTTTGTCCTTCAGCTTCTTGAAAAAGGACATGGGGGTCGCCCTCCTGTTGCCGCGAAACCCGTGTAACCGCTTTGCCATGACGGCGTAAGGCCCCCAGTTTGGCCATTGCCCGCCCTGCGTCATTCTACGGACTGGCGGTCGCCCGCGCGCCTGATTTAAGAAGTGTGTATGACCATTGCCACCCCCTCACACCCGATGCCGCTGGGTGCCTTTGCGCTGGCCGCCCTGCTGCCCCTGCCCCTGATCGGGCTGGGCGTGTTGTGGGGCGGGGCCTGGCTTTGGGCGGCATTCCTTTACATGGGCGTGCTGACAATCCTGCTTGACCAGCTGATTCCCATGACGGCAGGCACCGGTGAAGGGGTGGAATTTCCGGCGGCTGACCTGCTGCTTGTCTGCGTGGCGCTGGGGCAATTGACGGCGCTGCCCGTTGTGGTCTGGGCCATTGCCGGCGATAGCGGGCTGGCCGGCGGCGAAAGGGTGCTGCTGTTTTTCGCCGCAGGGTTCTGGTTTGGCCAGGTCGCCCACCCCGCCGCGCATGAATTGATCCACCGCCCCCGGCGCGAGTTGTTTCGTCTGGGGGCGGCGGTCTATGTGTCACTTCTGTTCGGCCAGCACGCCAGCGCGCACCGGCTGGTGCATCACCGGCATGTCGCCAGCGCCCTTGACCCGAACACGGCGCGGGCGGGGGAAGGGTATTACCGTTTTGCCCTGCGCGCCTGGCGCGGCAGCTTTGTCGAGGGTTTCCGTTCCGAGACCGCCCGCCGCGCGCAGGCGAAAGCTCAGGCCGAATCCAATGTCCAGTCGCCGGGACCAGGCCAAGCGCCGGGCATCCACCCCTATGCTGCTTATCTTCTGGGCAGCTTGGCCGCGCTGGTGCTGGCCGTGGTGATTGCCGGTTGGCCGGGTCTTCTGGTCTGGATCGCGCTAGCGCTGCATGCGCAAAGCCAGATCCTGTTGTCGGATTACGTCCAGCACTACGGTTTGATCCGGACCCGCCACGCCAATGGCCGGCTGGAACCCGTGGGCCCAAGCCACAGCTGGAACACCGCGCACTGGTTTTCGTCGGCGATGATGCTGAACGCCTCGCGCCATTCCGACCACCATGCCAACCCCGCACGCCCATTTCCGGCGCTGCGCCTGCCGCCGGTGGATGAGGCGCCCCGCCTGCCCTGGCCCCTGCCTATCGCCTGCGCCATGGCACTGGTGCCCAGCCTTTGGCGGCGCGCGATCAAGCCGCACCTTGCCCGCTGGCGTCCGCCCGGTCGGCCCCGCTTCGACACGGGCTTGCGCGATCAGGGGCATCAAGACACGGCTCCTTGACTGGTCAATGCGACGCCGCTCTGGCACGATGATCATCACGACCTGACCGGAGCCCTTGATGCGACCCTTTCTTGCAGCCCTTTTTCTTGCCGCCAGCCCGGCGCTGATCTCTCCGGCGATGGCCGAAACGCCGCTGACCGGCCCGGAATTTGATGCCAACACCGTGGGCGAAACAATAACCTACGACTATGGCAACGGCCTTTTCGGCACAGAAGAGTATCTTGAGGGCCGCCGCGTTCGCTGGGCCTTTGACGGGGATTTGTGCATCTATGGTGTCTGGTATGAACAGGGCGACAAGATCTGCTTTGAATATGAAACGGACCCAACCCCCGCCTGCTGGCTATATTTCCTGGATGGTGGCCAGATCCGCGGGCGGTACATGGGCGATGGCGGCGGGTGGGAGATCACGGAAAGCTCACGCGATGGTGGACCCTTGCCTTGCGCCGGTCCTGATGTGGGTGCTTGACGGATGAAATCCCTTGCTCTTGCCCTGGCATTTCTGGCCGTGCCAGCCCTTGCCCAGACGCCGCTGAGCGCCGAGGAATTTGATGCGCAGGTCACCGGCCAAACCATCACCTACAGCCAGTTCGGCGGCATCTTCGGGATCGAGGAATACCTTGCCAACCGTCAGGTCCGGTGGAGCGTGGCTGAGAATCTTTGCCAATACGGCAGCTGGTATGCCGAGGGTGAGGCGATCTGCTTTGTCTACGAATACGACCCCACGCCACATTGCTGGACTTTCTGGCTTGAGGGCGACACCCTGCGCGCCTTGTCCCGGAATGACCTGTCGGGCGCCGGGTTGACCGAAGTTGAGCGGAGCGATACCCCCTTGTCTTGCCCCGGTCCGGATGTGGGCGCCTGATGCGCGCCCTGGCCGCTGCGGTCGGACTTGCCGCCCTGACGATCGCGGCCACCGCCGCCCGTGCCGAGGGTCCGCTGACCGCCGAGGCGTTCGAGGCCCTGACCCAAGGCCGCACCATGACCTGGGCTGAATTCGGCAGCGTCTACGGGGTTGAGCAATACCTGTCAGACCGCCGCGTTCGATGGACCGTGCTGGGCGATGACTGCAAGACCGGCCATTGGTATGGCGACGGCTCTGCCATCTGCTTTGTCTATGAAGACCAGCCTGACCCGGTCTGCTGGGAAATAACCGAAGGTGACAGCGGCCTTTCGGCACGCCACACCTCAAGTTCGGCCGACCGCGCGCCGGTGTTGATCGAAGACACCAACACGCCCATGGCCTGCTTTGGCCCCGAGGTCGGGGTATGAAACCGCTTCTGGTGCTGACGCTGGCCGCTCTGCCCGCCTTCGCCATGGCCGAGGATGCACCTTCGGACGCAGGCCCCCCCCTTTCCGCAGAACGGTTTGAGGATCTGGTCGAAGGCAAGACGATGGACACCCACGATTCGGGCGGGATTTACGGGGTGGAAACCTTCCTGCCCGGCCGCCGCGCCATCTGGCGCGATGCAAGCCAGTGCCTTGAAGGCCGCTGGCGGCCGGAAGGCGAAATGATCTGCTTTGATTATATAGGCGACCCGGTGGCGCATTGCTGGACGTATCACGACCAGGGCGACCGGCTGACGGGCTTTTACGGCGGCGATCAGAGCAGTGAACCGATCAGCCTTTTCCCCTCACAGGATTTCGTCACCTGCGAAGGGTTCCTCGGCGCCTGAGTCCCAGATTTCATGAGCAGGAAATGTGTCAAAATCCCTGCGCAAGGATTTTTGCCTGCAGCTATCAGAACAAACTGCCCTGCCCCGGTCCGCCGTCACCCTTGGCCCGTTTCGCCCCACGCCCGCCAACACTGACGCGGCCATCGTGGAACTGTATTTCCAGCACCGCAGCCTTTTCCGCCCCGGCCTTGCCCGTCACCACCACCCCGTCGCCGCGCACCACGGCATAGCCGCGCTTCAGCGTCTGGTCATAGCCAAGCGTCTGGCGGGTGCGGTCCAAAGCCTCAAGCCGGTCGGCCAGCCGGGCCAGCCGCGCGCCGGGGGCAGCGTCCAGCCGCGCGCCCAAGGCCTGCAACCGCACCTGCCCGTCGCCCGTCCGCCGCGCGGCATCCCCCAACAGCCGGGCCAAGGCCGGGGCCAACCGGGCGGCCAGCGGCTCAAGCCGTTCGCGCCGCCGCTCGGCCCGCAGCGCCATGGCCCGGGTCAGCCGGTCTTGCCTGCCTTGCAAGAGGTCGCGCTGCCGGGCCAGCGCCCCGCGCAGAAGCGCCGGCTGCACCCGTCCGGCCACCCGGTCAAACCCGCCCCGCTTGCGTGCCACCGCCAGCCCCAGCGCCGCCCCAAGGCGCGCGGTGCCTGCGTCAAGCCGCTGCCGGGGCGTCGCCAGCAACGTCTCCAACCGGGGCAACGCGCGGCCCAGATCGCGCAAACGCTGCCCGCGTGACGTCACCCCTTGCACCGTCCCGCGCAACAGGCGCGCGCCAAGCGCCTCCAGCGTGGCCAAAAGCTCCAGTCGCACCGGTACGGCAAGTTCCGCCGCCGCCGTAGGGGTGGGTGCCCGCAGGTCGGCGGCGTAATCGATCAGCGTGGTGTCCGTCTCATGCCCAACGGCGGAAATGAGGGGAATGTCACTCGCCGCCGCCGCGCGCACAACGATGTCTTCGTTGAACCCCCAAAGGTCTTCCAGCGACCCGCCGCCGCGCGCGACGATCAGCACATCGGGCCGCGGGACCGGCCCGCCGGGTAAAATCGCGTTGAACCCCCTGATCGCGGCGGCCACCTGCGCCGCACAGTCCTGCCCCTGCACTGCCACCGGCCAGATCAGGACATGGCGCGGAAACCGGTCGCGCAGCCGGTGCAAAATGTCCCGGATCACCGCGCCTGAGGGTGAGGTGATGACCCCGATCACCGCCGGCAGATAAGGAATCGCCTGCTTGCGACCCGGATCAAACAGCCCTTCTGCCTGCAGCGCGGCCTTGCGCTTTTCCAGCATCGCCATCAACGCGCCCGCGCCGGCCGGGGCAACATCGTCGACGATCAGCTGATACTTAGACTGCCCCGGAAAGGTGGTCATTCGTCCAGTGGCGATAACCTCCATCCCCTCCTCGGGGCGGACCTGCATCTTGGCGACCTGCCCCTTCCAGCTGATGGCGGCAATCACGCTGCGATCATCCTTGAGGTCAAAATAAAGGTGCCCCGAGGCTGGCCGTGACACCCGCCCCACCTCACCCCTGACGCGGACAAGGCCGAATTCCCCCTCGATTACCCGCTTCACCGCGCCTGAAAGCTCGGACACGGTATATTCGGGGTGGTTGCCTTGCAGGGGCGCGCCGGGATCAGGGGTGTCGTCAAGCAGGTCCATTCCGCAAGGATAGGCCGGACGCCGCGCAAGGGGAAGGCACGGAGTTTTCGAAAACTCCTCACCAAAGCCCTCAAAATCCCCTGGTGCGATTTCCTTGAGGAAATCGGCAGGGCTTGCCAGCGGTACGGCCCATCCCTATCAGGCTGCAAAGCCCTGCCGGAGGTGCCGCCATGAACATCCTCATCCTTGGGTCCGGAGGCCGGGAACACGCCCTTGCCTGGGCGGTCAAGCAGAACCCCAAGTGCGACCGGCTGATCGTGGCCCCCGGCAACGCGGGCATTTCCATGCTGGCAGAAGTGGCCGACATCGACATTCTTGACGGCGTCGCGGTGGTGACCTTCTGCGCTGAAAACGCCATCGACTTCGTCATCGTCGGGCCCGAGGCCCCCCTCGCCGCCGGGGTGGCCGACGCCTGCCGTCAGGCCGGCCTTCTCACCTTCGGCCCTTCGGCTGCGGCTGCACGGCTGGAGGCGTCAAAAGCCTTCACCAAGGAAATCTGCGACGCCTGCGCCGCGCCGACCGCCGGATATGCGCACTTTACCAGCGCCGCCCCGGCCCGTGCCTACATTGCCGAAAAAGGGGCCCCCATCGTCGTCAAGGCCGACGGCCTTGCCGCGGGCAAAGGCGTGATCGTCGCCATGACCGTGGCCGAGGCGCTGGAGGCCATCGACGACATGTTTGGCGGCGAGTTCGGGGCCGCCGGGGCCGAGGTCGTGATCGAAGAATTCATGACCGGCGAAGAGGCCAGCTTCTTTGTCCTGACCGACGG
>JANPJU010000097.1:0-10478 GCA_031425675.1 Paracoccaceae bacterium | reverse complement strand
GCGCCACTGTCGATCTACCTTGATCCGGCGCATGTCTATCTGTTTGACACCGCGGGCCGCCTTGCCGCCCCCGCCCCTTATGCGATGGCGGTGTGACATGTCCCGGATAACGCTTTCCAACCTTGCCCACAGCTATCTGTCGCACCCAAGGGATGACCGCGACTTTGCGCTTAAGGAAATGAACCACGTCTGGGATGATGGCGGCGCCTATGCGCTGCTGGGTGCCTCGGGCTGCGGAAAGACTACCCTTCTGAACATCATTTCCGGCCTTGTGCGCCCAAGCCAGGGCCGGGTGCTGTTTGGTGACCGGGATGTGACCGACGCCGAAACCTCGGCCCGCAACATCGCGCAGGTGTTCCAGTTTCCGGTGGTCTACGACACGATGACCGTCCGCCAGAACCTGGCTTTTCCGTTGCGCAACCGGGGGATGGACCCCGCCTACATCACCCGCCGCATCGACCAGATCGCCGCGATGATCGGGATGGAGGCGATGCTGGACAAAAAGGCGCGCGGCCTGACCGCCGATGCCAAGCAGAAGATCAGCCTTGGTCGCGGTATGGTGCGGGAAGATGTGAATGCCATCCTGTTCGACGAACCCCTGACCGTGATCGACCCCCACATGAAGTGGGAACTGCGCACCCAGCTGAAATCGCTGCACCGTGAGTTTGGCCATACGATGATCTACGTCACCCATGACCAGACCGAAGCGCTGACCTTCGCTGACAAGGTCGTGGTCATGCATGACGGCCGCGTCGTTCAGATGGGCACACCGGAGGAGCTGTTCGAAACCCCCGCCCATACGTTTGTGGGCTACTTCATCGGCTCACCCGGTATGAACCTTTTTGACGCCGAGGTTTCGGGGTCCGAGGCGCGGCTGGGGGGCGTCTCGGTGCCCCTGGGCGCGGTTTACGCGCCGACCACGGGCCGCATCCAGATTGGCATCCGGCCGGAATATGTGACCGTGTCGGATGAAGGGATGCCGGTAACCGTCAAACGGGTCGAAGACGTGGGCCGCCACCGCATCCTGCGGGCCGAACTTGGCGGCCAGCCCCTGAACGCGATCCTTGGCGAAGGGATGACCATCCCCGCCGACCCCCGCGTCACCTTCGCGCCGGGCCGGGTCAACGTCTACGCAAACGACTGGCGCGTAGCACCATCAGACATCGCGCGGGGGGCCTGAAGCCATGGACAAGACCCAGAACAACAAGGCCTGGTTCCTGGTGCTGCCCGTCTTGGTGCTGGTCGCCTTTTCGGCGGTGCTGCCCCTGATGACGGTGGTGAACTACGCCTTCAACGACACCTTCGGGAACAACGAATTCTTCTGGGCGGGGCTCGAATGGTTTGAGGATATGGTCACCTCGGACCGTCTGCATGACGCGCTGGGGCGCCAGATCCTGTTTTCGGCGATCATTCTGGCGATTCAGGTGCCTTTGGGCATCTTCATCGCACTGAACATGCCGAAAAAGGGGTTCTGGGCCAGCCTTGTGCTGATCCTGATGGCGCTGCCCTTGCTGATCCCATTCAACGTGGTCGGCACGATCTGGCAAATCTTTGGCCGCGTTGACATTGGCCTGTTGGGTCACACGCTTGCGGCGATGGGCATCGACTACAACTACACTAACGACTCCCTGGATGCCTGGATCACCGTTGTGGTGATGGATGTCTGGCACTGGACCTCGCTGGTAGCGCTGCTGTGCTACGCGGGCCTGCAATCCATCCCTCAGGCCTATTACCAAGCCGCCAAGATCGACCAGGCGACACGGTGGAGCGTCTTTCGCTACATTGAACTGCCGAAGATGAAGGGCGTCTTGCTGATCGCCGTCCTGCTGCGCTTCATGGACAGCTTCATGATCTACACCGAGCCTTTTGTCGTCACCGGCGGCGGCCCCGGCAACTCCACCACGTTCCTGTCGATCGACCTTGCCAAGATGGCCACCGGTCAGTTCGACCTTGGCCCCGCCGCTGCATTCAGCCTGATGTACTTCTGCGTGATCCTGCTGATTTCATGGGTCTTCTACACCGTGATGACGAACCTTGACCGTGAGGAGAACCGCTGATGCGCATCAAATCCTCCGCTATCGTTATGACGGTCTACCTGCTGTTCCTGCTGATCCCGATCTACTGGCTGATCAACATGAGCTTGAAGACCAATACCGAGATTACCTCGACCTTCTCGCTTTACCCCCAGACCTTCACCTTGCAGAACTATGTGACCATCCTGACCGATCCCAGCTGGTACATGGGCTACGTCAATTCGCTGATCTACGTCACGATGAACGTGGTCATCTCGCTGACCGTGGCGCTGCCAGCGGCCTATGCCTTCAGCCGCTACAACTTCATGGGTGACAAGCACCTGTTCTTCTGGCTGCTGACCAACCGCATGGCCCCGCCCGCCGTCTTTGCGCTGCCGTTTTTCCAGCTGTATTCATCAGTCGGGTTGTTCGACACGCACATCGCCATCGCCCTTGCGCACTGCCTGTTCAACGTGCCGCTGGCGGTGTGGATCCTGGAAGGATTCATGCGCGGCGTCCCGAAAGAGATTGATGAGACCGCCTATATCGACGGCTATTCCTTCCCGCGCTTCTTCCTCAAGATCTTCATGCCGCTGATCGCCAGTGGCATCGGGGTCGCGGCCTTCTTCTGCTTCATGTTCTCATGGGTGGAACTGCTGCTTTCCCGCACGCTGGCCACCGTGAACGCGAAATCCATCGCCGCCACGATGACCCGCACCGTCAGCGCCTCCGGAATGGACTGGGGCGTTCTTGCCGCCGCCGGGGTGCTGACCATCGTGCCCGGCGCGCTCGTTATCTACTTCGTCCGCAACTACATCGCCAAGGGCTTCGCCCTGGGGAGGGTATGATGACCGAAACCCGCTGGACCCCGATCTACCTGACCCTTGCCGGTCTGATGGCTGCAATTCTGGCACTGTTGTTCTGGGCAGTGCCCGTGGATGGCGACGGCGTCAGGGACTGGACCGGGTCCCTGATCCCCGGCTTCTGGATGGCCTGGACCTTTCCGGTCGCCATCTTCTTCTGGATCATCGCCAGCCTTCTTATCATCATGACGCTGCTGGCGATCCGCTATCCCGAAACCCCGCGTCTGGGCGTTCTGCGCATCGAGACGACGCGCGGCGACCGGCTGTTCATTTCGCTCTTGGGCTCGGCCTTCATCAACCTTGGCTGGCTCTTTTTCTTCGGTGCCCCCCTTTGGGGCGCGCTGATCCTCTGCCTTGTCTTTGCCTTCGCGGTCTTTCGCTGGGTCTGACGGGCAAGCAACGGGCCATCGGGCGGATGAGGAGCCGCCCGAAGGCCAACAAAAGACCAACGTCTCAACATTCTGGGAGGAATCACATGAGACTTCGTTCCACCGCAACGGCCATGGCGCTTGCGCTGATGGCAACAGGCGTCCCTGCCTGGGCTGACATCGAGGCGGCAAAAGCCTTCCTTGATGCCGAGATTGGCGATTTGTCCTCGCTTGACCGCGCTGGACAAGAAGCCGAACTGCAATGGTTCATTGATGCCGCAACGCCCTATGCTGGCATGGAAATCAAGGTCGTGTCGGAAACCATCGGCACGCATGAATATGAGGCCAAGGTGCTTGCCCCGGCGTTCGAGGCGATCACCGGCATCAAGGTCACCCATGACCTGATCGGCGAAGGCGACGTTGTCGAAAAGCTGCAAACGCAGATGCAGACCGGCGAGAACATCTATGACGCTTATGTCAACGACAGCGATCTGATCGGCACCCACTGGCGCTATCAGCAGGCGCGCAGCCTGACCGACTGGATGGCTGGCGAAGGTGCTGCCGTCACCAACCCAGGTCTGGACCTGGCCGATTTCATCGGCACCTCGTTCACCACCGCTCCGGATGGAGAGCTGTACCAGCTGCCCGACCAGCAGTTCGCGAACCTTTACTGGTTCCGCTACGACTGGTTCAACGATCAGAAAACCAAGGACGATTTCAAGGCCAAGTATGGCTATGACCTTGGCGTTCCGGTCAACTGGTCGGCCTACGAAGACATCGCCGAGTTCTTTACCGGGCGCGACATGTCTTATGCCGGCGGCCCGGCCACCGGTGTCTATGGCAACATGGACTACGGCAAGAAAGACCCGTCGCTTGGCTGGCGCTACACCGATGCCTGGCTTTCGATGGCTGGTGGCGGCGACGTTGGCGAACCGAACGGCCTGCCGGTCGATGAATGGGGCGTCCGCGTTGATGAAAACTCGCGCCCCGTAGGCTCGTGCGTCACGCGCGGTGGGTCCACCAACGACGCGGCCTCGGTCTATGCCGTGACCAAGGCGATCGAGTGGCTGCAGAAGTATTCCCCGCCCGAAGCGGCCGGGATGACCTTTGGAGAAGCTGGCCCGGTTCCGGCTCAGGGCGCCATTGCCCAGCAGATGTTCTGGTACACCGCCTTCACCGCCGCCTCCGTGGTTGAAGGCACCCCCGTGATGAACGAGGACGGCACGCCCAAGTGGCGCATGGCCCCCTCGCCCCACGGCGTCTACTGGCAGAACGGCCAGAAGATCGGCTACCAGGACGTGGGATCGTGGACGCTGATGGAAAGCACCCCGGTTGACCGTGCGCAGGCCGCCTGGCTTTACGCACAGTTCGTGACCTCCAAGACCGTGGACGTGAAGAAGGCCCATGTCGGCCTGACCTTCATCCGCGAATCGACGATCCAGCATGAATCGTTCACCGAGCGGGCCCCGAAACTGGGCGGCCTGATCGAATTCTACCGCTCGCCCGCCCGTCTGCAGTGGTCGCCCACCGGCACCAACATCCCGGACTATCCGAAGATGGCGCAGCTGTGGTGGCAGAACATCGGCGATGCCATGTCGGGGGATAAAACCCCGCAGGAAGCGCTGGATGCCCTGTGCGAAGAGCAGGAAAAAGTGTTGGAGCGGATCGAGCGTTCCGGCGTGCAGGGCGACATCGGCCCGAAGCTGAACGAAGTGGTCGATGCGCAATACTGGCTGGACCAGCCGGGCGCTCCGGTTGCCAAGATCGAGAACGAAAAGCCGATGGGCGAAACCGTCAGCTATGACGAGCTGATCAAGTCCTGGCAGAACTGATCTGAAAAACAGAAGGGGCAGGGCCTTTGCCTTGCCCCTTTCATACTGGTCCAAATATCCCCGCCGCAGCCTTGGACGGCCACCACCTGATGCCTCCGGCGGGGATATTTGGGCCAATATGAATGTCATAGACACGACAAGGGCAGGACGATGACCCATATACTTGCCATCGACCAAGGCACCACCTCTTCCCGCGCGATCCTGTTTGATGCGGCCCTGAGGCCCGTTGCCAGCGCGCAGGAAGAGTTTCCGCAATCCTACCCCCGTCCCGGCTGGGTGGAACATGATCCGGCTGACCTGTGGTCCACCGTTGCCGGAACCGCCCGCGCCGCGATTGAAAAGGCTGGGGTCACGGCGGCCAGCATCGCCGCCATCGGCATCACCAACCAGCGTGAGACGACCCTGATCTGGGACCGCGCCACCGGCCAGCCGATCCACCCCGCGATCGTCTGGCAAGATCGCCGCACCGCCGACACCTGCGCCGCCCTCAAGGCCGCCGGGCATGAGGCGATGATCACCGCGCGCACCGGCCTGTTGCTGGACCCCTATTTCTCGGGCACCAAGATCAAATGGCTGCTTGACCACGTCGAAGGCGCTAGCGCGAAAGCCGAACGGGGAGAGCTTGCCTTTGGCACCGTCGACACCTGGCTGATCTGGAACCTGACCGGCGGCAAGGTGCATGCGACCGACGCGACCAACGCCTCACGCACCATGGTCTACAATATCGCCAAGGGCGCATGGGACAGTGAAATTTGCGGGCTGTTGGGTATCCCCATGACCCTCCTCCCGCAGGTCCACGATTGCGCGGCGCCTTACGGCGTCACACGGCCCGATCTTTTCGGGCGTGAGATTCCGATCCTTGGAGTCGCGGGTGACCAGCAGGCCGCGACCGTGGGACAGGCCTGTTTCAGCGCTGGCATGATGAAATCCACCTACGGGACCGGTTGCTTTGCGCTGCTGAACACCGGCACGGATATGGTCCCGTCGAAAAACCGACTGCTGACCACCATTGCCTATCAGCTGAAAGGCCAGCCGACCTATGCCCTTGAAGGGTCGATCTTCATTGCCGGGGCCGTGGTCCAGTGGCTCCGCGACGGCCTCAAGATCATCCGCGAGGCGAAGGAAACCCAGCCCTTGGCCGAGGCGGCGGAAGAGGCGCAGGGCGTGATCCTGGTGCCCGCCTTCACCGGCCTTGGCGCGCCCTATTGGCGGCCTGACAGCCGGGGGGCAATCTTTGGCCTGACCCGCAATTCCGGCCCGGCCGAGATGGCCCGCGCGGCGCTGGAAAGCGTGGGCTACCAGACCCGCGACCTCTTGGAGGCGATGCGCGCCGATTGGGGCACTGAAGCCCAAGGCGTGCTGCGCGTCGATGGCGGGATGACGGCCAGCGACTGGACGATGCAGTTCCTGTCCGACATCCTTGGCGCGCCCGTGGACCGCCCGAAAGTGACTGAGACGACGGCGCTGGGGGCCGCCTACCTTGCCGCAATGCAGGCGGGCGTGATCGGCGGGCCGGAGGAGTTTGCCAAATCCTGGGCGCTCGACCGCCGCTTTACCCCGCAGATGGACGCGGCCACCCGCGATGCGAAATACGCACGTTGGGGCAAGGCAATAGCCGCCACAATGAGCGTATGACACCGTTTGGCATCACCGCCCCCGGCCGCATCCTCTTTGGCCGGGGTGAGGCGGCCAAGGCCCCCGCAATGATCCGTGCCTATGGAGCGCGTGGCGTGGTGGTGCATGGAGCGAACCCAAGCAGGGCCATCTGGTTGGTGGACGCTCTCGGTTCCGGGGTGATCACAATTGCCTGTCAAGGCGAACCGACCCTGGCAGATCTGACGGCCGCCCTTGTCACCGCGCGTGACCATCGGCCCGATTGGGTGGTGGCCATCGGGGGAGGTGCTGCGCTGGACCTTGGCAAGGCGCTGGCCGGGCTGATCCCGGCACCCGGTGATCCGATGCAGCATCTTGAGGTGGCGGGGCAGGGCCTGCCCCTGACCGCCGCCCCCTTGCCTTTCATTGCTATCCCCACCACCGCAGGCACCGGGGCTGAGGTTACGAAAAACGCGGTCATCGGTCTTCCCGCGGGCTTTCCGGGTGAGGGCCGCAAGGTCTCTTTGCGCGATGACCGAATGGTCGCGCGGCTGGCGATTGTTGATCCGGCACTGACGGACGGCTGTCCTTGGGCGGTGACGCTTTCTGCGGGCCTTGACGCGGTGACGCAGGTGATTGAGCCCTATGTGTCGTGCAAAGCCACCGCCTACACCGATGCGCTGGCTCGGCCGGCAATCGGGCTGGGACTGGCGGCGTTGCTGCGGCTGCGGGACGGTGAGGATGCACATGCTCGGGACCATCTGGCCTGGGTCAGCCTTTGTGGTGGTCTTGCCCTGGCCAATAGCGGCCTTGGGGCCGTCCACGGCTTTGCAGGCGTGATTGGCGGGATGACCGGCGCCGCGCACGGCGCAATCTGCGGCGCGCTTCTGGCACCCGTGCTGGCGGCGAACCGGGCGGCGGCAAGCGGGGCCGCGCGGTCAAAACTGAATGAGGTTTGCACGATCCTGGCAACAGAGCTGGGCTGCACAACGGACATGGCCCCGGCGGCGTTGCAAACCTGGGCCCATTCTGCAGGGTTGCCCGATCTGGCCGGCTTGGGTGTAAGGCCAGCGATGCATGCCGCGATCGTGACGGCGGCAATGGGGGCGTCGTCAATGAAAGGCAACCCGGTGCCGCTGCCCGCGACGGTCTTGCGCGAAGTGCTTAAGGCGGCGCAAACGGGACAGTCATTGGCAGGATGACTTGACCGGGATCAAGGCGGGAGCCGTGACCTTCGCTTAAGATGAACGCATCGGACCCAGAACCGGAAGGTTACCAGATGCGCCTGACGCTCCTTCTTTATTCAATCATCGGCTCGGCCCTTGCGGGGTCTGCCGTCATTGCGGTGCTTAGTCTGGGGTATGTGACCCTGTGGCCGATTCTTGTTGCCGCTGCGGTTGGGGCGATGGCCGCCCTGCCGGTCAGCTTGTTGGTCGCGCGCGAAATTTCCTGACCCCGCAGCCGCCCCTCACGCCTCGAGGAAAACGTGGACCGTTTCCTCGAATTCACGCGGTTTTTCGGCGTGCAGCCAATGGCCGGCACCGGGAATCTTGGCAAAGCGGGCCTTGGGAAACAGCGCGCGGATCGTCTCGCGGTGCTCCGGGCGGACATAGTGGCTTTCTGCGCCTGTCAGGAACAAAGCCGCGTTGTCGAAGTGGCCTTGCGTCCCCGGCCAGCCAACGATCTTCGACATCTCGGCTTTCAGGACGGACAGATTTAGCTTCCAGCGGGGCGGGTGCGACCCAAGGTCAAGTGACTGCAAGAAAAAGGCGCGCAGGGCAGGATCATCCATCTGGCCGGCAAGGGCAGCATCCGCCTGCGGCCGTGTGGTGATCTGCGACAGGTCGAGTGCGTCCATCGCGTCGGCGTGGCGGGTCTGATCATGGGTATAGGTCACGGGGGCAATGTCGGCCACGACCAGACGGCGGATCAGCGCTCTCTGGGTCAACGCCAGTTGCATCGCTGCCTTGCCGCCCATCGAATGACCCAGCAGGTCAACCGGCGCGCCAACGGCGGTGATCACCTCAGCCAGGTCTGCGGCCATGTCAGGGTAGCTGTGCGTGGTGGTCCGTGGACTGTCGCCGTGGTTGCGCATGTCGACGGCGATGACGTTCCGGCAAACGGCCAGACGGCGGGCGATGACACCCCAGTTTCTGCCCGAGCCATAAAGGCCATGTGCGATGACAAGCGTTGGTTGGGTGGCCGTTGCAACGGCGGGGTGCAGGATTTGGGCAAGCATGGCTTGATATACCCTTCACGCAGGCGTCAGGCCAGACCAGTTGAACGCTCCGGCGATAGCCCGTAGTGTCGCTGCTGGGCGTCGGAGGATTTCAAGAATGAGTGCGGTAGCGATCCAGCAAATGGCGGATCGGGTGGCGGGGCTTCTGGAAGATCGGTTGAATCTGACGGGGCGTGATCTTTCGGCCAAACTGCGGCGGGGTGGACGAATGTTGCCGAAGAAGGTGCGTGAAGGCGCGCAATTTCTGGCTGTCGCGGCAGAAAAATCTAAGAACCCCAAGCTGTTGGGCCAGATCGACATGGGTCAGGTCGCCGACGCCTATGACGCCTGCGTAAAGCACCTTATGACGATAGATCCCGCAGGCCGCCGTCGTGATACCATTGCCGGGATGATCGGGTCGGTGGGGTTTGGCGTGCTGGCGCTGATCCTGGCGATCATCGCCTTTTTGGCGTGGCGTGGATATCTGTGACGCCAAGCGACTGCGATGACAGCGCCCGGCGGGTGACAAGCGTGACAGTTACAAACGCGACGTAAAGCAGCAGATACCACGACCCCAGCTTTGCGAGGCCGACAATCTGGCCGGGCATCTGGCCGGAATAGACCCAGGTGCCGGTGGCGGTTCCCACATTTTCGGCCACCCAAAGCGCCAGCGCCGAAAGGAAAGCAGCAAGGGGCATGGGCATCCACCAGTGGCGGTCATGGATGCGGAACCAGACCTTGGTGCGGGCGTAAAGCATTAAAGTTGCAAGGAAAAGTGCGGGGCGGATGTCGGGCAGGAAGTGGTGCGCGAAGAAGTTGACATAGATCGCGACGGCCAGAACCACAGTGAGCGGGAAGCTGGGGTAGGGCGCAAATGTCATGTCAAAGACGCGGATCACCCGGGCGATGTAGCTGCCGACGGAGGCATACATGAAGCCTGAAAACAGCGGCACGCCGAGGATCATGAAGACCCCGGCCTCGCGGTAGGACCATGACCCGGCGTTGACCTTGAACCACTCCATCGCGGTGCCGGTGAGGTGGAAAAGGAGGATCACTCGGGCCTCTTCCCAAGTTTCCAGTTTCGTTGCCAGGAAGATGGCCTGAGTGGCGATGGCGAAAAGGAACAGGAAATCATAGCGTTGCAGGGGCCAGTCGGGCTGCCAGATCAGCTTTGTGGCGATGATGGCCGCGAGCAGCAGCCCGCCAAACACGCAGGCCCAGCCCTGTTTCAGGACGAACATGACAAACTCGGCCAGCGCGAAGGGAAGCCTTGCGCGGGCCCAGTCGCCAAGGCGTCGTTCGAGAGAGCGGATGTTGGCGGCCATGCGGGCGATGTGACCGGGGGGCGGGGTGGGCGTCAAGGTGGGGGAGGTTAAAGGGAGATGAACGAGAGTTTTTTCGAGGGGCCGCGCAACGGGGGGATAAGTGGTTGGGAACGCTGGAGTAATGGGTTGAGTTTGGGAAGAAGACGGTGTCTTGGATCGGTCTTTGGGGCGTCTTCCTTCCGTCTCTACGCGCGGGGTTGAGAGGGGGCGTTAACCTTTTTCGCGAATCGGCGGGTGACGTGCCTTAGGCCGCCCGCGCCGTGGGGG
>JANPJU010000096.1:0-4275 GCA_031425675.1 Paracoccaceae bacterium | reverse complement strand
CGCAACACCTCTTCGGTACGGGGATCAATCTGGTCGATCGTTACGCAATCTTCGAAGGCGTTGATCACCACATCTTCCAGCAAGGGCAGATCTTCACCCTCATCGACAAGGGTGATTACGGTGGCGTCAAACTCGTGCTCGATGGTGAACATGTCCGCAGGTTAGCCATGCCCGTCGCCCAAGGCAATCGCCACCTGTCGCCCGACGTCTTTCGCCGAACTGTTTCGCCCGGATCTTTCGCATGACACCTGCGTGATGCGCCCTTTCCCAAGGCCCGCAATTTGCTACCCTAAGCGGTATCAAAGCCCAAAAAAGGTCCCGCATGCGCCTGTTCTTGCCGATCACGCTGGCCTTTACGCTTTTACTCTCCGCCTGCGTCACCACGTCTCCGGCGCCCCTTGCCGCACCCGACCCATTGCCCACCCCGGTCGAGCAGGCTGCGCGGGCGCAGGCGGTCACGTTTCTGCAGGTTCTGGCGGCCGTTGAACCGGTGGCCGAACAGGTTTGCCGGGCCCGCGCCGAAGTGCGCAACTGTGACTTCCGCATTGTCATCGACGACCGCCCCGGACAGCCGCCAAATGCTTTCCAGACGGTCGATGCCCGGGGCCGTCCGGTCGTCGGCTTCACGCTGGCGCTGATCCGCGATGCCCAGAACGCCGACGAACTTGCCTTCGTTCTGGGGCATGAGGCGGCCCATCACATCGCCGGCCATATCCCCCGCCGCCAGGATCAGGCGATGACCGGCGCGCTTCTGGCCGGGGTGCTGGCGCAGGCGAACGGCGCCACCCCAGATGAGGTGCGCGCAGCACAAAACTTTGGGGCCGAGGTTGCCGCCCGCAGCTACTCGCGTGACTTTGAGCTTGAGGCCGATGCCCTTGGCGCGGAAATCGCGTTCGTCGCCGGGTTTGATCCGGTGCGCGGCAGTGGTTTCTTTGACCGCCTGCCCGACCCAGGCGACCGGTTCCTTGGCAGCCATCCGCCAAATGCCCTGCGCAAGGCGCAGGTGATCGCCACCGTCCGCCGTCTTGGGGGCGGTTGATCTGCGTCAAGGCGCAGCGCAATTGCGACTGGCAGCATCGGGCAATCTGAACAGGAGAGGTCCCCATGATCGGCTATCCCGAAGCACCAAAGGCCTGGTGGTTGACCCGTGGCATGGGCCGGATCAGCGGGGTCAATCTTGCGCGTGCGGTGCTGGACGGCTGGCTTTCCCGGGCCGAACTTCAGGTTCTGGTCACCCGCTGCGCCGCCTGCGCCCACAAACCTGATTGTGAGGCCTGGCTTGCTCGGTCGGGCCCGGCCCGGACGATGCCAGATTTCTGCCCGAACAAGACCGGGATCGAGGCGCTGGTCGCCTGACCGTGCGCGCGCATTTGCCGTGACGCAGGCCCTGTGCCCCGCCCGGCCCCCGTGCCAGACTAACGGAATGATGGTTCTTGAAGACACTGTGCGCGACCGCGGCTCACGCTATGCCGCCGCTGCTGGGCTGGTTCGCAACCGGGCCGAAATTGACGGCTTCCTTGCCGCCTTGCGCGCCCGCCGCCGCTTTGCCAAGGCCACGCATCACAGCTGGGCGGTGATCTTGTCCGACGGTGGCCGCCTGAAGGCCGATGATGGCGAGGCCGGGGCCGGCGCGGTGATCCTGAAAATGCTTGAGCGTGAGGGCCTGACCGACCACATCATTGTGGTCACCCGCTGGTATGGCGGTGTGCATCTGGGGGGCGACCGCTTTGCCCATATCGTGACCAGCACCCGCGCGGTCCTTGCGGCGCTGCGCGGTGACCTCGACGCAAGCGCCCGGCGCGGCTAACCTTGGCGGATCTGGGGGAGAGATTTCATGCGCGACATGCTGGCCGCCGAGGCGCGGCGCTTTGCCAAGACGGTGATCTGGTCCTGCGATGGCTGGCGCGCCGCCTGGGCCACGGAAAAGACCCTTCGCCAGTGGACGGTGGTGAACCTCTTTTCCGCCACGCTGGCCTTTTCTCTGGAGCTGACCCCCGCCGAACGCGGCCTGATCCTGGCTTTGGGACTTCTGGTGCTGGCGGCAGAGCTGATCAACACCGGGCTGGAAGAGGTGGTCGATCACCTGTCACCCGGGCCGGACCCCCGCGCGAAGAAGGCCAAGGATTGTGGGTCAGCTTGCGTGGCGCTTGCGGCGCTTGCAGCCGGGGTGGCCTGGGGGGTGGTGCTTGTGGGGTAGGTGCCCTGAACTGGCACAGGCAGGGGGGCCTTCTGCCCCCCTCGGCGCGGGGCGCGCCTCCCCCCCGAGGATATTTTTTCAGACAGGAAATCAGGGGCGCTGGCTGCGCCGCAGGTGCGCCCGATACAGCAGCGGTGCGGCAAGGCGGGCATAAAGCGTATCAGCCACGGGCCGGATCACCGGCCAGCCGGTGACCCGCGCCAGCCAGCGCCAGCGTGGCATCGCCGACCAAAGCGCGCGGAACGCATCGAGGCCGGAAAGGACGCGCCCGTCCTGCCAGACATGCAGTTGCCGCGCCGCCTGATCCGTGGTCAGTCCCCAGTCAGCCGCGCTATCCAGCCGGTCAAAGCGGATCGGCAAGCCGTCCGCCAGCGCGCGGCGGCGGTAGGCGTCAATCTCGAACCGGCAGACCGGGCAGGTTTCGTTATAAAGGACGCGAATTTCGCTGGTCATGAAAGATAATTAGGCTGGCAAGGGCTGGTGACCAGTGCCTGCGTCGGGGTGCCACGCGGCATGCCCGGTTGCGGCAGGCTCAGGTGCGGTGACCCCAAAGGTCATACTCTCCCGCCTCATCCACCATCACCTTGACGATGTCGCCGGGGACCAGCCATTCGAAACCTTCATCAATAAAGAGGTTGCCGTCGATTTCCGGTGCATCCGCCTTGGTGCGGCAGGTGGCACCGTCTTCGTCAACCTCATCGACGATCACCTCCAGCACTTTTCCAACCTTTGCGGCCAGTTTCGCCTCGGATATCGCTTGGGCCTTTTCCATAAAGCGATCAAAGCGGTCCTGCTTCACGTCTGCGGCCACATGGTCCGGCAGGGCGTTGGACCGCGCCCCAGCGACGTTTTCGTATTGGAAACAGCCGACCCGGTCCAACTGCGCCTCATCCAGCCAGTCGAGCAGGGTCTGGAACTCATCCTCCGTCTCACCCGGGTAGCCTACAATGAAGGTCGACCGCAGCGTCAGATCGGGGGCCACCGCGCGCCAGGCGGCGATTTCGTCCAGCGTTTTTGCAGCGGCGGCGGGCCGGGCCATGCGGCGCAGCACGTCGGGGTGGGCGTGCTGGAACGGAATGTCCAGGTAGGGCAGCACCAGCCCTTCCGCCATCAACGGGATCAGCTGGCGGACGTGGGGGTAGGGGTAGACGTAATGCAGGCGCACCCATGCCCCCAGTTTGCCCATCTCACGCGCAAGGTCGGTGATGTGGGCGCGCACTTCCGCGCCCTTCCAGGGGGACAGGTCATGCTTGCGGTCAACGCCGTAGGCTGACGTATCCTGGCTGATCACCAACAACTCCTTCACCCCCGCCTCAACCAGCTTTTCCGCCTCACGCAGCACGGCATGGGCGGGGCGGCTGACCAGCTTCCCCCTCATGTCGGGGATGATGCAGAACTTGCAGGCGTGGTTGCAGCCTTCGGAAATCTTCAGATAGCTGTAATGGCGCGGCGTCAGCGACACCCCGGTCGCGGGCAAAAGGTCGATGAACGGGTCGGGCGCGGGTGGCACGGCGGCGTGGACGGCATCCAGCACCGCCTCATACTGGTGCGGGCCGGTGACGGCCAGCACGCGGGGATGTGCGCCGGTGATGTAGTCTGGTTCCGCCCCAAGGCAGCCCGTCACGATCACCCGGCCGTTTTCCACCAAGGCCTCGCCAATCGCCTCAAGGCTTTCGGCCTTGGCGCTGTCCAGAAACCCGCAGGTGTTCACGATCACCGCATCGGCACCCTTGTAGTCGGGGCTGATCGCATAGCCTTCGGCGCGCAGGCGGGTAAGGATGCGCTCGCTGTCGACCAGCGCCTTGGGGCAGCCAAGGCTGACCATGCCAATGGTCGGCTGGCCGATACGCCGCGTGTCGGGCACGAAAGCGCGGGCAAGATCGGGGCGAAGGAGCGGCGGGTTTTCGGACATTCCCGCCCTATACAGCGGTGGCGGGGCGTAGGAAAGCCCACGCTCTCGGCCATTTGATGCCAGTGGGGGCACCCCGACTTGGCAACCGGGGTCGCGGGGGCATAGACTCAGGCCAAAGCAAGAAGACTTGGGCCAAAGCAAGAAAAGCAGGAGCAGAACATGCGCT
>JANPJU010000095.1:0-2327 GCA_031425675.1 Paracoccaceae bacterium | reverse complement strand
TCCTCACTTCGGACGCTTGGCGCCGTATTTCGAACGACGCTGACGACGTTCCTTGACGCCCTGCGTGTCGAGAACACCGCGGAGGATGTGGTAACGCACGCCGGGAAGGTCTTTGATACGACCGCCGCGGATCAGGACGACCGAGTGTTCCTGAAGGTTGTGCTTTTCACCGGGAATGTAGCAGATGACCTCAAAGCTGTTGGTCAGGCGCACCTTGGCGACTTTCCGCATGGCCGAGTTCGGCTTCTTCGGGGTGGTGGTGTAGACGCGGGTGCAAACCCCACGCTTCTGCGGGCAGGATTCCAAGTGCTGCGACTTGGACTTGCGCACATTAGGCTCCCGCGGTTTGCGGATGAGCTGTTGAATAGTCGGCATTCACGTTCCTCGTTTCGATACTCGCCCCCAAGAGATGCCGGGAGCGCCGCTTCTCGATGCGCCTTGCGCGAATCGCAAAACGCAAACACCGCACCCACCCCCAAGCCGGGGATGACGCGGTGGACTTCCAGAGGATCGGGGCGGGAAGCCCGGATCATGACCACTTCAAGCGCTCTGACCCATATCCCGATCGGGACCGGTAACTTGGGTTGCGGCGCGTATAGGGGGAATCGGTTGGGGTGTCAACACAGGGTCGGGGACCCTTGGCCCACCCGGTCAGACAGCCATCCGTCGACGCAGGGCGCGTTCCCGCAGCAGCGTGAAAAGCCCCGCACCAATGACGATGACTGCCCCGATCAGGGTCCATACGTCGGGCAAATCGCCAAAGACCAGAAGGCCAAGAACAATGGCCCAAAGCAGGGAGGTATAACGGAACGGGGCGACCAGACCGATGTCGCCGCTGCGCATGGCCATCACCGAAGTCAGGTAGCCGACGATCAGAAAGAGGCCGGCGCCAAGCACCTTCGTCGCCTCGATCCCGGTCAACGGCTGCACCCCCTGTACCCCGGCACCGATCCAGCCCATCGCGGTGACGGACACCGCCGCCCCGAGCGCCACCAGTGCCGACGGCACCTGGCCTTGCAACGGCCGCACCGACAGGTCACGCACCACCACACAGGCAACTGACGCGAGACCAAGGAGAGACCAGCGGTCAAAACCTTCAGTTCCCGGACGGATGATGAGAAGAACGCCGATCAGGCCAACAAGGATCGCCGTCATCCGCCGCCAGCCGATCTTGTCACCATAAACCAGCGCGGCGGCAAGGGTGATGAGCAGCGGCAATGCCTGCAGGATCGCCGACAGGTTGGCTAGCGGCATTCGCAACAGCGCTTCAAGAAACAAGATGGTCGCGGCGACATCGGCGAGCGAGCGGATCAGGATCAACCACCCGTCACGCCGGTTGAGCTGCACCCGCCAGGCCCGCGTCAGTACGACCAGAAGACCAAGGCCCAGCACTGCGATCAGCCCGCGCATCCCGATGGTCTGGTAAAGCGGCAGGGTAAGGGTGACCGATTTCATGAACGTGTCGTTGATCGTGAATGCGGCCATCGAGGCACACATCAGAAGGATGCCGCGCAGGTTGTCAGAGATTGGCAAGATGGGGTCCTTCCTTGGAAAGCCTGCCTAGCAGGCGACGGAGGGAAGGGGAAGACTCCGAGCCGTCCCGTTCGGCCGACAGGCGGGTCAGTGAGCGTGTTTCGCGCAATGCCCTTTCCCCACCAGTCGCGCGTGAAGAACGCGCAACCGGCGGGGAAAGGAGTCATTCTGCCCCCGGCCCCGCTGAGGGTAGGTCGGGAAAGATCAGGACAGAAGCGGGAGAATTGCCGACACCTCACCAACGCGGGTGGAGGGGTCTGGCGACGGGTGGCAAAGAAAAACCCCGCCCATCTTGCGACAGGCGGGGGCAAAAGCGTTTCACCGTTTGGTCAGATCAATCGCGGCTTTCAACCGTGTCAAGCTGACCCGCATCAAAGCCGGTGTCGATCACCTCATCCGACACCCCAACCGGAGCAGCGAGGGCGGCGGCGTGTTCAGCCTCCGACCGGCGCGCTTCGATCACGGTGCCGTCGCGGTCGGCAGCGATCTTCTTGACGCGGCTGGTGGCCCCGCCGGTGCCGGCCGGGATCAGACGGCCGACGATGACGTTTTCCTTCAGGCCGACCAGCTTGTCGCGCTTGCCCTGGACCGAAGCCTCGGTCAGGACCCGCGTGGTTTCCTGGAACGACGCCGCCGAGATGAAGCTGCGAGTTTGCAGGGACGCCTTGGTGATCCCCAGAAGGATCGCCTCGGCCGAGGCTTCGCGCAGGCCGCGGTTGCGGGCCTTCACGTTTTCTTCCTCAAGCTCCTGCTTGTCGACATGCTCTCCCTTCAGCAGCGTGGTGTCGCCGCTG
>JANPJU010000094.1:0-22773 GCA_031425675.1 Paracoccaceae bacterium | reverse complement strand
GATCGGCGCATCTTGCATCGGGTTCACCATGGCGGTCTTTGACCATGGCGGGCGGGCGGCTGCAACCAACACGTTTGCGACCAGAGGTGTCGCGACTGGCTTAGGCGGCGGCTTGTCCGACGGGCAAGCTTGGGTGACCTCCGGGGGGCCACAATGACCAGCTTTCACCGCGACATCCGCAAGATCGACCCCACACGCGGCGACCGGCTGGCCGATGGCACGCCGAACGACAGGGACCGGGTGGAGATCGGGCCAACGGCGCTGGCCTTGCGGGAATGGGCGGAGGCGGGGCTGGTGTTGCCGAACCTGCCCCGGATGCGGGAAGCGCGGTGGGCCAGGCTGGTGGCAGGTCTGGTTGCGCGGGACTACGGGGGTCTCCTCATGTTCGATCCCCTGAACATCCGCTATGCGACCGATACCACCAACATGCAGGTCTGGAACATGCACAACCCGTTCCGCGCCTGTCTGTTGTGTGCCGACGGGCATATGGTGATGTGGGAATACAAGAATTCACCCTTCCTGGTGACTTTCAACCCATTGGTCAAGGAACTCCGGTCCGGGGCGACGTTCTTTTACAACTCCACCGGTGACCGGGGGGCGCAGGCGGCGCACGGGTTTGCGGCCCAGGTGGATGAGGTGATGCGCGCCCATGCCGGCAATAACCGGCGACTGGCGGTGGACAAGATCATGGTCCATGGCCTGCGGGCGCTGGAAAGTGTGGGCTTCACCGTTGAGGAGGGAGAGGAACTGACGGAGCGGGTCCGCGCGGTGAAGACGGCGGATGAGATTCTGGCAATGCGCTGTGCCCATCTTGCCTGCGAGGCGGGGATCGCCGAGATGGAGGCCTTTGCGCGCACTGAGGTGCCAAAGGGTGGGGTCAGCGAGAATGCGATCTGGGCCGAACTTCACGCCGCAAACATCCGCCGCGGGGGCGAGTGGATCGAGACGAGGTTGCTCGCCTCCGGTCCCCGCACCAACCCCTGGTTTCAGGAATGTGGCCCGCGCGAGGTGCAGAACAATGAGATCGTCGCCTTCGACACCGACCTGATCGGCGCTTATGGGTTCTGCATTGACGTCAGCCGCACCTGGTGGATCGGCGACACCCGCCCCTCCAATGCCATGGTAAGCGCGTTCCATCATGCGCTGGACCACATTGACGACCACAAGGCCCGGCTGAAACCGGGCGTCATGATCGAGGAACTGGTGGTGGGCGGCCACCAGCTTGCCCCGGAATACTGGGCGCAGAAATATTCCTGCAAGATGCACGGCGTGGGCCTGTGCGATGAATGGCCCTATGTCCACTACCCCGATGGCTGGATGCCGGGGGCGTTTGATGCGGCGCTGGAACCGGGGATGGTCCTGTGCGTCGAGGCGCTGGTGTCACCCGAAGGCGGCGATTTCTCGATCAAGCTGGAGGATCAGGTGCTGATCACCGAAACGGGGGGCGAGACGCTGACGCGCTATCCGTTTGACCCAAGGCTGATGGGTTAAATCGCCAGATTGGCAAGGAGGCCCAGATGGTCTGACCCAAGCCCCGGCCGCAAGGTAACCCGCCCGCCACCGGGGGAAATCACATGGTCAATCGGCAGGGACGGCAGGAACCATATCCCGGTGTAACTGCCTTTGGAGGGGCCAGCGACCTGACCACGCGCCTCGGCTGCCAGACGGCGGACCGACATAGCCCAGCGCACCATGTTGAAATCGCCCCCCAGCAGGACTGGCCCCCCAAGCCCGGCCAGCACGGGGCGCAAGTCAGCGACATGGGTGGCCTGACCGTATGGCCATGGCCAGCCAAGGTGGACCGACACGATCCAGACCGGCTGGTCGCGGAAGATCACCTGCATCGCCGACAGGCCGGGTACGCAGACCGTGGCACCTTCAACAGGTGGAAGCTGCGAGGCGACGGCGGTCCCACCGCGCCTGCCTTGCGGGCAGTGGATCTGGTGCGGGAACAGGTCTTGCAGGTTGGTCAAAAGGGCCAGGTTTGAGTCCGACACCTCTTGCAAGGTCAGGGCGAGCGGGGCGGCATCACGGATGTCCGCCTCAAGTCCCGCCAGATCACTGTTCGCGTAGAACATGTTCTTTTGATACAGCAGGAATATTCCCGGCGGGCCGGGCCAGATATGCGCCAGCACGACCGAGGTTGCGGTCAGGATCGACAAGAGAAGCGCACCGAAGGCTGCCGCCTGCATGCCCGTCCAGATCCCCAGCAGCGACAACACGAACACCGCGATCGAGGCCGGTCCGCGCCCGACAGCCAACGAGTCCCCAAGGGGATGCAGCCAGCCCAGGTATCCGCCCGCCAAGGCCACGATCGACAGGATGAGCCCGGTCTTGATCAGGGCGGCCCAGATGGGGTTTTCCTCGTCGTAGTCGTCGTCTTCCGCCGTCATGCCTCGCCTTCCACCAAACCCGGATCAACCATGGCGGCACTGGCGCATGTGGCCACCCGCAGTCCACCACATGCCTGCCACCACTTGCCTGCAAGACCCGATCACTGCGGCAGAATTGAGGAACGGATTCAGCACAGTAAGGGCACAGGCCCGTGGCGGTCATGTCCCCTCTGCCCCAAGCTGGCTTGCGCGCCGCGGTCTGTCGTCGTAAGGCGCGGGAAAGTTCCGTAGGAGGCCGCTGATGATCCCGCGCTATTCCCGCCCCGAGATGGTGGCGATCTGGTCCCCGGAAGCCCGGTTCAAGATCTGGTTCGAAATCGAGGCCCATGCCTGCGACGCACAAGCCATTCTGGGGGTTATCCCCGAGGAGAACGCCAAGGCGGTCTGGCGCGCGAAGGATGTGGAATTCAACGTGGCCCGGATCGACGAGATCGAGGCGGTGACCAAGCATGACGTGATCGCTTTCCTGACCCACCTTGCCGAACATATCGGGGCGGATGATGCGCGCTTCGTGCATCAGGGGATGACGAGTTCCGACGTGCTCGACACCACGCTGAATGTGCAACTGGTGCGGGCGTCGGATCTGTTGCTGGTGGCGCTTGACCGGGTGCTGGCGGCGCTGAAGGCTCGCGCGTTCCAGCACAAGGACACCGTGCGGATCGGGCGCAGCCACGGCATCCACGCCGAACCCACCACGATGGGCCTGACTTTCGCCCGGTTCTATGCCGAAATGGCCCGGAACCGGGCGCGGCTGCTGAACGCGCGGGCCGAAGTGGCGACAGGCGCGATTTCCGGCGCCGTCGGAACCTTCGCCAACGTTGACCCCTTTGTCGAAGATCACGTCTGCAAGATGCTGGGCCTGACGCCCGAGCCGATCAGCACCCAGGTCATTCCACGCGACCGGCATGCGATGTTCTTCGCAACATTGGGGGTCATTGCCTCCAGCATCGAGAATGCGGCGCTCGAAATCCGCCACATGCAGCGGACCGAAGTGCTTGAGGCGGAAGAGTTTTTCAGCCCCGGCCAGAAAGGGTCCAGCGCCATGCCCCACAAGCGCAACCCGGTGCTGTCGGAAAACCTGACCGGCCTTGCACGGCTGGTGCGGATGGCGGTGATCCCGGCGCTGGAGAACGTGGCCCTGTGGCATGAGCGCGATATCAGCCACTCCTCGGTTGAACGGGCGATTGGTCCGGATGCCACGATCACGCTGGATTTCGCGCTGCATCGGTTGGCCGGGCTGGTGGAAAAGCTGGTGATCTACCCGGAAAACATGTCGCGGAACATGAACCAGTTCAAAGGTCTGGTAATGAGCCAGCGTGTCCTTCTGGCACTGACGCAGGCCGGGGTCAGCCGCGAAGACAGCTATCGTCTGGTCCAGCGCAACGCGATGAAGGTCTGGGAGAAGGGGGCCGACTTCAAGACCGAGCTTCTGGCCGATGTCGAGGTGACCGCCGCACTCTCGCCCGCCGAGATCGAAGAGAAGTTCGATCTGGGCTACCATACCAAACACGTCGACACAATCTTTGCCCGGGTTTTCGGCAGCTGACGCATCCGTGATGACCCTGCGGCACCCTGCCGCGATTTTGGGCGCTTGATTGCGCGGGCTCCGTGCTATCTTTCCAGAAGTTACCGAAAGGCCCCGACCATGCGCATGATCCTTGCCGCTGCCATTGTCCTTGCCCCGCAGCTTGCCTTTGCTGCAGGCAGCGACGACACCGAACCGCCAAAGCCCACCGAGACGACACTGGAATGTGCCAAGGGCGAGGTTTGGGATGAAAAGACCAAGACCTGCATCAAGGCCGAAGGCGCTGGCCTGACCGACGACCAGCGCTTTGGCGCGGTGCGCGAGCTGGCCTATGCTGGCCGGCCGTCCGAGGCGCTTTTGGTCCTGTCGTCGATGACCGAGGGCGAGACACCCCGTGTCCTGACCTATGAAGGCTTCCTTCTGCGCCAGACCGGCCGAGTGGAAGAAGGAATCGCCGCCTATGAACGCGCCATCGCGCTGGACAGCGGAAATATCCTTGCACGCAGCTACTATGGCCAGCTGCTGGTTCAGATGAATGAACCACAAGAGGCGCAACTTCAGCTTGCCGCAATCCGAATGGCGGGCGGTGGCGGAACCTGGGCCGAACGCGCGCTGGCCGATGCCATTGCGACCGGAGTTACCTACACCTACTGACTTTGTACCCCCCGACTGCCCAACCCAACCAGGAGGACGACCCATGAAGATCAAGACGACCCTCGCCGTGATTGCCCTGACGCTCGCCCCGACGATGACCTTCGCCTATTGCAATGGCGACGTTAAACAGGAAAGCGCCTCATCCTGCATGGCGGGCGCCACCTGGGATGAGGCGAAAGGCGCCTGCGTCGCCAACCCGACCAGCTAAGGCTGCTGCGGCTAAGCGGGCGTTAACCCGCGGCTGGCAGTCTGCTTCTGACCGCAAGAATCAGAGGTGGCCCCATGTCGCAGGATATCATTCCCTTGGCGCGGATCTTGCCCGAACGACGTGCCGTCGCGGTTGGGGGGCCCCCGCCGCGACGAACGCTTTCCAATCGTCAGAAGGCGGCAGTGATCGTGCGCTATCTGCTGACCGAAGGCACCAGTCTGCCGATCTCGGCCTTGCCTGAACACATGCAGGCCTCGCTAGCCGAACAGATGGGCCAGATGCGTCTGATCGACCGCACCACCCTGGATGAGGTGGTGGCACAATTCCTCTCAGAACTGGAATCTGTCGGCCTGTCGTTTCCTGGCGGGATCGAAGGGGCCTTGTCGATGATGGATGGCCACATTTCGCAGTCCGCCGCATCGCGGTTGCGGCGTATGGCGTCGCAATCCTCCAAGGTCGACCCGTGGGAGAGGATCACCGCCCTGCCCATCGACCGCCTGCTGCCAATCCTTGCGGATGAGGCGGTTGAAGTTGGGGCCGTGATGCTGTCAAAGCTGCCGGTCGCCAAAGCGGCGGAAATTCTGGGACGTCTGCCGGGGGACCGTGCGCGCCGCGTCGCCTATGCCGTGTCGATGACCGGAAAGGTTGACCCCGAAACCGTGCGCCGGATCGGGGCTGCACTTCTGGCCGAACTGGACAACCAACCACCCCGCGCCTTTGAAACCGGCCCGGTGGAACGGGTGGGGGCGATCCTCAACGTCTCACCTGCGCTGACGCGCGAGGATGTGCTTTTGGGGCTGGAAGCGGAAGATGCCGGTTTCGCCGCCGAAGTGCGCCGCGCGATCTTTACCTTCGTCCACATCCCGAACCGCCTGAACCCGCGCGACGCGCCAAAGATCACCCGGCTGGTGGAGCAGCCAGTTCTGGTGACCGCCCTTGCCGCCGCCATGGGTAAGCCAGGTTTGGATGAGGCGGCGGAGTTCCTGTTGGCCAACATCTCGCAGCGTCTGGCGCAAGGCCTGCGCGAAGAAATTGCCACACGCGGCAAGATCAAGGACAAGGAGGCAGAAGAGGCGATGACGGCCATCATCAACGCGATCCGTACGCTTGAGAGCAGCGGTGAACTTTCCCTGATCCAGCCTGAGGAGGATTGACAAAGCACCTTGGCGCTGCTGCGCGGAAAGCTCCAGCGGATCAGGGCAAAGGGGGTCCGAACCTGTCAGTGAGAAGAAAGGAAACTTGGTTTTAATAGATTTCGAATCTTTTTCTGGCGAAAAGGCAAGCTTCCGCCCGTTGAGGAGGTCGTGAACCGGTCAAAGACGGACCTGCCCGCATGATTAAGGGTGCGATGCGACACGCCAGTAAAACAAAGCGCAGGAAATGACCGACACCACGCTCGCAGATCAAACCGATTCAACTTGACCTGACAAGCCGGGGAAAAATCGTCAAGAGTCGCATCCCTGCAGGACACCGCACCGCCCGACACGACCGTGCCGGGATCGCCGACTTCCGCCACCTGAAACCCGTGGCGCGGCGGTGTCATTGTCCTTCCCCCTGCTTGCCATGCCTTGCGCCACAACAGCGCAGACGCAAAGACCGGACTAATCCGATGACGGTGCGGGGTCGGCGGCCTGCGCGGCGGGTGGATCTGCCATAGGTTTTGTCATCCTGCCGGGTCCAAAGCCCCGAAGATCACCACCAGTTCTCAAGCCACTGCCAGCCCTGTAAAGCACGTCATGCCAAACTCAGTTTCGTTTGTGGTTTGGTTGCGCCAACACCTGGTCTGCCCCTACGATACACAAGCCCGACAGACGCAGAACTTTGCCGGGCCAACCCGACTTGCCCCGTTGCCTTTCCCCCCTTGCCGCCCCGGCCCCAGCCCCCTAGCGTGCCGCGGATGCAAACGGATCATTCCACGTCACCGTCGCGGGGGATTCTACTCATGATCCTTGCTATCGTGCTGTTCACCGCGATGGACGCGACAGCCAAGGGCCTGATCGAACGCTATCCGGCACCGCAGGTGGTCTGGGCGCGCTTTGCCGGACAACTCCTGATCGTGATGATCCTGCTGAACCGGCGCGCGCCCACGCTTTTGCAAACCCGCTATCCCTGGCTGCACATGGCACGTTCAGCTTGCCAGTTTGGCGCGACGGGTCTTTTTTTCCTGTCGCTTGGCCATATCGGGCTGGCTGAAGCGACGGCGCTGACCGACATCAACCCTGTCTTGATCACGCTTGGCGCAGCGCTGTTTCTGGGCGAAAGGCTGGGGCCAAGGCGGATTGCCGGGGTGGTGGTAGCGCTGATCGGGGCGCTGATCATTCTGCGACCGGGACTTGGCGTGTTTTCCCCTTGGGCGCTTTTGCCGCTCGGGGCGGCGGTCTGCTACACCGGCAACGCGCTTCTGATCCGGTACATCGGCCCGAAAGAGCCGGTGTGGACCTCGCTTTTACATGCGTCGATCTTCGGCACGGTGGTGGCGGCATTGGCGCTGCCCTTTGTCTGGGTGCCGGTGTCGGGGCCGGACCTGTTGCTGTTCGCCCTGGTCGGGTGCCTTGGCACCGGGGCGCAGCTGTGCATCATCCGCAGCTTTTCGATGACCGAGGCGGCGGTGGTCGCACCATTCGCGTATCTGGGGATCATCTTTGCCACATTCTGGGGGGCGCTGCTCTATGACCAATGGCCGGATCGCTGGACCTTGCTGGGCGCGCTTGTGATCGTTGGGGCAGGGCTTTATGTCTGGCACCGCGAAACCCAAGCCCTCCGCAAGGCCTGAACCCCGCAGATCCATGGCAGACCCCGCCCCTTTCAATACCCGCCACTGGCTTCAGGACCGCGCGCTGCGGGGTCTGATCTGGCTTTTGCTCCGCCTGCCCTACCGCTGGCGGGTGCCGCTGTGTGGCTGGGTTCTGTCGCGGGTGATTGCCCCACTGGCCGGCTACCGGCGCCGCATCCGCGATAATCTGGCGTTGGTCCTGCCCGATTTGCCAAAGGATGAAGTGGCGCGCATCCTGCGGTCCGTGCCTGACAACGTGGGCCGCACGGTGATCGAGATCTATTCCGGGGCCGAGTTTGTCTCTCATGCGGTGCGCAATCCGTTGACCGGTGCGGGCGTGGCTGCCCTTGAGGCTGCGCATCAGGCCAGGCGACCGGTGATTCTGGTCACCGGGCATTTCGGCAATTATGATGCCAGTCGCGCCGCGTTGATCGCGCGCGGCTACCGGGTCGGGGCGCTTTATATGCCGATGGCGAACCAGTTCTTCAACACGCATTACGTCAGGGCCATTTCGGGCATCGGCAAGCCGTTGTTTCCGCGTGGTCGAGCGGGACTGGCCGATATGGTGCGGCATCTGCGGTCGGGCGGCATGTTGGGGATGCTGGTCGACCAGCACATGCGGCATGGTGAAGAGCTTACCTTCTTCGGCCGCCCAGCATTGACCGCACTATCAGCGGCGGAACTGGCATTGAAGTATGACGCGCTTCTGGTGCCGACCTATGCCGTGCGCAAAGCGGACGGGCTGTCTTTCGACATCATCGTCGAAGCGCCGATCCCGGCCGGATCACCCGAAGCGATGACACAGGCGTTGAATGACAGCCTTGAACAGCTGGTGCGTCAGCATCTGGACCAGTGGTTCTGGATACACCGGCGCTGGAAGAATGTCGCGCCCCCCTGACCTGTCAGTCGACCCGGGCCGCCGCAAGAATCGCTGCCGGACCCGCCGTTTGCAAGATCACCGCGCCCGGCGCATCGCCGCCAAACGGGGCCGTCATCTCCAGTGGGGCGTTGGCCTGCCAATCACCCAGACCCTCCCATGAGGTGACGATGTTGGTGTAGGTGATCGTCTTTCCGGCATTTTCGCCCCGTTCGATCGTCACGGTTTCCTTCGGCTCATAGCGAATCAGCTGGATGCGGACGGTTTCATCCAACGGCGGGTCTGCGTCGGCGCGGATCACCAGATGGTCCCCCTCACGCGTAACGGTAAGGGTGACGGTGGCCGTCGCAGCAAGGTGTTCGCGCAGGCGGGCGGCGGTTTCCTCCGGCGCGAAGCCTTCAATCCGATGCTGGCCGCCGATGATGAGTTGGGGTGTATAGATCGTGCGGCTGCCCACAGCCTTGGCATAGGCGCGTTGCCGGTCGGTGAACTTTGGCTGTGCAAACTTGTCGGCCCAGCCGATATAATCCCAATAGTCGACATGCAGCGCAAGGGGCAGGATTCGCGGGTCAGACGCCAGCATGGCGACAAATTCATCCGCCGGCGGACAGGAAGAACAGCCTTGCGAGGTGTAAAGCTCTACCACCACGACAGGCTCCGCCATGACAGGGGCGGCGCAAACCACCCAAAAGCCGCATATGGCGCTGACGAGTTGTCGCATTGCGCGTATCCTGATCCCATTGTCCCCGGCCTCTGTTATAGGGAGGGGTCCGCCCACGAGCCAATCAAGGTTTTGCGAGAGACCTGACATATCCCCCCAGAAACCCGGCCAGAGGGGCTGGATTTTCGGCATACAATTGCATACAATGATCTCCAGCCGCCTTCCTTCAGGAGCCAGAAAATGACCGTCACCGTTGGACATGACCTTAGCCACACCCGCAAGACCCTGACTGTCGGGGGCCAGACGGTCAGCTACTATTCCATCCCCGCGGCCGAGGCGGCTGGGCTTGGGTCCTTTGCGCGCCTGCCCGCCGCGCTGAAGGCGGTGCTGGAAAACATGCTCCGGTTTGAGGATGGCAAGACCGTCACGGTCGATGACATCAAGGCCTTCGCCGAATGGGGCACCAAGGGCGGCCAGAACCCGCGTGAAATTGCCTATCGCCCGGCCCGCGTGCTGATGCAGGATTTCACCGGCGTGCCAGCCGTGGTTGACCTTGCCGCGATGCGCGACGGGATCAAGGGCCTGGGCGGCGATGCGCAGAAGATCAACCCCCTCGCCCCGGTGGACCTTGTCATCGACCATTCGGTCATGATCGACGAATTCGGCCACCCGCGCGCGTTTCAGCTGAACGTCGACCGTGAGTATGAGCGGAACATGGAACGATATGTCTTCCTGAAATGGGGCCAGAAGGCGTTCAACAACTTCCGCGTCGTGCCGCCCGGCACCGGCATCTGCCATCAGGTGAACCTTGAGTATCTGGCGCAGACGGTTTGGACGGATACCGACCAGGACGGCCAGATGGTCGCCTACCCCGACACGCTCGTCGGCACCGACAGCCACACCACAATGGTCAATGGGTTGGCCGTCCTTGGCTGGGGGGTTGGCGGGATCGAAGCCGAGGCCGCGATGTTGGGCCAGCCCGTTTCCATGCTGATCCCCGAGGTTGTGGGCTTCAAGCTGACCGGCAGCATGGTTGAAGGGACAACCGCCACCGACCTCGTCCTCAAGGTCGTGCAGATGCTGCGCAAGCATGGCGTGGTGAACAAATTCGTCGAGTTTTACGGTGACGGGCTGGACCGCCTGCCTTTGGCAGACCGTGCCACGATCGCCAACATGGCCCCGGAATACGGCGCCACCTGCGGCTTCTTTCCGATCGACGCGGAAACCCTGCGCTACCTGCACATGACCGGCCGTGATGAGGGCCGCATCGCGCTGGTTGAGGCTTATGCACGCGCCAACGGCATGTGGCGGGATGAAGGCTATGATCCGATCTACACATCGACCCTTCACCTCGACATGGGGACGATCGTTCCGGCGATTTCCGGACCGAAGCGCCCACAGGACTATACCCCGCTGACCGAGGCGTCGGCGGGCTTTTACCGCACGGTCTGTGACTATCGTGGAGTCGACACCAGCGCCCCGGCCAAGGACATGGCCGCCGAAGGCCCGAACCATGCGCCCATCGTTGACGCGCGCAAATCGGCGGTCGTGGCCGGGCAGGATTACAAGCTGCGCGACGGATCGGTGGTCATTGCCTCGATCACGTCCTGCACCAATACCTCGAACCCTTATGTGATGATCGGCGCGGGGCTGGTGGCGCGGAAGGCGCGCAAGCTGGGCCTGACCCGCAAGCCTTGGGTGAAAACCTCGCTTGCCCCGGGAAGCCAAGTGGTCAGCGAGTATCTGAACGCCGCCGGATTGCAGGAAGATCTGGATGCCATCGGGTTCAACCTTGTCGGCTATGGCTGCACCACCTGCATCGGCAACTCTGGACCCCTGCAGCCCGAAATCTCCTCCGCCATCAGCGAGGGTGATCTGGTCGCGGCCTCGGTCCTGTCAGGCAACCGCAACTTCGAAGGCCGGATCAGCCCGGACGTTCGCGCCAATTATCTCGCGTCCCCGCCCCTCGTTGTGGCCTATGCGCTGGCCGGTGACATGAACATCGACCTCACGACCGAGCCTTTGGGCATGGGCACGGACGGGCCGGTGTATCTGAAAGACGTCTGGCCCACGAACAAGGAAATTGCGGATCTGGTCCAGGCCACGGTGACCCGCGCCGCTTTCCAGAAGAAATATGCCGATGTGTTCAAAGGAGATGACAAGTGGCAGGCGGTTGAGGTGACGGATTCGGAAACCTATGACTGGCCTCCGACCAGCACCTACATACAAAATCCGCCGTACTTCAAAGGCATGTCCAAGACACCGGGGGTGATCCGAAACATCAGCGGCGCGCGGGTGCTGGCACTGCTGGGCGACATGATCACGACGGACCACATCAGCCCGGCGGGGTCCTTCAAAGCTTCAACTCCAGCTGGCAAGTATCTGGAAGATCGGCAAGTTCCAGTGTCCGAGTTCAACAGCTATGGCGCACGGCGCGGCAACCATGAGGTGATGATGCGTGGCACCTTCGCCAACATCCGCATCAAGAACGAGATGCTTGATGGGGTCGAAGGCGGCTATACAGTCGGCCCCGACGGTGTGCAGACCAGCATCTATGACGCCTCGATGGCCTATCAGGCTGCTGGCACGCCGCTGGTGATCTTTGGCGGGATCGAATACGGCGCAGGCTCAAGCCGCGACTGGGCAGCAAAGGGTACAGCGCTGCTGGGCGTCAAGGCAGTGATCGCCGAAAGCTTTGAGCGTATCCACCGCTCAAACCTCGTCGGAATGGGTGTAATTCCGTTTGAGTTCACTGAAGGTATGACCCGAAAGTCACTGGACTTGAAAGGTAATGAGGCGATCAGCATCACCGGTCTGGCTGGCGACCTGAAACCCCTTAGTCTGGTCGATTGCATCATTGACTATGCCGATGGCACGCAAAAGACGATCCAGATCAAATGTCGCATAGATACCGAGATCGAGATCGAATACGTCGAACATGGCGGTGTGTTGCACTATGTGCTGCGCGACCTTGCCGTTTCGTAACCGGTAGCCAGTTCTTTTTTGATGAAGGCCCGGGCCACCCCGGGCCTTCAGTATTTGTTGGGATTCGTCTGGCAGATTGGCATCAGTCCATCGCACAGAAGGTGCAGCCCATGCCGAACCCCTACCCCCATATCACCCCGCAGCGGGATGCGGCACCGCTGCGGCTGGTGCAGACGACGCGCCCACCCCGTTCTGCTTGGGCCGGCAGCCTCCCTTTGGGAGAGTTTCTGGTGATCGCGGCCTTTGGATTGGTGCTGATCCTGGCCTGAGTGTTGACGCAAGCCTGACCGGCTACTGATCAGCCAGCGCCTTTTCCAGTTCCGGCACGAACCGCGTCTCGTAATCAGTTCCAACCAGAGGGCCGACAAACCGGAACAGAACAGTGCCGTCTCCGGCAAGAATGAACGTCTCGGGTGGGGCGGTAACGCCCCATTCCACCCGGTTCCTGCCATTCGGATCGGTGGCCACGCCAAGAAACGGATTGCCATCCTCGGCCAGATAGGCAACCGCCTTGGCATCATCGTCCATCATGTTCACGCCTGCCACCCGAATGCCGCGTCCGGCCATGTCCAGCAGTACCGGATGCTCTGCCCGGCAAGGCGGGCACCAGCTGGCCCAGAAGTTCAGCACCGTCACCTCGCCCGTCCGCAGGTCAGCGTCGGTTAACAGCGGCAGGCCCGGCAGGCCCGTGGTCGGCAAAACCGGCGCTTCGCGTCCAAGAAAGACTGACCGCAGCTCACCCGGATTGTCGCGGTACATGCCGACGTAGAACATCCCCGCCAGTCCCGCAAACAGAACCGGGGGCAGAACCATCAACCATCTAGCCATCGGTCTTCCCCTGCCGCGCTTCAACTTCGGCAAGTGCCTGTTTGACCCGCGCGCGCTGCCACAGCGACAGTGCCACAAGCCCGACGATCAGCACCACAGTGGCCACGTAGGACCCCAGCACCGCAAAGCTGTATTTACCCAGATCCGGCAGCATCAGGCGACCCTTTCCCGCGCCAGCAGCGCCTGCAGGCGGCGGGCGCGAATCTCGGTCCTGGTGCGCATCAGGACCATGGTCACGAACAAAAGGACGAAACCCGCAATGCAGACCAAGAGCGGCAGCCAGAACACGTCCGAGATGTTCTCTTCCTTATCGAGGCTAAGCGTCGCGCCCTGATGCAGCCCTTGGTTCCAGAAGTTCACCGCATAGCGCGACAAAAGCGCGAAGACCGACCCCACCAGGCACAGGATCGCGGTCAGATCGGCGGCGGTATCGGGGTTCTCGATCGCGGCCCACAGCGCGATATAGCCGAAGTAGAAGAGGGTCAGGATCAGGAATGCGGTCAGGCGCGGGTCCCAGGCCCACCAGGTGCCCCACATCGGCTGGCCCCAAAGTGCGCCCGTCGCCAGCGCAATCAGCGTGAAGGTCAGCCCCACCGGAGCCGCCGCCTTGGCCGCCAGCGCCGACACATGGTGCCGCCGGACGATCCAGATCAGGCTGGCCACCAGCATCATCACCCAGGCGTTGATCGCCATCATCGCTGACGGGACATGCAGGTAGATGATCTTGACGGTCGCCCCCTGTTTGGCGTCGTCAGGCGTGAAGAAGAACCCCCAGACCAGACCGACCACCAGGCACAGCACGGTCAGCCCGACCGCCCAGGGCAAGACCCAGGCAGAGGACTGCATGAACCGCTTCGGATTGGCATATTCCCAGATCGACATGGCACCCCGACTACCGTTTCTTCGTCGCAGCCTCAACTCACCTTCACGCGACGATCTAGCGCAAATTGACGCGGAGAGCCGCCGCCGCCGCAAAGGGCAACAGCGCCGCCGCCCCCAGACTGATCCCCGCCATCAGCGCAAGCGGGGTAGCCAGCGCCAAGCCTTCGGTGCCGCGCCTGACCACCTCGGCCCCGAAGATCAGGGTCGGGACATAAAGCGGCAGGACCAGCAGGCTGAGAAGCAGCCCCCCGCGCCGCAGGCCCACCACCAGCGCCGCCCCGAATGCCCCGATCACCGACAGCGCGGGCGTCCCCAGCAGCAGGCTGAGGACCAGCCAGCCATAGCCCGCGGGGGGCAGGTTCAACAGCACCCCAAGCCCCGGCGCCATTAGCGTCAGCGGCAGCCCCGTGACCAGCCAATGCGCCAGCGCCTTCAAGGCCACCACCGCCTCAAGCGGGATCGGCGCGGTCGCCAGAAGGTCGAGCGAGCCATCCTCAAAATCCAGCGCGAAGATCCGGTCCAGCGACAGAAGGCAGGCCAGAAGCGCCCCCACCCACAGGATACCCGGAGCGATACGGCCAAGGGTGCCCCCGTCCGGCCCGACGCCCAGCGGCACCAGGATTGCCAGCAGAAAGAAGAACGCAAGGCCCAGCCCGAACCCCCCGCCGGACCGGATCGCCAGCCGGAGATCGCGCATGAGCAGCGCCTTCATCCTGCGCCACCCAAAACTGCAAACCCTGCCGTATGCTCTTTTTCCAAATACTCCCGCCGGAGGCTTCCCCGGCGGCCAGAGGTACGCCGCATCATGCAAAGGCCTCGTCAAAACCATCGCGCGCCATGATCCGGGCCCGGTAGGGGGTCAGGTCCAGTACCCTGGCTTCGGGCAGGCCAAGGTCAACATGGGTGGCAATGATCGCAAGGCCGCCGCCCGTCAGATGTCGGCGGACAACGCCGGCAAAAAGGGCGACCGAGGCCGCATCCAGACTGACTGTCGGCTCATCCAAAAGCCAGACCGGCCGCCCGGTGACCAGCAGCCGTGCAAGGCCAAGGCGGCGCTTCTGCCCGGCCGAAAGCTCGGACGCGCGGCGAGAGGCCAGGTTTGCGACATCCATGCCGGTCATTGCGGCATCGACCTCGTCGGTGCCATGGATCGCAGACCAGAACGAGAGGTTTTCGCGCACGGTCAGGGTGGATTTCAGCCCGTCGGCATGGGCGCCGTAAGCCGCCGCTTCGGGGGCGAGGTCGACGCGCCCGTCCACGGCGGGCTGCAGACCGGCCAGCGTCCGCAAAAGCGTCGTCTTGCCTGATCCATTCGGGCCGCGCAGGATAAGCGTCTGGCCCGCGCCAACGGTAAAACTCACGCCTTGCAAGACGGTCACCCCGCCCCGCGCCACCGCCAGATTGTCCGCCACGATCTGCATGGCATCAGCCCTATCCGATGCGCGTTCCGGCGAAAAGAGGCCCCGCGAAAAGAGGCGTGGCCTTCACCGCTGCGCGACCCTATGTCTTGGCGCAACCAGACAGGAGAGACAGATGCAACAGATCCCCTTTGGCCGCACCGGCCGCATGACGACCCGACTTGGCTTTGGCGCCTGGGCCATCGGCGGCACCTGGGGCGAGGTGAGCATGGACGATGCCAAGGCTGCCCTCCACGCCGCCCTTGATGCAGGCATGACCTTCATTGACACCGCGGACGTCTATGGCGATGGCCGGTCCGAGCGGATCATCCGCGAGGTGCTGGCAGAACGCGGCGGCGCGGCACCCTTCGTGGCCACCAAGGCCGGGCGTCGCCTGAACCCGCATGTGGCGGAAGGCTACACCGGGGCCGCCCTTGAGGGCTTCATCGACCGGTCGCTGACCAATCTTGGCGTCGAACGGCTGGACCTTGTGCAGCTCCACTGCCCGCCAACGCCGGTCTTTTCCAACCCGGCGCTGTTTGCCGCGCTGGATGCGATCAAACAGAAAGGCAAGATCGCTGACTATGGGGTATCGGTTGAAACGGTTGAAGAGGCGCGCGCGGCGATCCTGCAGCCGGGCGTGGTGTCCGTCCAGATCATCTACAACTTGTTCCGGATGAAGCCGGCCGAGGTGTTCTTCCCCGAAGCCCGCGCGCGCAATGTGGCGGTGATCGCGCGGGTGCCGCTGGCCTCGGGCCTCCTGACCGGCAAGATGAACGCCGCCAGCCAGTTCGCCGCCGACGACCACCGCAGCTTCAACCGCAACGGCGAGGCGTTCGACAAGGGCGAAACCTTCTCGGGCGTGCCGTTTGACGTAGCGCTGGCCGCGGTGGATGAAATCCGCGCGCTTGTGCCCGCAGGGGCGACGATGGCGGCCTTCGCGTTGCGCTGGATCTTGATGGAAGATGCGGTGACCGTGGTCATTCCGGGGGCAAAATCTCCGGCCCAAGCGCAGGGCAATTCCGCCGCAGCCAACATGGCGCGGCTGGACGACGATGTGATGACTGCCGCGCGCGAGGTCTATGCCCGGCTGGTGGCCCCGCATGTACAGCATCTGTGGTAGGGGGCGATTTCTTCAAAGAAATCGTACCGGAGTTTTTGAAAACTCCGGGTCACTCCACCGGCAAAAGCGCCACGGCGACCCTGCGCCCTTCGCCAAGCAGGACGTTGTACGTCCGGCAGGCGGTGGGGGAGGCCATGACCTCAACCCCGATGCCGCGGTCTTCCAAGGCCGTGCGGAATTCGCGTGGCACATGGGCAACGTCGGTCCCGGTGCCAACAAAAAGGACGTCAATCTTGCCCTCAAGGCTTAGGGGCGCTGCCGTGTCTTCGTAGCCGCCCCAAGGCCCTGCGTCCCAGGGCGTGATCAGACAGGCTCCACGCAAGACATGTCCCGACACGCGAAAGAAGCCGGGGCCATACCCTTCGACCGCTTTTGCCGTGCCATAGCTGATCTCGGTCAGACGCATGCCGGTGCCGGATCAGGCTTCAACGTCGGCGAATTCGTTGGTGCTGGTTTTCTTCGGCTTGTCGCCCCGGTCGACACCCAGCATCAGCACGATGTTCTTCGCCATATAAAGCGTGGAGTAGGTACCAAGGATGACGCCGAGCAGCATCGCGAACACAAAGCCCCGGATCACGTCACCACCAAAGAACAGCAGCACGACAAGCGAGATAAGAGTGGTCGATGCGGTCATGATTGTGCGGCTAAGCGTTTCGTTCGCGGTCAGGTTCATCATTTCGCGCAGCGGCATCTGTTTGTATTTGGCCAGATTCTCGCGCAGCCGGTCAAAGATGACGACGGTATCGTTGACCGAATAGCCGAGAATCGTGAGCAAGGCTGCGACGATGGTCAGGTCAAACCGGATCTGGAACAGCGCGAAGATGCCGACCGTCACCAGCACGTCATGGATCAAGGCTGCGACGGTGCCGACCGCAAACTGCCATTCAAAGCGGACCCAGACATAAAACAGGATGCCGACCGCGCCTGCCACCACCGCCAGCAACGCCTGCGTGACAAGTTCGGCTGACACTTTCGGACCGACTGATTCCACCGCCGGGAAGGTGATCGACGGCGCGACCGCCACAAGGGCGGCCTCAACCTCGGCGATCAGTTCGGGCGTCACCGCTTCCTCACCCTCACGCGCGGAAATGCGGATCATCGCAACGTGCTGGTCTTCCGCAAAGGACGGATCAAAGACTTCCGAAATCGAGACGTCGCCAAGGTCAAGCGCGCTTAGCGCATCGCGGTAGGCACCGATGTCCACCGCCTCGGTCGCCTCGGTCCGGATCGTGGTGCCGCCACGAAAGTCGATGCCGAAGTTCAGCCCTACCGTGAAGATCAGCACCAGCGACGCCGCCATCGCAAAGATGGAGATGCCAAAGGTTATCCATTGGGCGCGAAAGAAGTTGATGTTGGTCGTTGTCGGAACCAGACGAAGACGCCAAGCCATGTCGCAATCCCCTTGTATCAGACGACGAGCGTCTTCGGACGTTTCCAGCCAAGCCACAGCTCGACGATCAGGCGGGTCACATAAACTGCCGTGAACATCGAGGTCAGGATGCCCAAGCCCAGCGTTACGGCAAAGCCCCTGACGGCCCCGGACCCGATGGCATACATGATCAAGGCGGTCAAAAGCCCGGTCACGTTCGAATCCATGATGGCCGAAAAGGCACGGTCAAACCCAACCTCGACCGCGCGCCTGGGGTTGGCCCCGGCGCGCAATTCCTCGCGGATGCGTTCGAAGATCAGCACGTTGGCATCAACGGCCATACCCATCGTCAGCACGATCCCGGCAATCCCCGGCAGGGTCAGCGTGGCCCCGATGGTGGACAACAGCGCCATGACCAGCGAAATGTTCACCGCCAGCGCGATATTCGCTATCATGCCGAACGCGCCATAGCAGGCCACCATGTAGATCAGGATGAAAACCATCCCGACCAGCGCAGCGGTACGGCCGGCCTGGATGCTGTCGGCGCCAAGTTCCGGGCCGATGGTGCGTTCTTCCAGAAAGTTCATCTCGGCCGGCAGGGCACCGGCGCGCAGCAGAACGGCAAGCTGAGTGCTGTCCTCGACCGTGAAGCTGCCGGTGATGATACCGGACCCGCCCGGAATGTGGCTTTGGATGACAGGGGCGGAAATCACCTCATCATCCAGGATGATGGCAAAGGGCGCACCGATGTTGGCCGCAGTATAGTCGCCAAACTTGCGCGCGCCGGTGGTGTCAAAGCGGAAGCTGACAGCGGGCTGGCCGTTCTGGTCGAACGAGGGTTGGGCATCGACCAACTCCTCGCCCGAAACCACGGGGGTTTCCTCGACGATGTAGTAGACGCCATTCTCATCCACCGATGGCAGGATCAGGTTGCGAGGCCCCGGCTCGGCACCAGCGTCGCTGGTGCGGCTGACAACGGCGTTGAAGGTCAGTTGGGCGGTGGTGCCGATCAGCTCTTTCAACTCGGCCGCCGAGCCGATGCCCGGAACCTGGATCAGTACCCGGTCTTCGCCCTGGCGCTGAATGGTAGGTTCGCGCGTGCCAACCTCATCCACGCGGCGGCGGATGATTTCCAGCGACTGCTGCAAGGTGCGGCTGTCGGTTGCCGCTTTTTCTGCTTCGGACAATTGCACCACGATGTCGTTGCCTTCGGCGGTGACGTCGATTGTGCTTTGCCCCGCACCCGTCAGCGTGACTACCGAACTGCCAAGCGCACGGACGGCCTCAAGAGCTGCGGCCATGCCTTCGGGGTTGGTGATCGTCACGCGCAGGACACCGTCAGGGGCTGGCGCGCGGCGGACGGCTCCAACCTGATCTCGCAGATCGCGCATCGCGTCGCGAACGTCGGGCCACATGGCATCAATGCGGGTCTTGTAGACATCTTCGACCCGGACCTCAGCCAGAAGATGTGCACCGCCGCGCAGGTCAAGCCCCAGCGGCATCAGGGCCGAGGGCAGGAAGCCCGGCCACTCCGCAAGCGCCGCCGCCTGTTCCGGCGTGGCGGTGCCCCCAGCGACTGCAATGGCAGCGGCGGCATCATTGTGACGTTCAACCTGGGCGTAGAACAGATTCGGCGCGGCTGCCGACAGGCCCCAGGCACAAACGAGAAGGACAAGGATGCGCTTCCACAGCGCCATGGTTTGCATGGGATCCGGCCTTAGGTCGCGGCCGGTTCGGTCTTGTTCAGGACCTGACCAATGGTGCCCTTGATGATCTTCACGCGGACGCCATCGGCAATCTCGACCTCGATCATGCCGTCTTCCTGCACCTTCGAGACCTTGCCAACGATCCCGCCCGAAGTGACCACCTGATCCCCCCGGCGCAGGGCCTCGATCATGGCGCGGTGTTCCTTCATCTTCTTTTGCTGCGGACGGATCAGCAGGAAGTAAAAGATGACGAAGATCAGGATGATCGGCAGGAACTGCGCGACGGCCGCCCCGGTTGACGGGGCACCTGCGGCTTGAGCGAAGGCGGGAGAGACGAACATGGGCATCCTTTCCGGCATGGCCGGGGGTCCCGGCGCGTTTAGTGGCATCCGGAGGCCAAGCCCCGGACACGGTCTCGCGGTGATGTAAGGGGTTTCCCGGCACAATGCCAGAGGGCGCGCGCGATTCGCCGGGCGTAGGGTTGCGTTGGTCTGCATCTTTCGCCCCGCCATCTTTCGCCGTGCCATCTTTCGCCCCCACATCTTTCGCCCGCCCGCGTGATCGGGCATAATGCCCGGAAGATTTCCCGAAATGAGGCCCGCCATGCACGACATCCGCTTTATCCGCGAAAACCCGGCCGCGTTTGACGCAAGCCTGTCGCGCCGTGGGCTGGACCCGATGTCGGCCTCGCTGCTGGCGCTGGATGAGGCGCGGCGCGCAAAGATCCTCGCGGCGGAAACCGCGGCGGCGGCACAGAACGCGGCCTCGAAAGAGGTGGGCGCGGCCAAGGCGCGGGGTGATGACACCGAATTTGAACGCCTGCGCGCGCTGGTGGCCGAGAAGAAAGTCGAGGGCGCGCGGCTGAGTGAAGAGGCAGCGGCCGAGGATGCGCGGCTGCGCGACGCTTTGTCCCGCATCGCCAACCTGCCCCTCGCCGAAGTGCCCGAAGGCCCGGACGAAACCGCGAATGTCGAAATCCGTCGCTGGGGAACACCGCGCGTACTGGACTTCAAGCCCTTGGAACATTTCGACATTCCGGCGGCGAAGGGTGGACTTGATTTCGCCACCGCCGCGAAGCTTTCCGGCAGCCGCTTTGTCGTGCTGCGCGACGCGGTTGCCCGCGTCCACCGGGCGCTGGCGCAGTTCATGCTGGACCTGCACACGTCAGAACACGGGCTGACCGAGACGTGGACACCGGTTCTGGTCAAGGAAGACGCCATGTTCGGCACCAACCAGCTGCCGAAATTTGCCGAAGACAGCTATCAGACCACGAACGGCTGGTGGCTGATCCCGACCGCCGAGGTGACACTCACCAACTCGGTCGCCGGGGATATTCTGGACGAGGCCGCCCTGCCCCTTCGCCTGACCGCCCACACCCATTGCTTTCGGTCGGAGGCGGGGTCGGCGGGCAAGGACACCTCCGGCATGCTGCGCCAGCACCAGTTCGAAAAGGTGGAGATGGTGACGATCTGCACCCCCGAAACCGCGCTGGCGGAACACGAACGAATGACCAAATGCGCCGAAGCGGTGCTGGAACGCCTGGCCCTGCCCTACCGGACCATCGTGCTTTGCACCGGCGACATGGGCTTCGGCGCCCAGAAAACCCATGACCTTGAGGTCTGGCTGCCGGGCCAGAACACCTACCGCGAGATCTCGTCCGTCTCGACCTGCGGGCAGTTTCAGGCTCGCCGGATGAACGCGCGCTATCGTGCGCCGGGCGGGAAGCCCGAGTTTGTGGCCACCTTGAACGGATCCGGCCTTGCGGTCGGGCGTTGCCTGATCGCGGTGCTGGAAAATGGCCAGCAAGCGGATGGGTCGGTCACCATGCCTGAGGCGTTGGTGCCTTGGCTGGGTGGAAAATCGCGGATCACGGCGGACGGCCAATTGGTCTGATCCGCCGGGCCGGGCGTAGGGGAATGATGATGAAAACAAAAGCGCTGATCCTGCTGATTGCCACGCTGGCCTTTGGCATCGCCCCGTTCATAACGCCGCCTTTCACCGGCTATGACCCAAGCCTCTTCCCGGTAAGGATCGAACGTCCCTCGATCCAGCCCGCAGACTATGCCTTCGCAATCTGGAGTGTGATCTACCTTTGGCTGATCGCCCATTCGGTCTTTGGTCTTTGGAAGCGCGCCGAAAATCCGGACTGGGATGCGGTGCGTGTGCCGCTGACAGTGGCGGTGGCCGTCGGCGCGGTTTGGCTGTGGATTGCCGGGCAAAGTGCGGTCTGGGGGACGGTCACGATCTGGATCATGGCGGCGGGGGCGATCGTGGCCTTTCTGCGGGCTGATCCGGCAGTGGACCGCTGGATGCTGTCCGGCCCCACGGCCATCTTTGCGGGCTGGCTTTCGGCGGCTTCGGCCGTATCGACCGGCGTCTTCATTGCCGGGTATGGCTGGCTTGGCGATACCGCCTCGGCTGCGGCAATGCTGGCGCTGGTGCTGGGGATTGCGGTGACCGTGCAGATGCGCCGCCCGGAAATGCCGGTCTACGGGCTGACGGTAATCTGGGCATTGGTGGGTGTGATCGTGGCAAACTACAGCGCAAACCTGACGGTGGCGGTGCTGGCCGCGTCTGGTATCGCGGTGGTGGCTGTCACGATCTGGCAATCGCCCCGGGCTGCTCGTCGGTGACTTCGTCACTCCTCGCGCGCGGTTAGCGAAGAGAAGACGAAGTCGCACGATGAGCGCCCCCGGACGGCATCCGGGTCAGCGCTTTGGGCTGATCCCGGCCTTGCCGTCCATGTGCTTGCGCAGGCGGCTGGGCGTGTGGAACTTCTGGTCCTTGAACGGATTCTTCGTCGACTGGCTGCGAAAGAACAGCCGGATCGGCGTGCCGGGCATGTCGAAGTGTTCGCGTAACCCATTGACAAGATATCGTTTATAGCTGTCGGCAAGCTCATCGGGCCGTGAGCACATGATGACGAAGCCCGGTGGCCGGGTCTTGACCTGGCTGATGTAGCGCAGCTTGATCCGGTGGCCGCCTGGGGCTGGTGGCGGGTGCGCCTCGGTCATCGCGCCCAGCCAGGTGTTCAGGCGCGCGGTCGGGATGCGGCGGTTCCACACGTCATGCGCCTTGCGAATCGCGTCATGCAACCGGTCAAGGCCCCTGCCCGTCTTGGCCGACACGGTGACCAGCGGCGCGCCGCGCAGCTGTGGCAGCAGACGGTCGAACATCTCTTTCAACTCGGCCAGCTTTTCCTGCTTTTCGCCCTCAAGGTCCCATTTGTTGACGGCAATCACCACCGCCCGGCCTTCGGTTTCGGCAAAGTCGGCGATGCGCAGATCCTGCACCTCGAACGGAATGTCCACGTCAAGCAGCACCACCACCACCTCGGCAAAGCGTACGGCGCGGATGCCGTCGGAGACGGAAAGCTTCTCCAGCTTCTCGGT
>JANPJU010000093.1:0-10578 GCA_031425675.1 Paracoccaceae bacterium | reverse complement strand
AGTGTGGAGTTGAAATCGGCCAGCATTCTCCAGCGTCGGTTGTCCCAGCCCGGACCCGGCTCGCTGCGGGGCAGGGTGATGATCTGGCAACCGGCGGCAAAGTCGGGCGGGGTCTGGTCGAAGCCGTCCAGCAGGATGAAGAGGTGGTTCCGCGGCACATGGCGCGCGTAATAGTCTACCCAGATCCGCAGGAAAAAATGGTCGTCGCGGACCATGGTGACAAAGGCGATGGTGGGTGCGCTTGACATTGGGCAATGGCTCAATCGGCTTTGATGTGGTGCGTGGACCAGCCTGATCCGTCTCGCAAGGCGGCCTCAAGTGCAGGCACGTCGGGGACGGTGGCGAACAGGGTTTTGATCGACGGGGCAGCAAAGCCTTCGGCAACGATATGGTCAATCAGCGCCAAAAGCGGCTGCCAATAGCCCTCCACATCCAGAAGGTAGATCGGTTTGCCGTGCAGGCCGATCTGGGCCCAGGTCAGCACCTCAAAGAACTCGTCCAGTGACCCGGCACCGCCCGGCAGGACCACCACCGCGTCCGAGTTCATGAACATCACCTTTTTGCGTTCATGCATGTCTTCGGTGATGATCAGGGTGGAAAGATCGCGCTTGCCCTGTTCGCGCGCCAGAAGATGCGTCGGGATCACGCCAAGACTGGACGCCCCCGCCCCGATGGCCGCACGCGCCGTTTCGCCCATCAGCCCCACGTCGCCCGCGCCATAGACCAGCCGCCAGCCGTTGCGCGCGATGGCAAGGCCCAGCATCTGCGCCGTTGCCGCATAGGTCGGTCGCCCCCCGGATCGAGAGCCGCAGAAGACACAAAGCGAATGAAAATCCATATCTGCCCCGAGATTTGGCCGCGCTTGAACCGCATATAGCCTGATGTTGGCCGGAAAACGGTTGCTTTGGCCGAAGATATAAAGATTCCTGACTGCAAGGAAAGCGGCGCGGCATACCGCGCGGGCTGGAGGGGTGCGGATGTCGGCATGGTCGGGCTTGGGTCGTGGAACGCGGGCAATGATGCTTGGCGCAGGGGCGGCGCTCGCCCTTGGGTTGGGATATGTCGGGTGGCAGTCGCTCTGGCCGATCCCTGCACCGGCGTTGACGACCGGGGATGTTGCCGCCGACCAGGACAAGATCGCTGTGTCCGATGCCGCGCCGCAGACCGGCCCCACGTCAGACCCTCCGGCCGTGTCCGCGCCGGATGCCCCCGCCGTAGCGGCGACGGCGCTGCCGAAGATCGACAGCTGGCGCGTTGCACCGGATGGCGAGGCGTTGGTCGCAGGCCTGGCTGCCCCGGCGGCAAAGGTTGCGGTGCTGATCGACGGTGCTGTCGTGGCCGAAGGCGATGCCACAGCCTTGGGTGAATTTGCGATCCTGTTCACGATGGCCCCGAATGACCAACCCAGCCTGATGCAGCTGGCGATGACGCTGCCTGACGGCTCCGAGGTTCAGTCCGAGGATATTGTCGCCCTTGGGCCGGTCGCCGGTCCTGAACTGGCCCTTGTGGCGCCTGCAGGCGCAGCGCCCGTCGCACTCAATGCCGGAGAAAGCGCTGCTCAACCAGAGGCCGTCCCTGTCACGGGCGCTATGGCTGCCCCCCCGCCCGCTGCCGTCCTTCTGCGCGAAGAAGGGCCGGTCGTGCTGCAGCCTCCGACGCGCGGCAGCGGTTCAAGTGTGATGATCGACACCATCGCCTATGCCCCGTCCGGTGACGTGCAGGTTGGCGGACATGGGGTGGCCGGGGCGGGGTTGCGGCTTTATCTCGACAATGCCGAAGCGGCTTTGGCTGCGGTGGGGGCGGACGGGCGTTTTCTGGTGACGCTGGCCGATACACCTCCGGGGATCTACACGCTGCGCGTCGATCAGCTGGATGCGACCGGCAAGGTCACCTCACGCTTTGAGACGCCGTTCAAGCGCGAAACGCTTGAGGCTTTGGCGGCCGTCGCGGCGGCAGATGTGGGTGCCGACGCCCCCCCCGCGCCCGTTGGTGAGGCCGCCATTGGCGATGCGCAAACAGATGCTGCGGCACTGGAGCTGGCCGCAGTTGACCCCGCGCTTGCGGCATTGCCTGACAGCACAGCCCCGGCGGCAGGCCCGGAGTCCACCACCATCGCCACAGGCGCTGAAACCGCAGCTGACGCTGCCCCGCCCGATGCTGCAACCCCGGTTCCAGATCCCACCGCACCTCCAGCATCTGCCCCCGCTTCCGCACCCGTGACGATCACCGTGCAGCCCGGCTTTACCCTGTGGGGCATCGCGCAAGAGCGGTACGGTGACGGTGTCCTATTCGTGCAGGTATTTGAGGCCAATGCCGACAAGATCCGGGACCCCGACCTGATCTATCCCGGTCAGGTCTTTACGGTGCCCGCAAGCGTGACGGCGCCACAACCCTGAGCGCTTTGCCGCTGCGCCCGTCCGTGGGCGCAGGCGGCCAGCACCTCGGGGTGGTCCGAACAGCAATCGTTCAGGAGGTACGAGATCGTCTTGCCCAGTCCCGTCGCATCAACGCTGTAAATCACATTCCGCGCCTCCTTGCGGGAATGGAGGAGACCGGCCTGCTCCAACGCTGAAAGGTGGAAGGACAAACGCGGTGCCGCTAGCCCAAGGGCTTGCGCAATATGGCCCGCGGGCATACCTGCCGTGCCAAGCGGCATCAGCAACCGGATCAGATCCAGCCGCGTTTCATGCGCCAGGGCCGACAGGGCGGCGAGGACTTTACTTCGTTCCATCGTTCAACTATTCAAGAAGTCTTGAAATACCCTAACCGAACCGAAGCCACATCGCAATGTCTGTCGCGATGGCTTTTTCAGGAAATGACAATGCGCCGATCCACCGCGACCTCTGCCGACATGCCCGCCAAACCTGCGTCGGGGATGTCCACCCTGCGGCGGGTTGCACCTTACCTCTGGCCCGACGGACAACCTTGGGTAAAGCGCCGCGTCGTGCTTGCGCTGCTGTTCCTGCTTGCGGCGAAACTGGTGTCGGTCACCACGCCATGGATCTACAAGCTGGCGGTGGACAACCTGTCAGGCGACACGCCGGATGTGGGCATGATCCTGGGGCTGGGCGCCGCGGGGCTGGTGGTGGCGTATGGCCTTGCCCGCCTTGGCGCCGTTGTCTTTGGCGAGATGCGGGACGCTGTCTTTGTCCGCGTCGGCCAGCGTGCGATCCGGCGACTGGCGATTGAGACCTTCACCCATATTCACCGGCTGTCGTTGCGGTATCACATCACGCGCAAGACCGGCGGCCTTAGCCGGATCATCGAGCGTGGGGTCAAGGGTGTCGACTTCCTGCTGCGCTTTCTTTTGTTCTCCATCGGGCCGTTGATCCTGGAACTGACCATGGTGTCGGTCATCTTCGCGCTGGTTTTCGGCTGGGAATATGCTGCCGTCGTCATCGTCACGATTACGCTTTATGTCCTTTTCACCTTCAAGGTCACCGAATGGCGCGTGAAGCTTCGGCGTGAGATGAACGATCAGGACACCGACGCCAACCAGAAGGCCATCGACAGCCTGCTTAACTTTGAAACCGTCAAGTATTTCAATGCGGAAACGCGTGAGGCCGACCGTTACGACGGCGCGATGAAGCAGTATGAGACCGCCGCCGTGAAGACCGGCCTGTCGCTGTCATTCCTGAACGTGGGTCAGGCGGCGCTGATCACCACCGGCCTTGTCATCGTCATGGTGATGAGCGCGATGGGCGTCCAGGCCGGAACCCTGACGGTGGGCGATTTCGTCATGGTCAACGCCTACATGATCCAGATCACCATGCCCCTGAACTTTCTTGGCACCGTCTACCGCGAGATCCGGCAGGCGCTGGTCGATATGGGTGAAATGTTCGGCCTTCTTGGCCAACCGGCCGAGGTGAACGACGCCCCAGATGCCAATGCGCTGGTGGTCAGGGGCGGCGAGATCGTCTTTGACAACGTTCGCTTCAGCTATGAAGCGGATCGCGAAATCCTGAAAGGCATCAGCTTTCGTGTGGGTCCGGGGCAGCGGGTGGCGCTGGTCGGCACTTCTGGGTCCGGCAAATCCACCATCGGTCGGTTGCTGTTTCGCTTCTACGACATCCAGTCCGGCGCGATCCGCATCGATGGGCAGGATATCCGACAGGTCACGCAAACCTCGCTGCATCAGGCGATTGGCGTGGTGCCGCAGGATACCGTCCTGTTCAACGACACGGTGCTTTACAACATCGCCTACGGCCGCGCCGGTGCCACCAAGGACGAGATTGAGGGTGCGGCGCGCGGGGCCAAGATCCATGACTTCGTGGCCAGCCTGCCGCAGGGCTATGCCACCACCGTGGGCGAACGCGGGTTGAAGCTGTCGGGCGGCGAAAAGCAGCGGGTCGGCATCGCGCGCACCTTGCTGAAGAACCCGCCGCTGTTGATCCTGGATGAAGCGACGAGTGCTTTGGACACCCAGACCGAACGCGCGATCCAGGACAGTTTGCGCGACATGGGGCAGGGCCGCAGCGTCATCACCATCGCGCACCGCCTGTCCACCATCGCCGACGCCGACCAGATCATCGTGCTTGAGGCAGGCCAGATCGTCGAACAAGGCCGGCATGAGGAACTTCTGGCCCGCAAAGGCCGCTATGCTGCGATGTGGGAACGCCAGTCCGCCGAAGAAGAAACCGAAGCGGCTGCCTAAGATCGCAACCCCGTGAAGGCTTGCACATGACAGGCTTTTTCCTTTGACCGCCCGGTTACGCTTGGCCAGACTGAGGGGGGCGCAAAGGCCTGGCGGTGGTTTGGCGCAAGGGGTTGGGTGATGATGCGGCGCGTGGTGCTTGGGCTTTTGGTCTGGCTGGGGCTGGTGACGGCTGCGCTGGCCGAAAAGCGCGTGGCTCTGGTGCTTGCGGCGGAAGATTACAGCCTGATCCGCCCGCTGTCGAACCCGGCGAACGATGCGCGGGCGATGGAAGACCTGCTGGAAAAGCTGGATTTTGAAGTTTTCGTCGAAACCGACCGTGACCTGCGCCGGATGCGCCGCGCGCTGGAAGATTTCAAGGAAGACGCCGCCGGGGCCGATGTGGCGCTGCTGTTCTTTGCCGGTCACGGCGTGGCGCTGGATGGGGTGAACTACCTGTTGCCAACCGATGCCGACGGGTCGTCGCCAGAACAGCTTGCCGCAACCGGGCTACCCCTGGCTGAGGCGCAAGAGGCGCTGCGGGCGGTGGCCCCGGTCGCCATCGTCCTGCTGGACGCCTGCCGCGATGATCCGTTTGCGGGGGGAACCGGGGATGGCCGCAGTGCTGGCGCGCTGGACGGTGCAGAAGACCCTGCTCCGCCCGGGACGCCAACGCCGGGGCTGGGCCGGATAGGTCGCGCAGACGGAATCCTCTTTGCCTTCGCCGCTGCCCCGAATGAGACCGCTTCGGACGGAGAGGAAGGCAATTCGCCCTTTACCGCCGCGCTGGTCCGTCACCTGGGCACGGCGGGGGTGGAACTGCGCACCGCGCTGACATTGGTGCAGCAGGACGTCTATGACCGTAGCCGCGGCAAGCAACTGCCCTACATCGAAAGCGGGTTGCCGGAACTGGTGTTCATCACCGGCGAAGGCGTCTTGCCCGAACGCGACCAGCTTTTGATCGCCATGGCCGACCTGACCCCGGAACTGCGGGCCGAGGTTGAAACCCTTGCCACGGAACGCAATCTGCCGCTCGCCCCGCTTTACGCAGCCCTTCTGTCGGCCGATCTGGGCGATCAGACCCCGGACGACCGCGCCCGTCTTTTGATGGAGGCGGCGCTGTCATACGAACAATTCCAGTCCGAATTGCAGCGTTTCCGGTCCGATGACCCGCGCGTGGCCGACCTGCGCGCCCGGGCCGAAGAGCAGTTGACGCTGGGTGCGTTTGACTCTGCCCGCGCCCTCTTGACCGAAGCGGCTGAAATTGACGCTTCGGCGCGCACCTCGATCCGAGAGACATACCTGTCGCGCACCTTATCCGAAGCGGCGACCCACCTTTTGAACGCCAACGCCGCCCGCACCGACCTGCGCTATGACTTTGCGATTGCAGACCTTGGCAAGGCTGTCGCGCTTTACGGTGAGATTGAGGGCGATCTTCCGGATCAGGACACACAGTTCGCCTACATGCTCGCGCTGTCCGATCTGGGCGATCTGCAACTGGTGGCCGGCAACACCAGCGCCGCGCAAGAGGCGTTCAACCTGCGCGCCAAGTTTGCGCAAGCCATGGTCGAAGCGGACCCGACCAATGTCGCCTGGGTGCGCGAACTGATCTGGGCAATGAACAGCGTCGGTGGCGTGCTGGAACAGCAAGGTTATCTGAAAGAGGCCGAAGCCGCCTTTGCCAGCGCGCTGGAATTTTCCAACTGGCAAGCAGCCCAGTCCCCCGATGACCCCGATCTGATGCGCGACGGCCAAGTCGCCCGCAACCGCGTGGGGTCGATCCGCTTTGCCAATAATGACTTTTCCGGCGCGCTGGCCGCCCACCGTGAGGCCCTTGCCCTGGCCGAAGCATTGCTGGCGCTGGACCCCGCCAACATTACCTATCGGCGCGACATCGCCTTTACTCAGGAACGACTGGGCGATGTGCTGGTGGCCATGGGCGACCAGCCGGCGGCCAGCGCCGCCTTTGCCGTGTCCCTGGCAATGACCGAGGCCCTCGCCGAGGAATACGCAGGTGACGAAACCATTCGTCGCGACCTGTCGGTCAGCTATGAGCGGATGGGCGACATGCAGATTGCCGACCGCGACTACGACGCAGCCCTTGAATTCTACGGCAAGGCGCTTGTCATCCGTGAAGAACTGGCCGCCCTTGATCCCGACAACAAGCTGCGCCAGCGCGACCTTTCGGTGACCTTTGAAAGCATCGGCGACATCAACGCCTTGCGCGGTGATCTGGAATCGGCCCTGCTTGGCCATCAGGCTGCGACCGCGATCCGTGAAAAGCTGGCGGCCCTTGATCCGACCAACATGCTGTGGCAACGCGATCTGTCGGTCAGCCATGAACGGCTTGGCGACACCTATTTCAGCCTGAACGATCTTGTCGCCTCATTGGCCGCGCAGGAAAGGTCGCGTGAGTTGCGCGCAGGAATCGTTGCGCTTGACCCGCAAAACCTGCCGCGCCAGCGTGATCTGGGCGTGGCGCTGGAAAACATCGGCGACCTGCGCAGCGCCATGGGTGATCAGGCCGGTGCGCTGCAGATCCACGAAGAGGCGCTGGCCCTGCGCCGGTCGCTTGTGGCCGCCGATCCGACGGTTGTGCAATACCGGCGCGATGTGACGTTGTCCTTGACCCGGATGGCCACTGTCTACACCGCGGAAGGCAATTTCGGTCAGGCCGAGGCCCTGCTTGCCGAAAGCGTAGCGATCCGAACCGATCTGGTCGGTGCCACCCCGGACGAGATTTTTGCGCTGCGGGATCTGTCCATTGCGCAAAATGAACACGCGGCCAGCCTTCTGGAACTTGGCCACGCGGTTGAGGCGCTGAATGTCAGCCAGCAGGCCCTGCAGTCCGTCGACCGGCTGTTGCAACTTTCTCCTGACTTGCCAGACCATATTCATGACCGGCTGGTAACGCTGAACCGCGTCGGCGATGCTCAGGTGGCGCTGGGTGATCATGCCGCTGCGGTGGAAACCTTTGGCCAGATGGTTGCTGCGGGCAGTCAACTTCTTGATATAGACGCGTATTATTGGCCATGGGCAGCAGACTTGTCGGTGGCGCTTGGCCGTCTCGGCGATGCGCAGGCGGCGACTGGTGACCTGCAGTCCGCCCTCAAAAGTCAGCAGGACTGTCTGGCTCTGCGCGACTGGCTGGTGCAACAGGATACGGCCAACGCGCTGTGGTACCGCAATCTGGGCACTACCTACGAACGCATTGCGATGCTTCTGGCTGACCTCGAAGAAATGAAGCCCGCGCTTGACCACCAGGAGCAAAGCCTGATCATCATGCGCGACCTGTCAGCCGCCTATCCGGACGACATTTGGTATACGCTTGATGTTGTCCGGGCGCTGGATCTGAAGGGCACGCTTTTGGCAGATCCGACCGCTCCCAATCAAGAGGCGCTGGGCCTGCTGGAAGACTTGTACGCCCAAGGCACCTTGCCGCCGGAATACCTCGACTCGATGCGCAATTTCCGCCGTGCGTTGGGGATGCCCACGGAATTCTGACCGCCAACCCGCGCCCGCCGGGCGGGGCAGGGCTTGGCAACGCGCCGCCTTTGCCTGTAAGACGGGATCAACCGACAACAGGGGCCACCGCAGCAGGGCCAAAGCACAGGAACGGGCACGTTGAGCAATCCTGACAGTTTCATCGAAGAAGTCACCGAAGAGGTGCGGCGCGATCGGCTGTTCGGCCTTTTCCGCAGGTATGGCTGGATCGGTGGGGTTCTGGTTGTGGCACTCGTCGGTGGGGCGGCCTGGACCGAATGGTCGAAATCCCGTGCCGAAGCCCGTGCCGAAGCCTTTGGTGATGCGATCCTTGATGCCTTGGACAATGGCACCCCGGAAGAACGCCGTGCCGCGCTGTCTGGCGTGTCAGCCGATGGTGAGCAGGGCGCGCTTTTGCAGCTGATCCTGGCCTCTGACCCCGACGAAGACCGTGCCGCCACGCTGGCAGCGCTTGACCGTGTGGCCGCTGATCCGGCGTTGTCCCCCGCCTACCGGGATCTTGCCGTGCTGCGCCGCGTGCTGGTCGCCGGGGCGGATCTGCCGCTGGCCGACCGGCGCGCTGCGCTGGAGGGCATTGCGGTCGCTGGCCGCCCCTACCGCGCCCTGGCCGAGGAAATGCTCGCCTATCTTCTGGTCGAAGAAGGCAAGACGGATGAGGCGATCACCGCAATGACCACGTTGATGCAGGACCAGGAAGCATCTGGCGCGCTGCGGGCGCGGCTGGGGCAGATGGTGACGGCGCTTGGTGGCACTGTGCCCGAAAGCACGACACCCGCAAGCACGATGCCTGCAAGCACGATGCCTGACAGCAGTTCGGGCTAAGGGGCTATGATGGCGCAAGGGAAGGGCTTCTCAAGCATGACGATCCGGCAATCGATGGGCAGATTTCTTGCCGGCGCGGGGCTTCTGGCCCTGCTGGCCGCCTGCGCCGAGCGTGAGGTGATCTTGCAAGGCGAACGCTTCCCGATCCGCGCCGATCTGGCGTCCAGCGTCCCGGTTGAGGGCGAGCCCGCCCCCGTCGCCCCGGCTGAGGAAGCGAACCAAAGCCTGCCGATTGCCTTGCCGGGCCAGACCAATTCCGGCGACTGGACGCACCGGGCGGGCAACGCGCGGCATCTGATGCCCCATTCCGCCCTCAGCCCCGCCCCGGCAAGGGTGTGGAGTGCCAACATTGGCTCTGGCAGCAGTCGCAAGAACCGCATTGCCGCTGCCCCGGTGGTATCGGGCGGGCGGGTGTTCACCGTCGATGCCGGGACGCTTGTCACGGCCACTTCAACCGCGGGGCAGACCTTGTGGTCTGCAGATCTGACGGCCAGCTTTGATGCAGGCGGCGGACTGTCTGGCGGCGGATTGGCCATTTCGGGCAACAGTCTTTTCGTCACCACCGGCTATGGTGAAGTTGTGGCGCTGAATGCAGCCTCCGGGCAGGTTTTATGGCGCCAGCGGGTTGATGCGCCGGTGTCTGGCGCCCCGGCGACCGATGGTGAAGCGGTCTATGTCAGTGGGCGCGACGGGTCGGCCTGGGCGATTGCAGCGGCGACCGGCAAGGTGATCTGGCAGGTTCCCGGCACGCCAGGCACCTCGGGCTATGTTGGCACCGCGGCCCCAAGCGTGGGCGAACGTGCGGTGATCTTCCCGACCAGCGCGGGCGATCTGATGGCAGTTCTCAAGATCGGTGGCGGCACCAAGATCTGGCAGGCGTCGCTTGCGGGCAAGCGGCTGGGCCGCGCCTATGCCTTCACCGCCGACGTGACGGGCGATGCGGTGATTAACGGCAAGGTGGTTTACGCGGGCTCTGCCTCGGGCCGGACGGTGGCAATGTCGGCGTCCTCCGGCGACAGGATATGGTCTGCGGGCGAGGGGGCGTTGGGCCCAGTGGCCGTTGCTGGCGGGTCGATCTTCCTGGTCAATGACCAGGCAGAGCTTGTGCGGCTGGATGCGACAACGGGTGCGGTGATCTGGACGGTCGAGATGCCCTATTTCACCGATACCAAGATCAAGCGCCGCAAATCGATCTATGCGCATTACGGGCCGGTTCTTGCTGGTGGGCGGATCATGGTGGTGTCCTCCGATGGTCTTCTGCGCGCCTTTGATCCCACAAATGGCAATTTGACCCACAGCACGGAAATCCCCGGCGGTGCCTCGGCGCAGCCAGCGGTGGCAGGCAGCGTGCTTTATGTCGTTGGCGGCAACGGGCAACTTCACGCTTTCCGCTAAGGTCTATCCCGTGTATGGCAACCGCTTCGCCATTGCCGGATCCGATACATGAGCTTTACCCTCGCCATCGTGGGCCGCCCGAATGTGGGCAAGTCGACCCTTTTCAACCGCCTTGTCGGGCGCAAGCTCGCGCTGGTCGATGACCAGCCCGGCGTGACACGTGACCTGCGCGAAGGCGATGCGAAACTTTTCGACATGCGCTTTACCGTGATCGACACGGCGGG
>JANPJU010000092.1:0-1768 GCA_031425675.1 Paracoccaceae bacterium | reverse complement strand
AAGTGGAACCCCATGAACTTTTCCGGCCGGTCGGTGCGGCTGGCAAGGCGCGTGATGGAGATGGAGGAGGTGTTCGAGGTCAGGATCGTCGTCGGCTTGAGGTGCGGGACCAGATCTTCGAAGATCGCGGCCTTGACCGTTTCGCGTTCCGTCGCCGCCTCGATGATCATGTCGCATTGGCCAAGGTCGGTCAGCTTGAGCGTCGTCTTGATCCGCTCCATCGCGGCGCGCTTGTCGGCGGGCAGGACCTTGCCGCGCGCGACCTGGCGTTCGATGTTGCGTTCGATGACGGCGAGGGCTTTGGACAGGCTGTCTTCCGAGATGTCGGTCATCAGCACGTCATAGCCCGCAAGGGCGAAGACATGGGCGATGCCATTGCCCATCTGCCCTGCGCCGACCACGCCCACCTGTTTGACTTCCATCGCGACGCCTCCTGCTGCCCCATCGCTTATGCCCGCTGCCCCCTTCCCGTGCAAGGATGGGAGGCATGGGCGCAAAATACTTCAACCTCTACCGAGCCGCCCGATTTTAGCCATTCGGAAACCACCGTCTGCAACGCTTCCCGTGGGTAAGTGAAGATCGGGTGATGTGATGCTGCAGGTTCAGGCGGGCGCGGGGGCGCTTGACTATTTCCCATGCCGTTACGGGCTGTCGCGGGCGACGTTCCGCGGACCAGAGAGGGATTTGTCGGAACCCTACATCGTGGCCTTGGGCGGTTCTCCGACCTTTGGCAAATACGTGGCGCGGCCCTACCCCGCACTGCTGGAGCAGGCCTTGCGCCATCCGGTTGCCAATCTGGGCGGATTGAATGCGGGTCTGGACTTCTACCTGTCAGACCCGGCGGCGCTGCGTGTCGCCGCCCACGCTCGGGTGGCGGTGGTGCAGATCACCGGGGCGGATGCGCTGTCGAACCCGTACTACAGCGTTCACGCCCGCCGGAATGACCGGTTCGTTGCCGCCACACCTGCCCTGCGCGCGCTTTATCCTGAAGTGGATTTCGCAGACATCCACTTTACCCGCCACCTGCTGCAGGTTCTTGCCCGCACGGATGCCGCAAGGTTCGCGGGTTTGCGTGCCACGCTGCAAGATACGTGGCTTGCCCGGATGCGTCAGTTGATGGCCCATCTGCCGCGTCAGCGCGTTCTTTTGTGGCTGGCCGACATCCCCCCTCCGCCAGAGGCCACCGCGGTTGAGGGAACCCCCGGCCCCTTGTTGGTTGATGCCGGGATGCTTGCTGCCTTGGCCCCGGTCACCACTTCGCTGGTTGAGGTTGTGCCAAGCCCCACCGCGCGTGCGGAGGGTCTTGCCCGGATGCACGTCCCCCAGACCGAGGTGGAGCAGGCGCGCTATCTGCCCCCGTCGGCCGTGCACGATGAAGTGGCGGCGCTGTTGGGGCCAGTGGTCTGGGCCCTGCTATGAATGTTAAAGGGGCCGCTTGCGCGACCCCAATCGGTGCTTTGGAACGGTTGGTCTAAAGTTTTTCTATCAGCTCTGGCACTGCGGTGAACAGATCAGCGACAAGCCCATAATCGGCCACCTGGAAGATCGGGGCCTCTTCATCCTTGTTGATCGCGACGATGATCTTTGAATCCTTCATTCCCGCAAGGTGCTGGATCGCGCCGCTGATCCCGATGGCAACGTAAAGCTCGGGCGCCACGACCTTGCCGGTCTGCCCGACCTGCCAGTCGTTCGGCGCATAGCCGCTGTCCACCGCTGCCCGTGATGCGCCAACCGCAGCATTCAGCTTGTCGGCCAGCTTTTCGATCAT
>JANPJU010000091.1:0-1777 GCA_031425675.1 Paracoccaceae bacterium | reverse complement strand
TCCCGACGGCACCAAGCTTGTCACCGTTCACCACCCCATAAGATAGGAGGCCCCGATGCTGCGAATTGCCCTGCCAATCCTGCCTTTGCTTGTCACCCCGGCCTTGGCGCATGAAGGCCTGCACCACCACCCGCACGGGGTTGAGTTCGGGTGGCTGACGGCGGCCCTTGTGGGCTCGATCATCGGCGGTGGGGTGGCCTATGCCGTGCTGCGGAGACGCAAATGACCCCCGGTGAGATCTTCCCTGTTGCAGGCGACCTGACCTTGAACGAGGGCGCCGAGGTGACCGTGCTGATGGTCGCCAACACCGGCGACCGTCCGGTACAGGTTGGCAGTCATTACCACTTTGCCGAAACCAACCCCGGCCTTGATTTTGACCGCGCCGCCGCACGGGGCAAGCGGCTGGACATTGCGGCAGGCACCGCCGTGCGGTTTGAACCCGGCCAGCAGCGTGAGGTGCGGCTGGTGGCCCTTGCGGGCAAGCGTGTGGTCTACGGCTTCAACCAGTTGGTCATGGGTCCGCTGGGTTGAGGCTTGACGCAACGGAAAGCCGGGCAGAGGCTGGCCCGATCCGCAACAGGGGAGATTACCGAAATGTGTGACGCCTGCCTGATCGAAAACATCAAATCCTCCATGCTCTCGCGCCGGTCGCTGTTCACCGGCGCGGCGGCGACGACCGCAGCCGTGGTGGCAAGTGGCATGATGGCCGCCAAACCCGCTTTGGCGCAGGCTTCGGGCAAGGTCGTCGACCTGACCCACGCCTATGACGGCGCTTTCCCGACCTTCGACGGCAATCCGGGCATCCTTTATGAACCCGCCGTGAAGTTTGAAGGCAACGGCTATCAGCTGTGGAAGCTGACGATCTTTGAACACACCGGCACCCATATCGACGCGCCCCTGCATTTCAGCGCCGATGGCACATCGGTTGCCGATCTGGCACCCGATCAGCTGATCTGCCCGCTGTGCGTGATCGACGTGACCGCCAAGGCGGCGGAGGACCCGAACGCGGTGGTAGAGCCTGCCGATATCGAGGCGTGGGTTTCCGCCAATGGCGAGATTCCGGCAGGGTCTTGTGTGGCGATGAACTCTGGCTGGTCGGCAAAGGTGGCTGATCCGGCCTTCCGCAACACGGCGGATGGCAAGCTTGCCTTTCCCGGCTTTTCCAAGGCCGCGACAGATATGCTGGCCGGGCTGAACGTCGCCTCCATCGCGGTGGACACCCTGTCGCTTGACCCCGGCAATTCCGCCGATTTCGCGGTGCATTTCAGCTGGCTGCCCGGTGGCCGCTTCGGGATCGAGAACATCGCCAACCTTGACCAGCTGCCCGCCGCGGGGGCGACAATCTTCATCGGCGCGCCAAAGCACAAGACCGGCACCGGCGGCCCGGCCCGCATCATGGCCGTGGTCTGATGGCAACCGTTCCGCTTTTGCAAGATGAGGAGGCGGGGGCCGAGGCCCTCGCCACCTTCAACGACATCCGCGCCACGCGGCAGACCGATTACGTCAACAACTTCTGGCGCGCCCTGGCCGCTGACCCCGCCACGCTGCAAGCGACGTGGGACCGGGTGCAGACGGTCATGGCCCCCGGCGCGCTGGACCCGTTGGTCAAGGAACTGATCTACATTGCCGTTTCCAGCGCCAACGGCTGTGATTACTGCGTCCATTCCCACACCGCCGCCGCCCGTGCCAAGGGCATGACGGCGGCCCAGCACGGTGAGCTGCTGGCCGTGATCGCCATGGCGTCGCAGACGAACGCACTGGCCACGGCCCTGTCGGT
>JANPJU010000090.1:0-2831 GCA_031425675.1 Paracoccaceae bacterium | reverse complement strand
GTCGCGGTTGTAGGCATATTCGTGAAACGCCTCGACACTGGCGGTCATGCCATCGGGTCGGTCGATCAGGCTGGCATCGCCCAGATATACGAATTCCTGCGCATCGCGGGGCCCGAGGATCGGATGGTGAATGATCATTCGTATACGCCCTTCAATGCAGGTTCGGGGTCGCGCCCTGACCCTTTTCGTCGATCATTCGGCCCTTCAGGAACCTGTCGAACCGATAGGCACGCGCGGTCGCATGCGGCTCATCCTTCGCCAGCAGATGCGCAAAACACCAGCCGCTGGCAGGCGTTGCTTTGAAGCCGCCATAACACCAGCCACCGTTGAAATAGAGGCCGTCGACGTGCGTCTTGTCTATGATGGGGGACCCGTCCATAGACATGTCCATGATGCCCCCCCAGGCCCGCAACAGCCGCACCCGACCGATGGCGGGCATCAGCGCCATGCCGCCTTCGGCCACATCCTCGATCACCGGAAGGTTGCCGCGCTGGGCGTAGGAGTTGTAGCCGTCAATGTCGCCGCCGAAGACCAGACCGCCCTTGTCAGACTGGCTGACGTAGAAATGCCCCGCACCGAAGGTCATCACCCCGTCGATCAGGGGCTTCAACCCCTCGGACACAAAGGCCTGCAAAACGTGTGATTCAATCGGCAACCGCATCCCGGCATGGGCCATGACTTTGGACGACGACCCCGCCACCGCGACGCCGACCTTCCTCGCACCGATATAGCCGCGTGAGGTTTCAACCCCCTGAATCCGCCCGTCGACAATCCGCATGCCGGTGACTTCACAGTTCTGGATCAGGTCCACACCCCGCATGTCGGCCCCGCGCGCATACCCCCAGGCGACTGCATCATGCCGCACCGTGCCACCGCGCTTTTGCGCAATCGCGCCCTTGATCGGGAAGCGGGCGTTGTCGAAGTTCAGCCAGGGGTAAAGCTTGCGAACCTGTTCACGGCTCAGCATCTCGGCATCAGCACCGTGCAGAATCATAGCATTGGCCCGACGGGTGAAGGCATCGCGCTGCGCATCGGTGTGGATCAGGTTGATGATCCCGCGCTGCGAAACCATGGCGTTGTAGTTGAAGTCCTGCTCCAAACCTTCCCACAGTTTCAGGCTGAATTCGTAGAACGGCTCATTGCCGTCCAGAAGATAGTTTGACCGGATGATCGTGGTGTTGCGGCCCACGTTGCCGCCGCCAAGGTAGCCCTTTTCCAGAACGGCAATCCGCGCCTGGCCGAATTCCTTGGCAAGGTAATAGGCCGTCGCCAACCCGTGCCCGCCACCACCGATGATGATGTAATCATACTCAGGCTGCGGAGGGGGGTCACGCCAGACCGGTTTCCAGCCCTTGTGGCCCGTCAACGCCTCGGCAATCACGCGAAACCCGGAATAGCGCACCATCAGTCTCCTGTTCTTGCGCTCAGTTTTAAGGCGCAGCACAGAAGTTTACGTGGCCGTTTTCGCCATCCCTTTGGTCGTTTCGGCCATCACCTGTGACACTATTTCACCCCCCGGTTCACTGAAGGGGTGTTGAATCCGGGAATGTCGACAACCAGCCCGCCATCTGACCAGGCGATGATGGCCAGCAGGGCTGCAACCGTGAAAATAGGGTTCATTGCGGGCTCCGAGGGAATGTTCACCTCCCGTTCTGCCCGAATCAGGTTAATATGCGATTATGCAACCGGCCTTATGCCACCATCGCCTCGGCTTTCTTCAGATCGACCGAAACCAGCTGGCTGACGCCTTGTTCCTGCATCGTCACGCCAAAGAGGCGATCCATTCGCGCCATCGTCACGGCGTGGTGGGTGATGATCAGGAAGCGCGTTTCCGTCCGGCGGGCCATTTCGTCCAGCAGATCACAGAACCGGGTGACGTTGGCGTCGTCCAGGGGCGCGTCCACCTCGTCCAGCACGCAGATGGGCGCGGGGTTGGCGAGAAACACCCCGAAGATCAGCGCCAGCGCGGTCAGAGTTTGCTCGCCACCGGACAGAAGGCTTAGCGTTGCGAGCTTCTTGCCCGGCGGCTGGCACAGGATTTCCAACCCCGCCTCAAGCGGATCATCGGATTCCACCAGCACCAGCCGCGCCTCACCGCCACCGAAAAGATGGGTGAAAAGCGTGGCAAAGTTGGCGTTCACCTGTTCAAACGCGGTCAGAAGCCGCTCTCGCCCTTCCTTGTTCAGGCCCGCAATCCCAGCGCGCAGTTTCTTCACCGCCTCTTCCAGGTCCGACTTCTCGCTGGCCAGAGCGTCGTATTCCGCTTCGACCGTTTTCGCGTCCTCTTCGGCGCGCAGGTTCACGGCCCCCAGCGCCTCACGCTGGCGCTTCAGGCGGCCGACGTCGGCGTCAAGCGTTTCGGCGTCGGGCATCTTATCGGCATCGATGTGCAGGCTTGCGAAAAGCTCATCCGGGGTGCGGTCATCGTCTTCGCGGATGCGCTCAGCCGCAAGCGCCACGCCTTCGCGCGCGGCATCAAGGCGGGCCTCGGCCCGCGCCCGGCCCTCACGCGCCTCACCCGCTAAACGCTCGGCGTCGCGTTCGGCCAGTTGCGCCTCACGCAGGGTGCTTTCGGCTTCAGCCAAAGCATCGGCAGCCCTGCGGCGGCGCGCGTCCGCTTCGGCCATCGCATCCACCAGCTCATCCCGCTTGGCGGCAATCTCTTCCGGGGCCAGCATCGCCTCGGCCAGCTCCTCGGTCGATGTGGCGCGGCGGTCGGTCAGTTCCTCCATCCGGCGGGACGCGGTGTCCAGCCGGTGCGTCCAGCCGGAAAGTTCCTTGATCGCCTCTTGCCGGCGACGTACCCGAGCCTCGCCCTCACGCCGCACTTC
>JANPJU010000089.1:0-74332 GCA_031425675.1 Paracoccaceae bacterium | reverse complement strand
GGTTGCGGCGAAGCCCTACATCCGGGCAGTGACAGCTTCCCAGTTGACCAGCTTGTCGAGGAAGTTGGTCAGATAGGCCGGACGCTTGTTGCGGAAGTCGATGTAGTAGCTGTGCTCCCAGACGTCGCAGCCCAGAAGCGCGGTTTGGCCAAAGCACAATGGGTTCACGCCGTTTTCGGTCTTGGTGACCTTGAGCGCGCCGTCCTTGTCCTTGACCAGCCAGGCCCAGCCCGAGCCGAACTGCCCGGCCCCGGCGGCGGAGAAGTCGTCCTTGAACTTCTGCACCGACCCAAAAGCCTCAACCAGTGCGGTTTCCAACACGCCGGGGATTTTCTTGGCGTCCCCCGGCCCCATCACTTCCCAGAACAGGTTGTGGTTCCAGTGCTGGCTGGCGTTGTTGAAGATTCCGTTCTGCGCCACAGCGCCGGCCTGATAGGTGCCCCTGACGATATCGTCGAGGGATTTGCTTTCCCACTCGGTGCCGGCAATCAGCTTGTTGCCGTTGTCCACATAGGCCTTGTGGTGCAGGTCGTGGTGGTATTCCAGCGTCTCTTTCGACATGCCAAGGGCGGCCAATGCGTCATGCGCATAGGGCAGATCGGGAAGTGTGAAGGCCATGGGGGTCGCTCCTGTTCGATGAAACTGTCAGGATTGAATAAGGGGGCAAGCGGCGCGAAGGTCAAGGCTTGCCCCCGGTTTTACGGTGTTGTCGGCGGCATTTGGGTCTGCCGATCAGGCGTGCGTCAAACCGTTCGACAGGTGCCGCGCGCCTCAAAACTGTTGTCATACCCACCGGGAGTGGCGCGGATCGTCACCTGCCGTGTTTCCTTGAAGTACACGGCGCGAAACCGCATTTTCGTCTGCTGGCCGGTGCGATTGGTCATCTGGACCACCCAGGACAGAACCAGCTTTTTCGCCGTGTCCTCAGACACATTCGCATCCACGGGGCCATCATTGAAGTACAGGATCAACCCGTCCGACGCCAAGGCTTTGCCCGACGCATCGTCGTGTTGCAACACATAGGTTTCGGTCAGATACCCCCCGCCCGCATTGGTCTGTGGCAGCACACATTCCAGGCTCAGCGCGTCTGCCACAGTTGGTAGTGCAAGGAAAAACAAGCCAAAAAGCGAAAATCGTGTCACGGGCGGAATCCTGATTGCGGTTGCGTCGTGAACGTCATTCAACCAGCGCAATCTGTCAATCATCGTTCACCAGGGCCATTGCAACATGCTGGTGGAAAAGCCACTATTGAAAGCCTCAGTCAGCCCAACTCGCTTCCCGGCTGGGCTGCGTGCGTCAGAAGGCCCATCACGTATCCTGCGACCGAACGGTAACAGACAAGGGTGAAGCCGTCGTTCTGTTGCCAGAAAGCGGCGGGGACTTGGGCCACGCGACTGCGGCGAAGCTCTTGCGGGGTGAGGCTGTCAAGATCGGCCGGTGACAGTTTGCGCAAGACGTCGGCGGCCCGCGCACCTTCGATGCGAAAGACAGCGCGGGCGTCCGAGACGTCGGCAGCCAGATAATGCTGACCCTGCAGGGACTTGGCCAGTACAGCCAAGGCTTTTGTCACCTCGGCATAAGGCAGGACCAACAGGTATTCGTCCGGGCTCATCCAGGCGCAGGCGGTTTCGCCATTAACCTCGATCTGCCTTTGTGCCGGTACTTTGGTGCCCACGACCGCCTTGATCACCTTGTCGAGCGATTTCAGGCCTTTGGCGCGCAAGGTTATCATCCCGACGGGGCCGATTTCGCGGATCTGGGCGAAGCCGTCGAAACGCGCGCCCCTAAGGGCCGAGACCGGATCAGACATTCTGCTGCACCCCTTCCTTGTCGTAAAACACCGGATCACAGACCCGCGCCTTGACCAGCCCGCCAGCGACGGTATTGAATTCCACCACCTCACCCATTCGCGCAGGCCCTTGATATAAAAGACCCATTGCGATGCCGCGCTTCAGCGTGGGTGAGTGGTAGGTGGAGGTGACGCGCCCTTGGGTGTTGCGCTGACCGTTGGCGTTCACCCCTTCTGCGACCACATAGGCGCCGTCCGGGATGACGGAACCATCGAGCGTTTCAAAGCCCACCAGTTTCCAGCGGTTCGGGTTGGCCAGGTAACTTCTTTCCTGCCCGCGTTTACCAAGAAAGTCCGCCTTCTTCTTCGAGATCGCCCAGTCCAGCCCCAGATCCTGAGGGATCACGGTGCCGTCCGTCTCATCCCCGATCATGATGAAGCCCTTTTCGGCCCGCATCACATGCAAGGCTTCTGTCCCGTAAGGCATTGCACCCAAAGCCTTTCCTGCTTCCATGCAGGCTGCCCAGAAGGCGGCACCGTGGCTTGCGGGGATGGCGATTTCATAGGACAGCTCACCCGAGAAACTGATCCGGTAAACGCGGACCGGGAAACCTGCCAAAGTGCCGTCGGCCCATTGCATGAAGGGCAGCGTTTCCTTGGATACATCCATGCCACCAAGGACTTGCAGCAACTTTCTCGCGTTCGGACCGACCACGGCGACCTGTGCGTACTGTTCGGTAACATTCGCCGTGTAAACCTGCCAATCCCACCATTCGCACTGCAGCCAGTCTTCCATCCACGCATGGATGCGGTCGGCACCACCAGATGTAGTGTGGCACAGCCAGGTATCTTCGTCGATCCGGGCGACGACGCCGTCATCGGACAGGAATCCCTGTTCGTTGCACATCAGGCCGTAGCGGCACTTGCCTATGGGTAGCGTGCTCATCACGCCGGTATACAGCATGTCGAGGAATTTGCCCGCATCCGGGCCCTTGACGATGATCTTGCCGAGGGTCGAGGCGTCCAGAAGGCCAAGGGCGGAACGGGTGTTCAACACCTCACGCTGCACGGCCTGTTCATGGGTTTCACCCGCCCGGGGGAAGCAATACGGGCGGCGCCAGAGGCCAACGGGTTCGAAGTAAGCGCCTGATTTCTCATGGCTTTCGTGCATTGGCGTGCGGCGGAGGGGTTGGAAGATTTCACCCCTCGCTTCGCCCGCAAGGGTACCAAGGGTGACGGGCATATAGGGCGGGCGGAAGGTGGTGGTGCCGACTTGCGGAATCTCTTGGCCCAGACTGTCAGCAAGCACGGCGAGTCCGTTGATGTTGCTGAGCTTTCCCTGATCGGTCGCCATGCCGAGCGTGGTGTAGCGCTTGGTGTGTTCGACAGACTGGAAGCCTTCGCGCGCGGCAAGCTGCACGTCTGACACCTTCACGTCGTTCTGGTAGTCCAACCACATCTTGTTGCGCAAGGCGATCGGCGCGCCTTGCGGCATGACCCAGACCGGGGGGATTTGGACGCTGGTTTTGACCGGCTTTTTGCTGTCTTCCTTGCGTCTTCCTTTCGTCTCTACGCGCGCAGAGACGCCGGTTTGCGCAACACCTTCAAGGATGGCGTCAAGATCGAGGAGACCTGCGGCGGCCCCGACGACGCTGACCATCGCGCTGCCGTCATGGTTCAGCGGCGCGCGCGCCGGGTCAGGGACGAAGGCGGAGATGGCATCGTCCCACAGAAGTTTGCCGCCGCAATGGCTGAAGAGATGGACCACGGGTGACCAGCCGCCGGACATGGCGACGGCGTCGCAGGCGATATCCTCAAGCACGGCCCCTTCGCCCGCCTGGGCGCAGACGGCGACGCTGGTCACGCGCTTGGCCCCCTTGACAGTGGCGATGCCGCGCCCGGTGAGAACGCGGATTCCTGCAGCGCGCGCGGCATCAGGCAAGGCACCGGTGGCGCTGTCGCGAGCATCAAGGATGGCGGGCACCTCAAGCCCGGCGGCCTTGAGCGTGAGAGCCGTCAGATAGGCGCTGTCGTTGTTGGTGACGACCACGGTGCGGTCACCGGGCGAGACGGCGAAGTTGGTGACATAGTCGCGCACGGCACCCGCCAGCATCACACCGGGAATGTCGTTCCCGGCAAAAGACAGCGGGCGTTCGATGGCCCCGGTCGCGGTGATGATGTGCCCGGCCCGGATGCGCCACAACCGCTGACGCGGGCGGCCATCGCCGGGGGTGTGGTCGGCAATCCGTTCATCCGCCAGCACATAGCCGTGGTCATAGACGCCAAAGCCGCAGGTGCGGGTGCGGATGGTGACGTTGTCCATGGCGCGAAGTTCGCCCTCAACCGCCGCAAGCCAGGTGTCCACGGTCTGGCCCTGGATCCGTGCCTCATCCACGGGCGTGCGGCCGCCAAGGTTGGCGGTCTGCTCCAACACGATCACACGCTGGCCGGTGCTGGCGGCGGCCTTTGCGGCCAACAGACCCGCCACGCCGCCGCCGATCACCAACACGTCGCAGAAGGCGTAGGCCTGTTCGTAGTGGTCACCGTCGCCGGTGGTCGGGGCTTTGCCCAGGCCCGCCGAGCGGCGGATGATCGGTTCGAACACATGTTTCCAGAACGGGCGCGGGTGGATGAAGGTCTTGTAGTAAAAGCCCGCAGGCAGGAAACGGGCGGCATAGTTGTTGACCACGCCCACATCGAATTCCAGACTTGGCCAGTGGTTCTGGCTGGTCGCTGTCAGGCCGTCGAAAAGTTCGGTTGTGGTGGTGCGCTGGTTTGGCTCCAACCGCGCGCCGAGCCCGAGGTTCACGAGGGCGTTCGGCTCCTCTGGTCCCGAGGCGACGATGCCGCGCGGGCGGTGATACTTGAAGCTGCGGCCGACCAGCATCTGGTCATTGGCAAGGAGACCAGCGGCAAGGGTGTCACCCTGGAAGCCCCTCAACCGCTTGCCATTGAAGGAAAATTCGACGGCTGCGGTCCGGTCGATCAGACGGCCGCCCTTGGCGAGGCGTGTGCTCATTGTGTGTCTTTCCCAGCGGGCGTCCAGCCGGGGCGGCGGGCCTCGATCTTGGAGATGATGTCGGAGGGCGGGCCGGAAGTCTGGGCGGGATAGGTGCCGAACACCTCAAGCGTGGCGGTGCAGCGGGCGGCGAGGAACCATTTGCCACAGCCATAGGTATGACGCCAGCGTTCGAAATGCACGCCCTTGGGGTTTTTGCGGGCGAACATGTAGGCCTCAAACTCCTCCGGGGTGCTGCCTGGGCCGAAGCGTTTGAGGTGCGCCTCATAGCCCGGCGAAAGCTCGGTCTCGCAGGCTTTGACGCCACAGCAGGGACATTCGAGGGTCAGCATGTGCGGTCTCCGCATGTGAAAACGGCGGGCACCGAGGGGTGCCCGCCGTTGGCGGTGTTAAAATGACTGTCAGCCTTACGGGTTGGCTGGGGCAGCCGGTGCTGGAGCAGGGGCCGGTGCCGGTTCTGCCGGGGCTGGTGCAGGGTCTGCGGGCGCAGCTTCTGGTTCGGCAGGGGCAGGTTCGGCGGGAACTTCGGCCGGAGCGGGCGCCGCGGCCGGGTCTGCGGGCGCAGGGGTCGTGGTGTTGTTTTCGATGCTGACGGCAGGGGCGGTGTCGGCAGTGGGGTTTGCGTCAGGCGTGGAGTCGTTGGAAAAGACGTAGGCCAGCACACCAACGGCGACGACAAGACCGCCGACGATGAAGATGACGGTGCTGTTGGATTTTTCGCGGGGTTGCGGCGGAATGGATTGGCGTTGGTCAGACATTCGACTGTCTCCTGCAGGGGGGGATCTGCAAAGGTAACGCCGGTGTCGGCCACATGGTTCCCGACATCGTTCCCGACATGGTTCCCGACGATGCCGATCAATGCGCTACCCCGGCGGCGACGCTTTCGTCGATGAACTGGCCTTCCTTGAAGCGCCACATGTTGAACGCCTCGGCCAATGGACCCGGTTCGCCCTTGGCCATCAGTTCGGCCATCGCCCAGCCAGAGCCGGGGATGGCCTTGAAGCCGCCGGTCCCCCAGCCACAGTTGATGAAGCAATTGCCAAGCGGGGTCTTGGAGATCAGGGGCGAGCGGTCGCCGGTCATATCGACGATGCCGCCCCACTGGCGGAGCATCTTCAGGCGGGAGAGCATCGGGAAGGTTTCGACCAAGGCGCGGAGGGTTTCCTCGATGTGGTGGAACGACCCGCGCTGGGTATAGTTGTTGAAGCCGTCGGTGCCACCGCCGATCACCATTTCACCCTTGTCGGACTGCGACATGTAGCCGTGCACGGTGTTGGCCATCACGACCACATCCATGCAGGGTTTGATCGGCTCGGACACCAGGGCTTGCAGGGCAACGGCTTCGATGGGCAGACGGAAACCGGCCATCTCGGCCAGTTGGCCGGAGTGGCCGGCGACGACCATGCCCAGCTTCTTGCACCCGATGAAGCCCTTGGCGGTGTCGACGCCGGTGACCTTGCTGCCTTCCGAGCGGACGCCGGTGACTTCGCAATTCTGGATGATGTGCATGCCCATGTCGCTGCAGGCCCGCGCATAGCCCCAGGCGACGGCATCATGCCGCCCGGTGCCGCCGCGCGCTTGCCAAAGGGCACCAAGGACGGGGTAGCGGGGGCCGTCGATGTTCAGGATCGGGCACAGCTCTTTCACCCGCTGGGGGGTGATGAATTCGGTGGCGACGCCTTGCAGGGCGTTGGCGTGCTGGGTGCGCAGGTAGCCGCGCACCTCATGATGGGTTTGGGCCAGCATCATGACGCCGCGGGGGCTGAACATGACGTTGTAGTTCAGGTCCTGGCTGAGCGTCTCATACAGGGAGCGCGATTTTTCGTAGATCGCGGCGGAGGGATCTTGCAGGTAGTTCGACCGGATGATCGTGGTGTTGCGCCCGGTGTTGCCGCCGCCAAGCCAGCCTTTTTCGATGATCGCGACATTGGTGATGCCGAAGTTCTTGCCAAGATAGTAGGCGGTGGCAAGGCCGTGGCCCCCTGCGCCCACAATCACCACATCATAGGACGCTTTCGGCTCGGGCGAGGCCCAGGCGCGTTCCCAGCCCATGTGGTGGCGCAGCGCCTCACGGGCGATGGCGAAAACCGAATAGCGCTTCATCGGGGCCTCATCACGGGATGCACGGTGCCGGGCCTGTCGCACCGGCGGGGAAGATCAGGTCGGTGTGGAACGGTTGCGGGTTATAGCCGCACACGCCAGCGGCACAATCGGGAAATTTGCGACATTTGCCAAGCTGTCGCAGGCAAAGGGTGCTGCCCTTGTGCCCTGCGGCAAAGGGTGCGCCAGTGACGGGGCCGAATGGGCCTTTCTTGGCGGGGTCGGAACCATTATGTGACGGCCAAGACGCAAGATGGGATCGGGCAAGGCATGGCAAACGCGGGCTTCTGGGCAGTGGCGCTGATGCTGTCGGCGGTGGTGCTGGCCATTCTGGTTGCAGCGGCCCGGCGCGGCGGGGCGCAGGCCAACCGGGGAGCCGCCGATGTGGCGATCTACAAGGACCAGCTTGCCGAGGTTGAGCGCGATCTGGCACGCGGCACCATCACCCCCGAGGAGGCGGCGCGCTTGCGCGGCGAGGTCGGTCAAAGGTTGCTTGAGGCGGACCGCGCCGACCGTGGCGTCTTGGCCAGCGGGCCGATGGCGCGCGGTGATGTGGCCCCGGCGGGCATGCCCTGGGGCTTGTTGGCGCTGACGGGGGCGGTGGTCATCGCAGGGTCCGCGCTGGTCTATGACCGGCTTGGTGCGCCGGGCTATCCTGACCTGCCCTTGCAGGCGCGGCTGGCGGGCCTTGATGCAGCGATTGCGGCGCGACCAAGCCAGGCCGAGGAACTGGCACGGCTGGGCGTAACCCCTGACCCGGCGCTGCAGGCGTTGCAGGCTACCCTTGCCACCGAGACCGATGTCGATGCGCTGCGGGCGGGCTTTGCCGAACGGTTCGGCGCGGGCGAGGTGTCTGCGGCGGTCGCCACATCGGACCGGCTGCTGGCGGTGCTGGGCGACAAGGCGGCGGCGGCGGATCATGCCAACCGGGCGCTGGCGCTGGCGGCCGAGGCGCAGGGCTATGTGTCACCCGAAGCCGAAGTGGCCTTGCGCGCGGCGCTGACGCTGGACCTGACGAACGAGGTCGCGCGGTATCTGGTGGGCGAGATGTTCCTGCAAGGCGGGCGGTTCGATCAGGCGTTCCGCTTCTGGCGACCCCTGGCCGAGGATGGCGATCCGGGTGCCCCCTGGACCGCCTCCATCCGCGAACGGATTGGCATGGTCGCCGAACTGGCAGGCATCAGGTACGAGCTGCCGGGGGCAGCCGGCCCCGGTGCGGGCGATATGGCGGCAGCCTCCGAGATGGCGCCCGCAGACCGGCAGGCGATGATCGAGGGCATGGTGGCGCAGCTGTCGGAACGGCTGGCGACGGATGGCGGATCGGTCGAGGAATGGGAGCAGCTGATCCGGTCCCTGTCCGTCCTGGAGCGGCTGGACGAAGCGCAGGCGATCTATGACGAGGCGCGCGTCAGGTTTGAAGGGCGGCCGGCCGAATTGTCCTTTCTGCGGATGGCGGCGGTGGAAAGCGGGCTTTCCCCATGATTCTGACCGATATGGAAGGGTTCCTTGCCGCCCTGCCCCCGAACCGGGCGATTGCCGGGCTGGACCTTGGCGACAAGACGATTGGCGTGGCGTTGTCGGATCTGCGCCGGCAGGTGGCAACCCCGATCGAAGTGATCCGGCGTGAGAAGTTCACGCTGGATGCACCCCGGCTTCTGGCGCTGCTGTCGGCGCGGGGGGCTGTGGGGATCGTGCTGGGACTGCCGCTGAACATGGATGGATCAAGCGGGCCACGGGTGCAGGCGACGCAGGCCTTTGCGCGCAATCTGGAAAAACTGACGCCGATGCCGATCGGGTTCTGGGATGAGCGTCTGTCGACGGTTGCGGCAGAAAGGGCACTGATTGAGGCGGATACGTCGCGGAAGCGTCGGAAAGAGGTGATCGACCAGGTGGCGGCCGGCTATATCCTGCAAGGCGCGCTGGACCGGATGGCGCATATGGTAAGAGGGCGCGACAAGTGAAGGACGATGTCTGGAAACGCGACGAAATTGCCTCGCCCTGCGTGAAGCTGTGCGTCGTTCATCCCGAGGCACGGATCTGTGTCGGCTGCCTGCGCACGATTGACGAGATTACCCAATGGTCGCGCCTGAGCCATGAGGAGCGGGCGTCTGTCATGGGCGACCTGCCGGGGCGGGCACCGCTGCTGGCCAAGCGGCGCGGCGGGCGGATGGGACGACTGGCGCGCTAAGCCCGGCTGTTTCCACATTGGGCGCCCTGACAGGCGCACGCCTTCTTGAGCCGCTTGCGCGGCGGAATGGGGGTTTCACCCCCAAACCCCCAGAGTTCTTGTAAAAAGAGCAAATCAGGGGGCGTCAAGCCAGCTTTCGACGTCCGGCAGAAGCGGGCGAAGGTAGGCGATCATCCGGCCTTCGGGCGGGGCGGTGTCGCCAGCTTGCCAGCAAGCCACGCCGTGCAGCGTCAGGCGGTGAAGAAGCGTGGCTTCTCCCGGGCGGGCGGGAAGGGTCATCCGGCGGCAGGTGGCAAAGACGTCGCGGCGGGCGGTCTGGTAGGTGACGGAAAGGTCGATGTCGCCCCAGGTTGCGGGGGGGTGTGGGGCCAAGGCCTTGATCAACGCGGTGCGGAGGATTTCGTGACTGCCCTCCCAAACGGTCAGGGGGGAGGCTTCGCTTTCATTCAAGGGCAGACCCAGAATCCAGGCGTGGGGCTCCTTCACCATACGGGCCTTGTCGGGGCCGATGGGCAGCAAGCCATCAAGATGGGCGGCGTCACGGTCACGGCGGAAGGCGAAAGCCGAAGCGGATTCATCCGGCGAGGGCTGCGGATAGCCCGGGCGGATGACGGACACCTGCGCCGGGTGCAGGGGCTGCGGTGTCAAGGGCAGGGCGGCCCATGGGAAAGGGGTGTCTGCGATGCTGCCATCAGGGCGGCTTGGCAGGGCATCGACGCCGACAAACCATGTCCCTCCGCAGCGCCAGGGGGCGGCGCTGGTCGCAAGGACATCAAGCGCCGCAGACCGCGCGGCGTCAGCCCAGGCACGGATCGCCGGGTGCGGGCCCAGGCGGCGCCAGCCCAGGTGTTCGGCACCGTCCTTGGCCCCGTCGTTACCGGCGTCCCCGCCGCTGTTCGGGTTTGACGGATCGTGGCTCGCTACCACCCGAAGACCTTGCGCAGCATGTTGAGCGCCACCAGCGTCAGGAACACTGCAAAGGCGCGTTTCAGGGGCTTGGGGTTCATCGAATGGGCCAGCCGCACCCCCAGCGGCGTGGTCAAAAGCGTGGTGCCGATCACCACCAGAAAGCCCGGCAGATTGACTGCGCCAAGGGTGTAGGGCGGCGCATCAGCCACCGGCAGGAACAGAAAGCCCATGACCGAGGGCACAGCGATCAGCACGCCAAAGCCCGACGCCGTGGCAATCGCGCGGTGGATCGGCATGGCGTAAAGCGTCATCAGCGGCACGCCGAACGTCCCGCCGCCGATGCCCATCATCGCCGAAAAGAACCCGACGCTGCTGGCAATCGCGCTGCGGGAGGGCTCACCCGGCATGGCCTGCCCAAGGCGCCAGTTGTCGCGGCCAAAGGCCATCCACAGCCCGGCCAGACCGGCCAACGCTCCAAACAGCGCCTGCAGTGCCACCGACGATACGCGCGACGCCACGAACGTCCCGACCGCCGCCGCAATGACCAGTGCCGGACCCCAGGTCTTGAGAACCTGCCAATCGACCGCGCCTTTGCGATTGTGCGCCCCAAGCGAGCGGAGCGAGGTGATGGCGATCGTCGCCATCGAGGTGGCGATGCAGATCTGCATCAGCTGGTCCCCACCGTAACCAAGGGTGCCAAAGGCGTAAAAGAACGCCGGCACCAGTACGATGCCACCGCCGACGCCCAGAAGCCCGCCGACGACCCCCGCAAAGGCCCCGATCACCAACATGGTGGCCAGCATCGGCAAAAGGGTGGCCAGTTCGGGCATGGTTCGCGCTTTCCTTGAATGCCAATCGCATAGACCTACCGTCCCGCATCCGCCAGTGCCTGTGCGCGCACGTACCTGTGCGCGGCTGGTATGGTCATGGTTGGGGGTTGGGGCTGGTCAGGCAGCGGGCAAGGCAGTATCACCTGTCGCCTGATCCGTATGGCGAACGCCAGAAGTGTTGCGGGATGGGCTGGGTGCTGCGCAGTGCATTGATGCGCGGTCACAGACTTTACAGAAACTTTGGCCAGATCGGGCCATGCCTGCCACTTTGCGAAACCAGCCTGCCTTTGAAAAAGGACTCCATTATGTCAAATCCTGATTACCACACTGCCCATCACACCCAGCGCGCCGACCCGATCTGGCGTCCGGCCCTTGTGCTAGGCCTGTTGTCGGCGCTTGGCCCCTTTGCCATCGACATGTATCTGCCCGCGATGCCGATGATCGCGGCAGACCTTGGCACCTCGATCCAGGGGATGCAGGGCAGCATCGTCGCCTATTTCATCGCCTTCGGTCTGGCACAGCTGATCTACGGGCCCTGGGCGGACCGGTCGGGCCGCAAGACGCCGCTTTATGCCGGGATTGGGGTTTTCACGGTGGGATCGATCCTGTGCACCGCTGCGCCGACGGTGGAATGGCTGCTGGTCGGGCGATTTGTGCAAGGCATGGGCGGGGCGGCATTGATGGTGGTGCCCCGCGCGATCATCCGAGACATGTATACCGGGCCTGCCGCGACCCGGCTGATGGCGGCGGTGATGATGGTCATCTCAGTGTCGCCGATGCTGGCTCCGTTGGCTGGGTCGGGGGTGATGGCGGTGTGGGACTGGCGGGGGATCTTTGCGCTGCTGGTCGTTGCGGCGGTGGTCAGCGTCACGATCCTTGCGCGGTTTCAGCCGGAAACGCTGGCCCGGGCAGACCGCCAGCCGCTTGATCTTGGCGTGCTGCGCCGGGGGGCGGGGCGTCTGCTGCGCGACCCGTTGTTCATGGGGCTGACGTTCCTGGGCGGCTTTGGCATGGCGAGCTTCTTTGTCTTCATCGCCAGCGCCAGCTTTGTCTACACCGGCGATTTTGGCCTGTCGCCGACCGGGTTTTCGCTGGCCTTTGCGGTCAACGCGATCGGGTTTTTCGGCGCGTCACAGGCGGCGGGGCCGTTGGGGATGCGCTTTGGCGCGGGCCGGGTGATGGCACTGGCGTCCGCCGGGTTTGCCGCGTTCACGATTGCGCTGTTCGCGCTGGCACTGGCGGGGGGCGTTGGCCTGGTGGTCTGCATGGCGGGGCTATTTGCTGCCAACGCCTGTCTGGGGCTGATCATCCCGACGACCATGGTAATGGCGCTGGATGACCATGGCGACATCGCGGGCATGGCCTCATCGCTTGGCGGCACGCTGCAGATGCTGGCGGGTGGGCTGATGATCGTGGCGGCGGGGCCGTTCTTTGACGGCACGGTCACGCCGATGCTGGGGGCAATTGCGGTCTGTGGCGCGCTGGTGCTGGCCTTGTCGCGGCTGGTGGCGGGACGGCAGAGCGCGCGTCAGGCCAGCTATTCAGACCATTGACGGGGCCTGAACCTCAGCCAGCGCGCGATCCAGAAGGTCCAGTCCGGCACCCTCACGGCTGGCACCTTCGGACAGCACCCGGCGCCAGGCCCGCGCACCTGGGCGGCCGGTGAAAAGGCCAAGCATGTGCCGGGTGATCTGGTGGAGGCGGCCGCCTGTGGCAAGATGACTGGCGATGTAGGGGCGCATGGCGTCAACCACCTCCACGGCACCCGGGGCGTATGTGTCACCCCAAAGCGCATCGGCCCCGATCAGCACCGAGGCGGGATCATGGTAGGCCGCACGGCCTAGCATCACTCCGTCAAGGCCCTGATCCAGAAGTGTTTTCGCCTGCACAAGAGAGGTGATGCCGCCATTGATGCAGATCGTGAGGTCAGGGAAAAGTTGCTTCATTCCCATGACAAGGGCGTGATCCAGCGGCGGAATCTCGCGGTTTTCCTTGGGGGACAGGCCCTGAAGCCAGGCTTTGCGGGCGTGGATGATGACATGGCGCACCCCTGCCCCGGCGATGGCCTCGATGAACTGCGGCAGCACGATTGCGGGGTCCTGGTCATCGACCGCGATCCGGCATTTCACCGTGACCGGCACGTCGGTTTCCGCCATCATCGCGCGGACGCAATCGGCCACCAGCGCGGGGCGCTCCATCAGCACGGCACCGAAGCAGCCCGATTGCACCCGGTCCGACGGACAGCCGCAGTTGAGGTTGACCTCAGCATAGCCCCAGGGCCGCGACAGACGGACGGCTGCGGCAAGTTCCAGCGGGTCTGATCCGCCGAGTTGCAGGGCCACGGGATGTTCGTGCGGGGAATAGTCCAGCAGCCGCGGTTTTGGCCCATGCACGATGGCGGGGGCGGTGACCATCTCGGTATAAAGCATGGCGCGCCGCGTCATCTGGCGATGGAAGACGCGGCAATGCCGGTCGGTCCAATCCATCATGGGGGCGACGGAAAGGCGGTGGGAAGCGTTCTCTTGCATTGTTCGGGGAGCCATATCAGGATTCGGAAACGCTCACCACAGGTGTCGCGGACAGCCGTCAGCTTTCTGCATTGGCTGGCCAAGTTCAAGCTGCGCGGCCGCAGGACGGAAGGACCTGCTTTGGTGTTGCGCCAACAAAGGATGCCTGTCTGGCTTGTCAGGGTGTTCCCGAGCGGGACTTGAAAAATTCGTCTTCACCCTTCCCCGTTCCCCGCATCGCTGGCACCGAGATTGCCCGGTGTCGTCAAATAAGTGTGCAGAGCACGGAACAAGAAACGACAACATTGGCGGAAATTCAATTTGTTAATCGACCTATCTGTGCAGGTACTGGCGCTGGGACGTTCGCCCAGGTCCGACTTCCTGAACCCGAGGATGCCACCCCAGAACGCTTTGGCGGCGCAAACTGCAGTCGCTTGACAGTCAAGCACTGCCGCGCGTACGCCATTGCAGAGTTGCAGATCATTTCTGCGATCAAGCCATTGCAGATAACAAACCGTTTGAGAGGGATGATGTCACGATCCCGTGCGCGCGTTTCCTCACTTACTGAGACGACCCCAGTTGCCATTGCCGCACTTCGGAACTGGGACGCCATTGTCATTGGCACAGGTATGGGCGGTGGCCTGGCAGGGCGCAGGCTTGCCGAGCGTGGCCTTGCGGTTCTTTTCGTTGAAAAGGGCCCGATAGGATACCGGAGCGAAATCCAGCGTTTCAAGGACGAGCCTTCAGATTATGCGGCACGCCAAATGCTCGGCTTCTGGCCCGCGCCGGTAGAGGCGCGGATAGCAGGCGGTCGCACTACGCAATTCTTCGCCCCACTCGGAAGCGGCGTCGGTGGCTCGTCGGTCTTCTACGCCGCCGCGCTTGAGCGGCCGGAGCGGCATGATTTGGACAACGTGGACGGCTTTGCCCACCCTACCGGGGGCTGGCCGGTCTCTTACGATGCGTTCCAGCCTTACTTGAAGCAGGCCTCGGAACTGCTTTCGGTTCGGGGCGAGGCCGATCCGCTGTCAGTTGAAAGCGGCCCCGACTTGCCGGCACCGCCCTTGAAAGAAGCTGAACTCAAGCTGTTTGCCGAGCTTCGTCAGGCGGGGCTGCATCCCTACCGGGCGCATGAGGCCATGCGACGTCTGCCCGGCTGCGAGGAGTGTCTCGGCCGGAAATGCCCATATCCCTGCAAGATGGACGGGCGTTCCGCCGGCGTGGAACCCGCTTTGCAGACAGGTAACGCAACGCTTGTTGCAAACTGTACGGTCGAGGAACTTTTCGAGACGTCGGGGCGTATCTCGAATCTTCGTGTTCGCGTCGACGGCAGGGAACACATGCTTTCTGCCACGACCATCGTTCTTGCAGCCGGAGCGCTGCATTCACCGCGTCTGCTTCTTGGGTCACAAGCCGTGCACAGGGAAGGCTGCGCAAATTCAAGCGGCTGGGTTGGTCGCGGGCTGATGTTTCACCTGAACGAGTTGATTGCAATCTGGCCAAAGCGGGGCAACCCATCTGCGGGCGCTACGCGCTGCATGTCGCTGCGGGACTTCTATACCTACCGGGGCAACCGTCTGGGTTTGCTTCAGTCCATGGGCGTCAAAGCTGATGCGGGGGTGATTGCAGCCCATCTCAAGCGATCAACTTTCCTGAGAGCCATCGGCCGTTTTCCCGGGGTCGGCAAACTTGCCACCATGACTGCGCTGCTGGCAGCAAAATTTTTTGGCAACGCAACAGTCCTTGTCGGCCTGATAGAGGACCTCCCACGGTACGACAACCGGGTCTCTCTGCATCCAAATGACCCGGACTCTCCCCTGATCGAGTACCAGTTCTCGCACGAATTGAAACGCCGCCGCACTGTCTTTCGACGGGTCGTCCGCAAGAAGCTTGGACGGTTTCGCACGTTGCTTCTGAATAGCCGCCCGGAACTGAACTTTGGCCATGCGTCAGGGACTTTGCGGTTCGGGACCGACCCTTCCGCCTCGGTGCTTGATGCGGATTGCCAGGCGCATGACCTTGAAAACCTGTTCGTTACGGACGCGTCGTTCATGCCGACGTCGATGGGTGTCAACCCAAGCCTCATGATTGCAGCAAACGCCCTGCGGGTCGCTGACATTATCGCAGCACGGCATGACATCGCCCTGAGGATTGCACGCTGATGGGGGGCGAGAAACAGCCGGTTGCCCTTGTGACCGGGTCTGGCCCGGGGCTGGGCCGTGCCATGGTGCACGCACTGGCGCGGCGGGGCGTGCTTGTGGCGTACATGTCCAGCGACAGCACAAACGGGGAAAGCGAACCGGGTTTGCAAATCACTGCAGACGTAACCAATCCACAAGATGTTGTCCGCGCTGTAGACGAAATACACGACCGGCTGGGAGCACCGACCATTCTTGTCAACACGGCGGAAGTCCATCCGGACCGCGACATTCTTGACGAGACCCCGACGAGTTTCATGGCGACCGTGGCGCTCAACCTGGGTGGCGCCTTCAACTGTTGTCATGCAGTGCTTCCTGACATGGTTGAAGCCGGCAAAGGCAGGATCATAAACGTAGTCACTTTCGCCGACCTTGCGCCGGCGCCAATGGCCAGCGGGTATTCGGTCTCGAAAGGTGCGCTGCGCATTCTGACGCGGTCGCTTGTCGCGGATCTGGGCGACAGGTTTCCGGGCATTGTCATCAATGACTGGATACCGGGCACCCACGCGCCCCGGCGCAACATCGCGGACGGGGTCGAGCCCAGCTTGGCCGCGGAATGGGGTGCCAACCTTGCGTTGATGGACGCCCCCGAGGTGAGCGGCATGGTGTTTCTGCGCGACTGCGAGTATCGGCCGAACGTGTCATTGCGCCACAGGTTGAAGGACCGATTGCTGGGAAAAAGCCGCGCGCTTGTCAGACTTGGTCAAATATCGTCATGACAAGACCTTCGGCCTTTCCGGCCGGGCTCTTGCGCCGTTGGCTGCGGTGGAACAGTGGCACCGGCCCTGTCAGTCAAAAAGACGATCCCTTTACGACACACGATGCTGAAACGGTTGCGGGTCGAGAATTACGATCTTGCCTCGGCAGCAAGAAGTCTTCGATAGTGCGTCGGCTGGCTGACCTTTTGCTCAGCATGTGACGCGAATATGCGAAGGTGACAACTTCCATGGCCATGATTCATCCCATTCTGCTGTGCGGTGGGTCTGGCACCCGACTTTGGCCGCTGTCCCGCCGAAGCTATCCAAAGCAGTTCGTTCAATTTGCCGGTTCGCAGACACTGTTCCAGGCGGCGGCATCGCGCATGGAAACCGGGTTGAACGTGGCACCGCCGGTCATCGTCACCAACGCTGAGTTCAGGTTCATCGTTGCCGAGCAGCTTGGCCAGATCGGAGTCGAGGCATCAGCGATCCTGATCGAGCCGGAGGCGCGCAATACTGCGCCGGCAATCCTTGCCGCTGCGGCACATCTGCAGACCAGTGACCCCGAAGCGCTTATCCTCGTCATGCCCACGGACCACGAGATTCCTGACATCTCAGCCTTTCGCGCGGCAGTCGCGGCGGGCGTTCCGCGTGCCATGGCTGGCAAGATAATCACCTTCGGCATCCAACCTGACCGACCGGAAACCGGCTATGGCTGGCTGGAGCTTTCGACAGCGCCAGACGGTGGGCTGGACACCGTGCCCTTGCTTCAGTTTGTTGAAAAGCCAGATGCGGCGCGCGCCGCCCAGATGCTTGCCGATGGTCGATATCTTTGGAACTCGGGAATCTACCTTGTCCAGCTAGGAACGCTGATGGCGGCCTTTCAAGCGCACGCTGCCGATCTGGTCGAACCGGTCTTTGAGGCAGTTCGGACTGCGCGGCACGACCTTGGCTTTCTTCGACTGGCGGCTAAGCCCTGGTCGGCCGCGCGTTCCGTCTCCATCGATTTTGCCGTGATGGAGCTTGCTGACAATCTTGAGGTCGTGCCACTTGACGCGGCCTGGTCTGACCTTGGGGACTGGAACGCAGTCTGGCGCGGATCCGCCGGCCCGGAGGGAAAAACGGTGGCCCACGGGTCAGTCACCGAGATCGACTGCAGCGGAAGTCTGCTCCGTTCTGAAAGTGACGGAGTGCACCTTGTTGGCATCGGCCTGACAAATCTGGTGGTTGTGGCGATGCCCGATGCGGTTCTGGTTGCAGATCGATCCCGCAGCCAAGAGGTAAAGGATGCCGTCGCAAGGATGAAGGCCGATGCAGTTCGGCAGGCTGAGGTCTTTCCGCGCGATCACCGTCCTTGGGGCTGGTTTGAAACACTGGCCCTTGACGGCCGTTTTCAGGTCAAGCGGATTGTCGTGCGTCCCGGAGCGTCGCTTAGCCTGCAAAGCCACCTTCACCGGGCGGAGCACTGGATTGTCGTGTCGGGGACGGCGCAGGTGACCGTAGGGGAAGAGGTGAAGCTTCTGTCTGAAAACCAGTCGACCTATGTTCCGCTTGGAACCATCCACCGCCTTGCGAACCCCGGCAGGGTTCCGGTCGTGATGATCGAAGTGCAAACCGGTGCCTACCTCGGAGAAGATGACATCGTCAGATACGAAGATGTCTACGCCCGCGCCACCGAAACGGGCTGACAAGTCCAACCGTCATGTCCAACGCTTTTCCGTGCGCCTTTAGTCCATGGAGCCCGAGTTTGGGCGATGCCACCCCTGCAGGGTGGGCCTATGTCGCGCTCTATTTGATTGTGGCTCTGTCCTGCGCCAAGGCTGCGCGCGCGGACCGTCTGCCTCCGTCGCCCCAGCTTCGCGAGAAGGTCCTGTGGTGGCTTTGCACATTCGTCATGGGATTTCTTGCGATCAACAAGCAGCTGGATCTTCAATCACTGGTGACAGATGTCGGTCGCTGCATTGCTGTTGATCAAGGATGGTACGAAAGTCGCAGGCAGGTGCAGCGCGGCTTTCTGGCGGCCATGGTCGTCATCAGCATTGTCAGCGTGGCTGGGTGCTGGATGGTGCTAAGACAAACCTTTGGGCGAACTGGCCTCGCGGTGGCCGGACTTGGGTTTGTCTGCCTGTTCGTGGTCGTCAGGGCCGCAAGCTTTCATCATTTCGACATATTCCTCGGTGGCTCTGTGTTGGGGCTGAACATTGCCACCTTGCTTGAGATGACCGGGCCTCTGCTGATCCTGATCGCTGCTGTTCAGGCTGGCAGACAAAGCCTGCGCTGAGTCCGTTGGCAAACCTGGAAAAAAGACCAGCTTCGCGAATCAGTCGCAGCCGCCCTGTATGCAAAGTCCGAGACCAATGGGTCAAAATTTGCGTGTTTGGTACCCTCGCGAGCGATTAACGGAAAATTCACAGTTTCTGTGAACCAAACAATGAAATATAATCATCTCTGAGAGACACCGTCGCTGTCGGAAGCGAAAATCGCAGACGGGCCGCCTCAAGAACCCTTCAAAATAAGGCCACAAGAAGGAATCTCCCGCGAAACTTCGCACGTCGGCTTCTCGGGACGCACATGCAGTTCCGTTAGAAACGCGTTAACACATGTCATCTTTCGCAACCACAGCGTGTAAGTCGTTGATTGGCTACCATTTATGCGCTTGCGGACCGATTGCGGGATGATTGCCCGAAAAACCTTCCGGTGGTAACTTCTTGTCAACACAACTCGGCGCTCGGGGGCGGCGACCGGCTTGTGATTGCGCTTGCCACATTCTTCGGGGTTAGGGGCTTTTTGCCCACACCCTGTACCCACCGAAAAGGCCAAACCGATGGTTTTACGTCCTGATTTTGATTCAATTGAACTTTCTAAGCCTGTTGCAAAGAGCCTTCAACATTGGAGCTCTTCACTCGAGGATCACCTTTACCGGCGCTTTTTCAAACGTCTGATGGACATCACGCTTGTTATTGCGGCACTTCCTTTCATTGTTCCGACAGTATTGATCCTTGCAGCCTTGATTGCACTCGACGGCGGTAATCCGCTTTACAGGCAGAAGCGAATTGGCCGTGGCGGAAAAATCTTCACGATGCTGAAGCTGCGGACGATGCAGGCCGATGCAGAGCGTCGGCTGAAGAGTCATCTGTCGAACAACCCCCAAGCGCGCACCGAATGGGAAACATACCAGAAACTGAAGAACGATCCGAGGATCACGCGCATCGGAAATTTTCTTCGCAGATCTTCACTGGACGAACTGCCGCAGCTTTGGAATGTCCTTACCGGCGACATGAGCCTTGTAGGTCCCCGCCCGATGCTGCCCGAGCAGAGTCCGCTGTACCCTGGGAAAGCGTATTATGCACTTCGTCCCGGCATCACAGGTCCTTGGCAGGTGTCAGACCGCAACACATCGACATTCGTCCAGCGCGCGGACTTTGACGCTGCCTACGAGCGAGCTTTGTCCTTTGCAACGGATGCCAAAGTGCTGGCAGCCACTGTTGGCGTCGTGTTTCGCTGCACGGGCAAATGAGGCAAATCTGGAGCTGAGCCGCGTCTCACCACGCCGCAAAGGCTGATCGCAAGAGCGCCAAGGAGCATAACAAGCACTCCTGTAGCGACATAAGCGATAAGGACGATCCAAAGAGGCGCACCAATGACAAATGTCCACCCAGTCACCACGGTAGCCGAGAGAACGGCAACGATCAGCAGCCCTATGAACATCCCATCCACCCCGTGTTTACCGAACGCGACTCCGTACCTTGTTTTCAGACAGGGCTTGTCTGAGTATTCTCTACTTTCACGCAACTAGCATGATAAACCAAGGTGCATGTAAGACGTGGCACTGTGGACCGGCGGAGCTCTGCTTATCGTTTTCCCAATATGTTGGCGATAGGTTACCGAAGTTCCTGGGTGGAACCCTCTCAGGGGCGTCTGGCGACCGGGGAAGTCGCTGCCAAGGTGCGGGCAGATGTTGCCGGCTCAGAGGCTGTGTTGGCAATCACAGCCGCCGTGAAAAGGCTGATGACGCCCGAGACTGGATAGGCCAAGAGCACGACCCACAGCGAAAGATCGAAAAGAACCGCTGCGCCTGCGGCGACAATTCCAGAAAAGATCGAGACTACGACAACCCCCGCCAGCATTTTTCACTGATCCTTTATCCTATATCTTCTCTAACCTCCTGCGGGGATATGTCGAAATTGGGGCACAAGCGGGAAGAAATTTGGTCATCGCCAAGTTGTCGGGTCTGGGCTGCCTTAGCTCTTGTGGTTGCGCTGGCCTTTGCCATGCCAAGTTCGGCTGACACTGAGACATCGCTGGTTGATCCCCTACTCTTTCAAGCTGGGGACATTTGCGGCGATCCTGCAAACGTTGCAGGGGTGATTGCCGCAGAATACACTTCCAATCCGGACCCATTGAAAACAGCCGATCCGCCGTCGGATCAGTCCGGCATCATCATTGCAGAGGAAACGGTGGGGTCGGTCCCGCACGCTGACAATCCTGCGATGGCGCGGGAACACTTAGCACTGATGGCGTTGGTGCCAACCGCAGCCATCACAGACGAGGCCGTGGCGAGTGGTAGCTGGTTTGCAACCTCCACGTGGCGGTCTGGCGTTGTTCCCAAAGCTGGCGCTCGGGTCCTGATTCCATCTGACCTTGACGTCACCTATGACCGTCGGAGCGACGAGCCGCTTCTAACATTACGAGTGGACGGCACTTTGCAATTTGACACGCAAAGGGATAGCCGCCTGGTGATCGACACGTTGGTTGTGTCGCCCGGCGGCCGGCTGGAGATTGGGAGAGCGGCAGATCCGGTGGCACCAGACGTTGTGGTGGAAGTTCTGATCACCGGAAAAGGCGACATTGATCTGGACTGGGATCCGATGCTGCTGTCGAGGGGAGTCATCTCGCACGGGGAAGTCGAAATCCATGGTGCGCGGAAAACGGCTTTCCTCAAGGTCGGACAGGCGCCTCGGCGTGGCGATCAAAACATCGTTCTTGAGGCCGCTCCGGAAGGCTGGCGTGTCGGTGACACATTGGTTGTGACCGGCACCCTCAAGCAGGGCTGGGCCTGGGACAATGACGCCAAGATCGTGCGGCATTATCCAAGCCAGGATGAGGTCGTTACCATAACCGCTTTGGATGGCGGCAAGATTTCGTTTGAACCGCCACTAGCGTTCAACCATTCGACGCCGCGCAAGGATCTTGCGGCCTATGTTGCCAACACCACCCGGAACATACTGTTTGCCAGCCTGGAGGGAGCGGACACACCAATTGCCCAACGCGGGCATGTCATGTTCATGCACAGCGATTCAGTGGATGTGCGCTATGCGGCCTTTGACCACCTTGGCCGCACAGACAAGTCGAGAGAGGCCTTCGATCTGGCGGCGATACCGGCACTTACGGCGACAAGCAACATCAAGGGTCGCTACTCGCTGCATCTTCACAAGACAGGTTTGGCCGACATGGCGAATCCGGTTATGATTGTCGGGAATTCGGTGTCCCACTCGCCAGGCTGGGGGCTGGTCCATCACTCATCCAACAGTGCCTTTGTCGACAACGTCGCGTTCGACATCTTTGGCGCGGCTTATGCCGCCGAAGATGGGGATGAAACCGGAATCTGGCTGCGCAACATCGCGATCCGTGCAGAGGGATTTTCCCCGGGTGACTATTCCGCGAAAACCGGAGTTGAACGGCATGACAATGGGCGAACCGGGGATGGCTTCTTTTTCGCCGGACGTCTGGTCGAAGCCGCCGAAAACGTCGCTGCCAACACAACGCACGGCTTCGTCTGGATGCATCGGTCTGCGCCCAGCAGTCCTGCCGCGGACACGGTCGATCAACCAGCAATTGCCTACGGCAAACCGAACATCGAACCTGATGACCCACCTATTCAGGGGTTTCGGGACAACGAAGCCTTTGGAACCGACATTGGCTTGATGGTGATCAAGGCAAATTCAGAGCAGGGCCATGATGTCCGGTCGGTCCTGAAGGGCTTCCTGAACTGGGAAACCAAAAGAGCCGTCGATATCAGCTACTCGGGGCACTATACCTTGCTGGATTTCGACTTGAAAGCGACGGTCGGCGAGGAGTTTTTTGCTCCGGCTGAGGGCGTGCGTTTCGGCACCAACGCATTTGACATCGTGATGAACAACACCCGCATGGAAGGTTTTCCTGTCGGTGTGATAATGGAAGAAGGGCATACCTACCCGATAGACGAGGCGGACGTCGGGTTCGCATTGATCGACCTCAAGACCCGCAATGTTGGTGAGGATATCCGAAGCTTGTCGGATGCCCGCTACCGGCGCATGTCCTCTAGTGACCTTTCCAAAGGAGATTTGGAAACGGTCCAGATGCCTGTGACGATCACGAAAGACGAGAAGCTTACCCTCTGGGCCGACAAACGCGACTCGATCGGGCTGACGCATCGACAGAAACCGGGGAACCTGCAGACGATCTATGTTGAGCATGTTCCGACCCTTCTGAAATACACTGGCTACCATATCGCTGCCGACGGCACCAGAATTGCCCTTGTTCCTGATCTTGTCGCTGATCGGGCGACGGGAAAATTCAGGATGCAAAGCTATTTCGTCACTCTCGATATTCCAGAATCCGAGTTGATGTCCTGGGGGGCTGTCAATCTTGGTCCGTATGATCCGTCAAACCTGGCGCCTGTCGCGATCGATGACGCTTTCACCACGAAAACCGACCTGCCGGTAGCCGTTCTGCTTTCGGGCAATGATACTGATCCCGATGGAACCACGGTTGTTGTCGCAGCGTTGACCGATCCAAGTAATGGGGACGTCGTGATCTCGGTGGACAAGGAAATGCTCTACATCCCCGATCTCGGGTTCTCGGGACCTGATGAGTTTACCTACTGGGTCACTGATGGCGATGGCGGTTACGCCACTGCAACCGCTCGCATCTTGGTGCAGCCGCGATGATCACTGCGACTGTCCGCATCAGCGACGATCGCTACGAATTCTGTCTACCTGCCATCGTTTTGCTACAGTTTTCCTGCACGGCAGGCCATGCAGGAGATTCCGTGTGATAGAAGTCTATAAACTTATCTTCGCACTACTGGATTCGCGAGAACGCCGCCAATTCTGGCTTTTGACCGCAGTGATGGTGGCAGTAGCCCTCCTGGAGGTAATCGGCATATCCGCCGTCCTTTTGCTGCTGAACGTGCTGGCTGCGCCGGAAACCATCCAATCCAATGCTGCGCTCAACTATTTCTATGCCAGTCTCGGCATGTCGAGCAATTTCACGTTCATGGTCGTGCTGGCGCTGCTGGTGCTTGTCGTGGTGCTTTTGGGTCTGGCGATCAAGGCCGCAGGAAGTTACTTCGCCATCCGGTTTGCAGCGATGCGCGGGTTTACAGTGTCGAGCCGTCTTCTTGAGTCATACCTCAACCAGCCCTACTCGTGGTTTCTGACCCGGAACAGTTCGGAAATCGCCAAGAACGTACTCGTCGAAGTGGATGGCCTGGTAAACCGCGTCATGGCCCCTGCGCTGCGCCTGATTGCGAGCGCGTTGCTGGTCCTTTCGATCGTAGGCTTCCTGATGGTCGTTGACCCCATGGTAACGCTGCTGGCAGCAGGCCTGCTGGGGATCAGCTATGCACTGGTCTATCTTGCCCTGCGTGAGCGGCTTAGGCGGGTCGGCGAAGAGCTGATGCGGGCGTTTGGGGAACGGTTCCGGGTCGCACAGGATGCTATGGGCGGCATTAAGGATGTGAAACTTCTGGGCCTGGAGGCAGCCTCCATCGAAACGTACAAGAAGGCAGCTCTGACCTCCGCCCGGTCGCAAGCGTCAATCGGCGTGGTTTCGGAACTTCCACGCTTCGTACTTGAGGCGATCACGTTTGGCACATTGCTGACCCTGATCCTTCTGCTGCTGTTTCAAAGCGGCGGTAACATTGCCGCGATCGTTCCGGTTCTGGGGATATTCGCGCTGTCCGTCATGCGCCTGCTTCCAGCCATCCAACAAATCTACCATGCGCTGGCGTCAATCCGGGGCGCGCGAGCAATCCTTGAAGTCGTTGTTGATGACTATCGGTCGGCCCCGTCATGGTCGGCAAACGGGTTGCGGACCCCGACTGAACCGCTGAAATTTGAACGGGAACTCCAGCTGTCAGGCATCGGCTTTTCCTATGCCACAGCAGTGCGCCCGGCGCTGCTGGGCCTGGACATGATGATCAGCGCGCGGACGACGGTTGGAATTGTCGGCGGCACAGGTGCCGGAAAGACGACGCTTGTTGACCTGATACTCGGGCTGCTGACGCCCGACAGTGGGGAGCTTTCAGTCGATGGCACGGTTATCAACCGGGCCAATCTTCGCGCCTGGCAAACGGCGCTTGGCTATGTGCCGCAGTCGATTTTCTTGACAGACGACACGGTTGCATCAAACATCGCCTTTGGTGTGCCGAAGGACAGCATCGACATGGAAGCGGTTGAGCGTGCCGCTCGGACGGCGGCGCTGCATGATTTTGTCACCAATGACCTGCCAGAAGGGTATGCAACAAAGGTTGGAGAGCGTGGCGTGCGTTTGTCCGGCGGCCAGCGCCAGCGGATCGGGATTGCGCGGGCGCTTTACCGTGACCCTGCCCTTCTGATTCTTGATGAGGCGACATCCGCGCTGGACAACATCACCGAACGGGTGGTCATGGAAGCGGTGCATAACATCCGCCACGACAAGACCATCATCCTCATTGCGCACCGGCTTTCGACAGTCCGCACCTGCGACACTATCTTCTTGATGGAGAACGGAAGGGTTGTAGCGCAAGGACGCTATGAAGATCTTGTGAGTGGCAACGAAACGTTCCGAAAAATGGCAATCGGGGTTTGATCGGGCGATGCCGGCATCCTGCCACCTTTGCCGAAGTCTGATAAAAACGGCCAGCAATAACTGGCTTAAGGAGATAAGCGATGACTGCACCCATTTTGCCTTTTGATTCAGAAAGTCTGCTGCTGCCCGTCGATGCCGCCCGAGAAGCAGGCCGTCTGGCTTCCGCAGTTTACCGGGCCAAGAAACCCTACCCGCATGGCTGCTTTGACAACTTTCTTGACCCGACGATATTGGAGCGTGTTACCGAGGAACTGCGGACTCTGCCGGAGGCAGAAACTTTCTTCAATAGTCCGCAAGAAAAGCTGAAATCCAGCTATATGCCCGAGCGGCTGGCCCCCTATACTCGTGCGCTGTTCTACGCTTTGAATGCCCGTCCGTTTCTGGCTTATCTGGAGGAATTGACCGGCATCGAAGGATTGATTCCTGATCCCTACTTTGCGGGTGGCGGCATTCATGTTGTTTCGAACGGTGGCCACCTTGATATCCATGCCGATTTCAATCACCACGGGAAACTTAACCTGGAGCGACGGATCAACGTTCTGATCTACCTGAACAAGGACTGGCGTGAGGAATGGGGCGGGTCATTTGAAATCTGGAATGACGAGATGACTGAAAAAGCGGCCAGCTTCGTGCCGCTGTTTAACAGAATGTGTTGCTTTAACACCGGTTCGACAACCTGGCACGGCAATCCCGTGCCAGTCGCAAACCCCAATGGCGAGCCGCGAATGTCAATCGCGATGTACTACTACACGGCGACTTGGGATGAAACGCGAGAGTCGCACTCCACTCTGTTCAAGCCCCGCCCTGGCACGGCCGACATGGCGGACCGGCAGAACGCCCGACATCGGACCCTGCAGAACCTTCTTCCTCCGGTGCTGTATCGCCGGATCGCAAAGCCCCTGCGCAAGATAGGTATCTGATTGCCGTTATGACCCGCAGAGCGGCCGAAGGAATGCGGCCATCTTGTCACCTATGATCTCGGGCGCCAGATTCTCGGCAACATGGCGGCGGGCGGCCATTCCAAGCGTCCGGCACAGGTCGAGGTTGGCCATCAATCGCAAGCAGGCGGCGGCAAGTTCGGTGGGATTATCGGGGTGCACAAGCAGGCCGGTACTTTCATGAGCGACGTTTTCCTGGCACCCTCCGATGCGGGTGCAGACCACAGCCGATCCGATCGCCATGGCTTCGACCACCGTGCCGCCGAAAGTTTCGTACCGTGACGCTACCAAGGAAATCCCATGTTTCTCGCGAAGCGCCGCGACCTCATTGCGCGAACACTTTCCATGCACATGAACCCGTGAGCGCACGTCGGGAGCAAGCCTGCCAAGACGGTCTGCCAGCATCTCCAATGAGCCATCAACACGCGGAATTCCGATATCGGGGCCGACGAAAGACAGCTCACAGTGAGGGTTGACTGCCGCGATCAGGGCGAAGGCATCAATGACAACGTCTCCGCCCTTGATGTGGTCAAACCGCCCGACAAAAAGCACCCGATCAAGCAACTGCGGCGTCAGATCCAGCGGAACATCCGGCAAGGGTACGGGGTTTGCAATCACGGCCTTGGGGCAATCGGGCAAACTCCAGATCAACTCGGTTTGCTGCAAAACATCGAGCGAGGGCGCAGTGATTGCATCAGCAAGGCCAAGTCCCCAAGCCTCACGCGCCTCGCGTCTTGCACTGGCGGCAGCGTCGACGGCGCTTCCGGTGGCGCGATGCAGCCACCAAGGACCATGCAAGGTTGCAACCACTGGAATTGAGACCTGCTTTCGCGTTTCGCCAATCCAGCCCTGAGTTTCTTCCATCAGGACGATTTCGACGCCCCGCAAGGCATGTGCCCGCTTGATCGCCAGCACATGGCGAATAGCCATTGACCGGGCAAACCAGAATTCGAAGAAGAACTTACGCATGACCCGATCAAAAATTGTCAGGTGCAACTTGGGAAGTGCGACCACATGGGCATGATCGTGTGGTGCGTCAATTGTGTGGGCCAGGATAGTTACCTCATGGCCGCAGGTTTCCAGACCAGAAGCAAGATGAAAAACTGCCGTGGCAATGCCGTTCGCAGTACGCGTCCCGGGCCAGGCCGGCGTGACAAGTCCGATGCGCAAGGGACGCGGAGGGGCTTGAGGGGTCAATCGCTCCTTCCTTGCCGGACGGAACGCGGCTTTCGCCCGGCAGCTTCAGCCGAGGCCATGACCCATTTGGCCACTCCACCAGCCGGGTTGACCGCTGTTGCGCCAGTTGCATGGGGTAGTGCGCCGTCACTTTCCCCTTTCTTTGCGGGACTTGGCCATAGAACATAACCCGCAAGGCCCCCGGCCATAAGCCAGACGTAGTTGACGAGCCCTGCATTGGGAATGAGGTCAATCAGTGCAGCGCTCAACAGCAGCATCAATCCTGGCGTGATGAGCGAGGGACCGAACTCTTTTCTTTTCGCAAAGTAGAAGAAGACAGGAAGAGTGAGCAGCCCGAAATGCGCGATGTAGCCGATCCAGCCGTAAGTTCCTATCAGGATGATCCAGCTTCCATCGGTGACACTGATCATCTCTCCGGTGACGTCATCATAAAGCTGATTCCGGCCCCAGTTGCCCCACCCGAAAACCGGCTTTTCATTGGCGTGGGCCAAAAGCGCATCTTCGTTGTCGAGACGGAACTTCAAGGAGGCGGCCCGCTCTTCGTCGACTGACAGTGCCAACTCATGGACTGCATCAACCGGGACGTAGCCCGCACTGCGCAACATCGGATAAAGCAGGACCACTAGGGCAACGACCAATGCAAAGCTTGTCTGGACCCGTTTTCCAGTGAACACGACAAACAACGACACAACAGCCGTAATGCCCAGCGCACCAAGGTTCTTGGACACGACAAGCACGCAGAGCAGCCAGACAGCGCCATAAAACCAGCCAGAAGCAGTTCGCCCCTCGCGCAATCCTTCGCGCCACAGGCAGAGCGCAGAAAGCACCGCCAAGCACAGGAAATTGCCCACCATCAGCCCGTGGTTCAGGAATACTACGGGACGGAACCCGCCTGCACGAATGTGCTGCACGAAATCGTGCGGGAAGAATCCATAGATCCAGGTATGGAGTTGCGGGCTCATCCGGACTTCGAACAAAACCGGCACCGAGTACGCCAGCGCCCCGAAAACAAAGGCTTGTAACAAAAGTCGGTGCCCATCCTGAGTATTCAGGTATCGCAGGCCAATATAGAAGGGTATGATCGCAACGACGATCGACGAGATCATCGAAAAGGCATCGTAGATCCGAAGTCCGGGAAGAAACGTCGGTCCGATGGGAAGCGCTTCAACATTCTGCAAGGTGGTCAGCAGGGGCGTCGCGACCAGCAATCCAAGCAGTGCGACGATGAAAAGGCGACCGGTCCTGCCGGTCCAGCCCGCAGCATAATCGACCCGCGCCGACCAGATCATGCACAAAACCAAAGCACTTACTGCCGGGATAAGCGATTTGTCCAATGCGGGTATCATTGGAAGTTTGATCTGCGTTGCCGACGGAAGGATCAGAAAGCCGCCAATCAGTGTCCAGATCAGTGCCTTCTGCAGCGGCAGAAAACGAAACAGGACAGCCGCCACAAGGGGCCAACTGAACAGCATCAGAAATGCGAAGGTGTTCGGCATCAAGCTCTCTGGCTTTGCTCAGGTCATCGCTTATCTAACCACTTCGGCTGTCCAGGGCCAATCCCGTCGCGTGCGCGTCGCGAAAAATTGCGTCCGATTGGCAGTCCACCAAGCCACCCATCGAAGCGACTGCGGTGAACCCGCTGCACCTGGCAAATGGCTGCGACGCCAAACCCGGTCTGATGCGCCCGAATGGGGGCGTCCGGTGCATACCCGGGTCAAGTGGTTCTGCAAAGTCCGCAATTTCAAAGCGCCAAGCTGGAACAGGATCGGATGGCAACCGGGTGAATTCTTCTACCGTTTGGCGTGAACATACCAATCTGCCATGGGGACCGGACAAGTTCCTGCCAGATGGCGATCACCCGCCAAACTGAACGAAACCCTCGAGAATGAATGGTTCGCCCACCCCCACCAGAAGACAGAGATGCCGATCCAGGCAGGACCCAGCTGGCCGCTCACTAGTTCCCATCCAGAGTGCTTACTCTGCCGCAAACGCCGCCAAGGGCGAAAAATACTTGATCGGCTGGTCCCGAAAGGTGATCCTGGTGCCAGAAGGCATGCCAATCGGGGAATGTCGGATCAAAAGTGGCCTGCAGAATGCGCATACCTGGAAGCCGCACCTTCCAAAAAGCATCTTTGAAAATGCAGGATGGACTGTTCAGCCTCCTTGCCATGGATCGCGTGATCTTCCGACGCGAACGCGAGGAACGCGCCATTGCCATGGGTTTTGCTGGCCAGTGGGACGAACACCAACGTTTCCAGATGGACTTTCTGCGGCGCAACGGCTTGCGGAAGTCGCACCGGTTTCTGGAAATCGGCTTCGGTCCCCTTACCCTGGCCATTCCGCTGATCCGCGAACTGGATGCCGGCGGATATTCCGGCGTCGACGTGAGAGAGGGGGTTGCCAATCTCGCTTACCGGCTTCTGGCTAAAGAGGGCCTTGCCAGCAAGAACCCGCGCCTCATTGTATCCGACCAGTTCGGAGCTGAATTTCTGGGCGACTCTGCCTTTGACATCCTCTGGTCGTTTTCGGTCTTGTTTCACCTCAATGACACGCTGGTGGCACAATGGTTTGGTTACGTGTCTCGCCGCCTCGCGCCGGATGGACGCTACTGGGCGAACATCAATGTCACCGAGGAAGAAAGCCAGTGGCTGCAATTCCCTTTCCTGCAGCGCAAGCCCGAATTCTACGCCGATCTAGCCGCAAAGAACGGCTTGAAAATGCAGGTTCTTGGCAGCCTGGCGGACCTTGGCTTCCGAGATCCGGGGGCCGAACGGCTGAACCTGATGCTGGAAATCTCGCGAGCGTGATTGGAATGGAAAAGTCTGTTCTTGGGCGCAGCAAGGGCGCCTATCCGGTCGCAATGAAAGCCCTCTCACTTCGGCTTTTCTCCTCAGGCGATATCCTTTTCTGCACCCAGTCAAACAACAACCGGTGCGGCACCAACGGACTGCCTATCAAGGAGCGAAAATGCGCTTTCCGCCGTATCCCGCTATGATGCAACCGATTTCGTGGCAATAGGGAGCGATTGAAACTGCACGCACCAGCCTCACACTCGCCACGTCCCTGCGGTAGGTAGAGTTGTCCAAGACTAACTTTTATTGGTCCCGGATCAGCCTCCAATAGACGGTGATCAAGGTCAGAACAGACGTCATCCAACACGCCCGTGCGATCCGCTTCCAACGCGCCGGGGTATGAGCTACTACTCCGATGGTGCGCTCCATCCTTGCCGGGAGCGAACGCCAACAACATGCGCGGCAGAAAAAGCTGATGCTTCAAAAGTAGACGAGTGCCATAGACCAGCCGCGAGTTTCAGCGCAGCTTGCCGCGAATGCTTTTCCGCACACTGCGGGAAATCACGATACTTGAAGAGGCAGCGCAAGTGCGCGATATAGTTGCGAACCCCAAGACTCTGCCCGGTTGATGAACTGGCTTCGCTGGGTTGAAACCGCGGTCCGAAGCCGAGTGTACGCCTCCGGGTTTTCGACAACGCTGCGCATGGTTTCGGCCAATGCGCCCATGTCATCGACGGGAAACTCCAGGCAACCGTCGGGAAGAAGCATCTTTGCGGGTACGATGGAGCTTAGAATGGTTGGAACACCATGAACTGCGGCCTCAACCACCACCAGTGCGAGGCCTTCGCCAGAGGCTGTTCGTGTAGGGCAGACGAGAAGGTCAGTTCTATCAAGCAGGCGGTGCACGTCAGTTGCGGGAAGCAAACCGTGGATGGTTATCCGGTCGGCACAGTCCGAAGTGGCGACCGCCTCTTTCAAGGCAGCATCCGCGGATCCTGTGCCAGCGAACCCCAGATGCAAGTCGGGATAATCCTTGGCAAGACCGGTGAACGCGCCGAGCAGATCGAAAACCCCCTTGTTCGCCTCTATCCGTCCAAGATAGAGGAGGCTTTGCGCCACGGGCCTTGGCGCGATGGCCTTGGGATAGAAGGTTTCAAGGACCTGCGGTATTTCCGTAAAGCTGCGCATACCAGAAGGGCCGCCAAGGGCGGCTACCTGAAACGCACACTCGCCTGACGTGTTCACCGCCAAATCGATGCGCTGCATGGCGCGCTTGGTGGACAGAAGCCGCAGGCGAGCCCGCAGGTTATCGGGGCGGTGCCCCATGGGCCAGAATGAGTTGTGGGCGGTCAATATGATGCGCCCGGCTGGTGGAAGGCTCCGGACAAGCCGGTTTGGCGCATCCGTTCCGACGATGATTACATCAGGTCTGAAATCACGCAGATGTGGAAGGACGGTGGCCGAGAACGCGAATTCATCAATCCTGTATCCAAGACGCCGACGACCCCGTCGGTGCGGCGTGTAGATGAATTGAAAGCGCGGATCGGGGCTGGCGGGTTGCTTGTCCTGTTCGATCAGGATCAGCGCTGTCGCATCAATGCCGGCTACCACCGAATAAAACATCGAAGAATAGGCAACGACTGGTGTGCGGGGGTCGTGCAAGCCACGGGCCCAATAGTCGAAGGTGCCACAGGCGTCACCCGGGCCGGCAACATAGGCAATGCGCAACGGGGCATCCGCAGCAACCCCAAGACTTTGACGCACCAATCCGGGCGCATCAGAGGGTATGACAACACTGTTTAGGACATGTTCAGTCACTGCTAACCCCGCTTCTGTCTTGATGTTGCGTACCGGTTCGTAAAGCTTCCTCCTGCAGTGCGCTGAAACATGCCGGGCCTCGGATTTTGCTCCAGTCTGGTTCCGGCCGACGTTCCGCCGAAACTTGGTGACAAAAAGAGGGTACAAGTGTCTTGAAAAACTGCAAAGCTTTTCAAACACGGACGGCCGTTGCCGGATAGGCCGAGCACGCAAAGACCTGTGGCTGGTCTGCTCTAAAAGCCCAGCAGATTGGCGCGGGTCACGGCGGCGTCCAGGAACCGGCCCTTGTCCCCTTCGGGGGCCCATCCCAAAACAACCTTCGGCCGGCTATTGTCAAAACGCGCAAGATGCGCACGCGAAAGCCAGTCCTTGCGCGACGACCGGATGGCGTCGGTCCGGCCCATGGCATGCCGCTTCAGCAGGTACTTTGCCCCATCCGCCAGCCACAGGATGTTCAAAGACCCGCTGGTGACAGTCATCCGAGCGCCAAGCAAGGCATGGATTGCGTCGAAATATTCCCGCGCAGTCAGCATCGGGTCGCCGATCAGGTTGAAGGATTGGCCCGACACATTCTCGGCATGCAGCATCCTGATCAGCCCGTCGGACACGTCATCGACCAGAACGAATGGCAGGGCGTTGCGCCCGTTGCCCCAAAGCCGGACCGCCCCCGCACCATGCCAGCGCCCAATGCCCCAATGCTGCAATGGCCCGCCTGTGCCCAGCACGATGCCGGGCCGGGCAATCACCAAGGGCAGACCCCGATCGCGGTGCATGGCCAGCAGTCGGGCTTCACATTCAGCCTTGGACCGGGCGTAAATGTTCCGCTGGGCAAGATCGCCAAACCCTGTCGCTTCGGTAATCACCTGTGCGGGATCGGACATGTCATAAGATGCGATTGTCCCCGTGTAGACCAGCCGGCGGACATTGGCGGCTTGCGCGGCCTCGGCCACGCGGACTGCGGTGCCAACGTCATTCTTCAACGCTGCAGCCCAGGATTTATCAGTACTTTTTGCCAGATTATACACTGTGTCGATCCCGAGCATGGCCGCGCGCAGGCTTTCGGGGTCTGTCAGGGACACTGGCAAAGTCTCGACATGATCGGCAATGTCATCGAAAGGGCCACTGCGGCTTCGACTTAGCACCCGGACATCATGGCCGCGTGCCACCAGCATCCGCGTCAGGTTGCGCCCGATGAAGCCTGTCCCCCCGATCACCATGACCTTCGGTGCGGGCTTTCCCGTCAGAACCGGTGGTGCGGCTGTGGGAGGCATCTTTGCCAACGTGGCATCGATAGCCTGCATCACCAGCACGGCCGCGTTGCCGTCAAAGCGCGGATCAAGCTGCCGTCCAGTCAAGATCCCGTCATAAAAGCTGCGAATTGCCCCTTGAAATCCCAGGGCATAAGGCGATTTGCGGCCCAGTGAGGCGGTCTGGCGCAAAGCATTCACCAAGCCCTCGCGGAAATGTTGTGCCGCCAGCGACATCGTCCGCACTAACGGATTGGCAATCAGATCGGCGGTGTTGTCCTGCGCGACAACCAGACGGTCGTTGGCGTAGTCCAGTTGGGCCAGCGCCGAGGACCCCCGCAGGGTGATAGCACGCTGATCCATGGTTTCGACCAGCGAAAGGGTTATGGTGATATCTACGCCACCGGCCCGCGCCAGAATATGCCAGCCCTGATGCCGCCTGCCGCCACCTGGAAGGTCGATCGGCTTTGACAGAGTGAGGCTGAGAATCTCAAGCGACCCGAACAGGTCAACCGCGAAGGCATAAAGATGTGGTCCAAGCTCTAGCAGCAGATTGCCAGGTTCGCGCAGCATCCATAGCCCATAAGGACCCGAGCGCAGCGGAGAAAGGGGATAGCACCAATTGATTTCGGCGCTGGCGATCCGACCCAACCGACCCGAATCGCGCAGCGACTTCAGCCGCACATAGCCGGGGAGTCCGAGAAAATTGTGGCTGACGCCGATCCGCCGCCCGGCCTTTTCCGCGGCTGCCACCATGTCGACCGTTTGCCCGGCCGAGGTGGCAATGGGTTTCTCGATGAAGACATGCAGACCCGCCGCAAGACATTGCAGCGCAATCTCATGATGCAGGGATGGCGGCGTCAGAATGTGCACGGCGTCACAGACCTCCGCCGCGAGCAAATCGGTGACAGACCCGAAGGACTGCGCGCCATAAAGTGCCGCCAGTGCTGACGCGGCACCCTCAGACGGGTCGCAGACCGCAACCACACGGACGCCCGGCGTGGCACGCAGAGCATCGGCATGCCAGCTGGCGATGTAACCTGCACCGATCAGTCCTACCCGCACCTCTTGATCGTCAAGCACTTTTGGCCCTTTGTATTCGATGATCCGCATGTCTGCGCCCGTGAACCTTCTGAAGTGGAACGTCAACATTCCCAGCATGTTGGGAACCTTTGACAGCGTCAGGAACAGCGAATGATGCGCCGATTGGGCGGCAGGCTGTCCGTTGTGCATCAGGCCATGCCAGGTGCGAAACCAGTTGAACGCCCAAGCTGTGATCGCCAAAGCCAACACCAGCCACTGCCCTGTCATGAACCCCGCGAGCAGACCTGCCAAGCCCAGCAGAGGTACGATGAGACCGTAAAACCACACTCGCCGCCGTTCCGGGACAAAGTGACCGGGTTGCAGCCGTCCCACCTGAGCAAAGCCATGGCCGGCACGCACCGTGCGTCGCCACCATTGGGAAAACCGGGTCATGTCAGAATCGTGGTGCGTCATGGTCTGGGGCAGCCTGTGAACCCGCAGACCCGTGGACCGAACCCGCAGACAAAAGTCGTCATCCTCGGCTGCAATGACCGTGTTTTCGAAACCTCCGACTGCGTTGAATGCGGCGCTGCGCACCATCATGTCGCCGCCGCATGTTCTGATATCGCCGGCCGGGCGGTGCCATTCCACCTCGGCCATCGCATTGTAGACCGACAGCTCCGGCGCGATCTCCCGTCGCCAGCCGGTGACGATTCCGATGTCATGCTGCCGGTCGAGGGTCGACAATGCCGCAGCAATCCATCCCGGCTCTACCCGGCAATCCCCATCGACAAACTGGACATAGTCCGGGAGGCCGGCGTCTTGCAACGCAGAGAATCCCGCATTGCGCGCCCGCGCAGCGGTAAAGGGCACGCTGGTGTCAAGGTCGACCACCAGTGCCCCGATGCCGCGGGCGATGCTGACGCTGCTATCGGTTGACCCTGAATCGACGTACACGATCCGGTCGACCTGCCCTTGCAGCGAGCTGAGACATCCCTGCAAACGGCTCCCTTCATTGCGACCGATAACAACGGCAGCGACGGTGCTAGGTCTCATGGTCTTGGGTAATCCTATGTTGGGCAAACGTCGGGACGACGATGCAGTCCCGTGGGGTGGTGTCGTTGGCTGATTGTCAAAGAGATACGAGGCGCGGGGAAAGGAGATGCCGGCGATCTTCACCCATTGGCAAGAAGGTTTCCAGTGTCATGAAGCCTGCGCTTTGATGGGGCGGACGATGACACACCTGGTCAAAAAGATACCGCCGATATCCGCGCGGCGTAGGATCTTGTCGTTCAACCGTTTTTTCTGGCATCGGCAACGTCATTCTGGAAGTGGACGCGGCGGCAATGACAGGTGGCTTTTTCCAGCCGACCGGAAAGACATCGGATGTCGACCATCTTAAACAGGCGACGGGCACCAAGTTGCACGACTCTTACTTGGTCTTTGCATCAAGGCCCGGATCGGTTGGTCGAAGCCTTCCATTCGCGCCGCCACTGCGAAAGATCTCGGCAAGCCACGCACCTTCCTTCTTTATGTTGAAGTCGCTTTCCACCAGCGCTTGGCCAGCCTGACCCATCATGGCTGCATCCTGCGGCGCGCTCATCAGAAGACTGATCCGGTCGGCCAACATCGCGACATCGCCGGGCGCCACAGTGTAGCCAACCACACCGTCTACCACCAGTTCCGGCACACCCCCAACGCGCGTTGCGATCACCGGGATACGACTGGCCATCGCTTCCATCAACACCACTGGCACCCCCTCGGCAAAGGACGGCAGAACAAGCATGTCCGACTGGTCAAGCAGCGCGGCTACCGCACCTTGCGACTGAAAGCCCGCGAAGGAGACCACATGTCCCAAGTTCAGTTGCGCAACTTTCGACTCTGCCAACGCGCGCGCCGGCCCGTCACCCACAACTGTCAGGCGCGCGTCTGCATGGTCCGGAACCACCCGTGCCATGGCTTCGATCAGCAGTGATGCACCCTTGACCGGGTCAAGGCGTCCAACAAATATCACGCGCTTGCCAAAAGCTCCCCGAGCCGTGCGACCATAGGCTTCAGTCTGCACACCGCAATGGACGATGGAGATTTTTTGCCAGTCCCTTGGGTTCGAAAACAGCATCAGCTGCGAACGACAGAAATGGCTGATCGCAATGACAAACCGCGCTCGGGCGATCTTTTCGTCCAAAGCCCATCGCTCAGCTTCGAAAAAGATCGCTGGGCCATGTTCGGTGAAACTGAAAGGAATGCCCGACAGCGTCGATGTAAGCATCGCGACGGTGCAACTCGAGTTGCCGAAGTGGTTGTGCAGGTGGCCGACACCTTGGGCACGCAGATGCTGCGCCAGAACTCCGGCTTCGACGAAGTAAAAGATCTGCCACAGAAGGGCCTTGAGACCGGGCGGGCGTGAGCGCAGCGCCAATGCAAGGCTGGAAAACCAGCGACCTGGCGCGCGCAGCAAAAGGCTTGCGTGCGCAGCGAGCACCCTGAGTGGGTTCCGGGCGGCCGCAATTACATAAAAAGTCTCTGCCCTGGCGTTACGCTCTTCCTCGCCCTTAAGTTGAGACACCTGGGGTTTGCGGATAGAACAAGTAATCACCTGCAATCCGTGGACACGAAGGCTATCGACCTCGCGCAGGATAAAAGTGTGGGAAACCTTCGGATAGTCACCCGTCAAGTAAGCGATCCGCCCGATGTCGGGTTTTTGGTCCATCCGCCCCATTGCCCTTTTATCTTTCGCTTGCACCAAAGGAGTTTTCCCAGCCCGCCGACGGTGGTCAAGCGAAACTGCGTCGAAAGCCTACGCGAAAGCGGTCGGATGGCCAGAGCCAGACCGCCATAAATGACCTTCTGTGCCGCAACGACGGCCATCCCTGAAAACGCGCACACGCCGGCGGCGCAATCGATTGGCAGGCGGTTCCTGAAACTCCGGCTCGATGGATCCGAATGCCACCAGATCGCCGCGTGCTGCAGCGCCTGCGAAAGTGGCAAGCCAGTCTGGATCCGGCGTTTCGTCGTGGTCGGGAAGGATGATGCATGCGTCACGGGCTTTGGCTATGCCGCGATTGCGGGCCCGCGCAATACCGGTCAGCGGTTCATGGGCATAGCGAACGAAGTCCGGCGCAGACGCCAGGGCTGACCGCGATGACGCGTCTTGCGATTTGTCAATCAACACAAGCTCCACCAGCACCGTCAACGTCGCGATCTGTGCTGCGACGGCGCGGAAAAGCGGTCTCAGCAATTCTTCGCGGCGAAAGGTCTGCACAACGATCGAGATCATGCTGGACTTACTTGCAGAAGATAGGCAGACAAACGTGCAAAGCAGATGGCTCCCGCCCAATGCCCAAGAAGATTCCGACGCATGAAGCTTTCTGAACGCTATCCGCTTGACGACGAACGAACAATCACAAGTCATTCGCAATCCTGACGTTTTGATCAAGCAGGTTCTGAAGCAAGCGGTCTGAAACGTTACATGACAAACATTGACGCACTTGATCTGGTGAATGTTCCGACGATGGCGGCGCTTTTGGCTGGGGTCGCGGATCACCTTGATGCGGGCAAGGGGTTTGCGGTTGCGACGCTTAACCTTGATCACATCGTCAAGCTGCGAGATCACCCAGCGTTCAGCCTGGCCTATCGCGCGCAGACACATGTTGTCGCCGACGGCAATCCCATTGTCTGGCTGTCGCAACTTGGCGGCTACAGTGCAGTACGCCTCGTTCCGGGATCCGAACTGATCGAACCACTGGCCAGCCTTGCTGCCCGGAGGGGGGTGCCAGTGGCCTTTCTTGGATCGACCGAGCAGGTCCTTGCGCGCGCGGCTGAGCGGCTGGCGACCGGCCATTCAGGACTACAGGTGACCGCTTGCCTTGCCCCAGAGTACGGCTTTGACCCGCAGTCCAGTGCTGCGGACAAGATGCTTGACCAGATTGCCGCTTCAGGTGCTCGCATCTGCTTTTTGGCACTTGGCGCACCAAAACAGGAAATTCTTGCGGCCCGCGGTCTGGCGCGTCATCCGCAGTTGGGTTTTGTCTCAATCGGCGCTGGACTAGACTTTATTGCCGGAAACCAGAAACGTGCACCGGTCTGGATGCGCAAGATCGCGATGGAATGGCTGTGGCGTCTGCTCACAAATCCTCGCCGCCTTGGGCGCCGTTATCTTCAGTGTTTGGCGATCCTTCCGGGTCTAACACTTTCCGTTCTCGTCGAACGCTCGCGCAAGAAAGTGACCAGACCGTGAACCAGACCACAAATTCCCCGACTGTCCTGACGGTCATCCTGAACTGGCGCACAGCCGAGATGACACTTCAGGCAGTGGCATCCGCAGAAGTGGCGATGGCAGATATTGCAGGGGCGATCACAGTTGTCGATAACGACTCGGGTGACGGGTCATTTGAGACCATGTCCGCCGCACTTGCGGGGCATCCACGGGTCAGGGTGGTGCAGGCACACCGGAATGGTGGGTTTGGCGCAGGAAACAACGTCGGAATCCGTCTTGGGCTGCCGGATGGATCGCGACCCGATTTCGTATACATCCTCAACTCAGATGCGTTTCCTGCTTCGGATGCCATATTGAAGTTGCTTGATTATCTCAGCGCGCATCCCGCGGTCGGTTTTGCAGGCAGCTACATCCACGGGCCGAACGGAGAAGCGCATGTCACCTGTTTCCGGTTCCCCTCGGTCGCCTCCGAGTTTGAGGGTGCAGCACGCAGCGGTCCGATCTCTCGGCGGTTGGCACATCGGACCGTCCCGCTTGAGGCGCTCACCGAAAGTGGCCCGGTTGATTGGCTTGCGGGGGCCAGCCTGATGATGCGCGAGCGTGTGCTTGAGAGTATTGGCGTTTTCGACGAGGAATTCTTTCTTTACTTCGAAGAAACTGATCTTTGCCGTCGCGCTGCCGAGGCCGGTTGGCCGACCCATTTCGTCCAGGACAGCCGGGTCGAACACATAGGTTCGGTTTCAACCGGAATGAAAGAATGGCGACGCGTTCCTGGCTACTGGTTCGACAGCCGCTGGCTATACTTCCGCAAAGCCGGGGGGACAGGTCATGCGGTTCTGGCCACGCTGGCACATGTCGCGGGTGGGCTGATCCTGCGCGCCCGGCGCGTTTTCCAGCCGCATATCAGGCCAGACCCACCGCGTTTCCTGCGGGATCTTGTGTCCCATAGCTTGCACCTGATGACGGACCGCAGCCGTTGATGCTTTAGGGTCGAAATTCGAAGCCGCGTGAAAGCGCAATGAACAGGTCTGGCGACTCTGACCGTCCATCCGTGTCGTGCCGAACCCGGTAGCGGACACCGCTGTCCAAGCCCCAATCTTCGGTCAATGAATAACGGTAGGTGGCCGCAAACTGTGACAGGGTGGCGCGTTCTGAAGGAGCGTCGGCAATTTCATGCGACAGGGACAATCCGAGTGACGACACTGCGTTGATGTCTTGAGTCCAGGAGATTGAGGCAGATGTATCAGCAGTAGACTCCAATAAACCTTCGTCAAAGGAGATTGCACGCTCGATGCGCAGGTCAACGGACCCGTTTGGCAAAGTCTGTGCCCAAGCGAAGCTTCCAATGACCTCAGTTCCTCCCAACTCGCCATGCGTGGCGCCGATCCGGGCAGAGAGCGTGGCTGCGGGCAGAACAAGCGTTCGACCCAGTACAAAGGAGGTCCGGTCGCCCTCGTCGTCAGCCGAACTTCTACTGAAGTCTGCGGTTATCGTTCCATTGGGCAGAAGATACGTCAGTCCCAATGACGCGACCGCAGTCTCGAAGGTGACGCCCGGTGTGTCGGCCCTTACCTCGCGCTCATAGGCAAGGCCTACCCGTCCTTCAATCAGTTCCGAGAACCGAAGCCTTGCATCGACCCCGATCCTCGCGCTGTCGGAGTCGACCCGCTCGGGGTCGGTGGTGTCTTCATACGCTGTTTGCAGAAACGCCGCGCTGAAGGCAAGACCCAGAGGCTCGGTTCGTCCAATTTCCAGTCGCACATCTGCGCTTGTGTCGACACGCGTGGCGCCCAGATCTGTCGCGGTCAGATCTTCATCGAACGCTCCAATGTCGTCCCTGCGATACAGCGCACCGATCGTGAAAAGGGCATTTGGCACCTCACGGGTGTAGCGAAGCCCGACCTCAGGTCGATCAAAACTGCCTTCGGTGCCGTCCGTCCCTGCACCGTTTTCGACAACAAGGGCGCCGACTGCATTGAACTCAAGGACATCAAGCGGAGTACGTGATAGCAGACCGAAGGCAAGCCGGGTCACGCTTGCCGTCGTGCGCCCCTCTTCCGGCACGGCAAGATCAATGTTTCGTCCTGCCTCAAGACGTTGTTCAATGCCAAAAGACAGCAGAACCTCGGCGGCAGCTGGGGCGGCGGTTACCACGGCGGCCGACACCAGCAAACCGGTGCGCAATGATCGAAGCGACTTCATCTGTGAGACTATTCGAAAAGCTTGCGCTGCGGAACGATGATCACGTCACCGTCGACCAGCTGCATCGCACCCCCGGCACCTTCACCCATCTCGATAGCCTCGAAATTCAACCGATAGGTTTTCTCATTGCCCTGCTTGTCGGTCCGTCGCAACTGGATGCGCTTTTTCGCTGCAAAGGGTGAGAGGCCACCGGCCTGCGCGATGGCCTGAAGCAACGTGGATCTTGGTGACATTTCAACTCTGCCCGGAGTGTTCGCTGCACCGACGATGAAAACGTCGATCGTTGGAGGTTCTCCCGGAGGAACGCGTTCAGCCAAGGCACTTAGCGTGACAAACACGGTCGGGGCCGCAGCAAAGCTTTTCGAAAGCTGGGAAGCTACGTCAGCTTGCACTTCGCCCAAGGTGCGCCCACCTGCCTGAACAGCCCCGACAAGCGGAAGGGAAATCTGTCCGCCCGGCAGCACTATGGCTGTCCGGTTCAAGGTGCTGTCTTCCAGAACCTCGACCTGAATAACGTCACCAGTCTTCAGCTTGTATTCCTGCGCCAGAGCCTGACCGACAAACACCGGCAATACGAGAAAGAAAGCGACCAAAAGCCGAAATAACGTCATCACCAAATTCCCCCGACAGATGTTTTCTCAAGCGCAACAACGCATCGTGATGATACCGGCGAAATCGGTGGCGCAAAAGGCGATTCGGGCTAAGGGTGAGCCCACCATCAAAGAAAATCATGTTTCAAAGGCTGGTCATGCAATCTTTGCGGGATCTAAGTTGTGGATAACTTCGCAACTCCGGTGAACGGCAAGGCGTTGACCACATCAAACACCGTTTGCTGCATCAACAGCGCGGTTTCGGCAGCAGGAGCATTGGCGGGCGACCCATCCGCGCGGCGGACCTGAGGCGGAAGTCCAATCGGACTGCGATGATAAAGCACCGCAAAGTGGACCAGGGCGACCAGATAGTTTCCAAGGTCATTCAGGTGAATTTGGTCCTGACTGCCATCGGCGCCCTTTGAAAAGAGATCAACGCGACCCGATACATTCCCGACACCCCCCCGCGCTTCGACAGCGCGCACAAAGGCCGCAAGAACCTGTCCGGCCGGGATGATGTGCAACTGCGCACCTGAGGGAAGCCTTGCGAGCGTCGGCCGGACGATCCCATCCAGCCAGTACCGCTGCAGATCAGCATCCAGCCGCTCCAGCCAGCCCTCGGGGTCATCGAGGGGATGCCAGGTTTCGTAAAGATAAAGCCGAACGTCCGGCCTTGCAGCCAACGCCTCTTCCGTCCACCGAAACAAGTACTCTGGACTGTCAAACCACCGCAGGGCATCGCGGATCTCGACCATTTCGGTCAAAACTACGGCATCGTAGTCGCCGCTTGAAACCGCTTCATGTGCCGCGCGAAAGCGGGGATGGTCGTTCTCTTCGGCGAATCCGTTGATCTTGTCATCACCCCAGTGCGCTTTCAGCGTTGTGCCCCAGCCAAGCTGGCTGTCATAGCGATGCCCGTCGCCCGCAAGTTCGGCAAGCATCGCAGGCATGTCGCGATTGACCAGACTGTGCCCCAAATGGAAGACGGCAATCGGCTTTTGCGGTGCTGCAAGGGGTTGGGCCAGTCGGGCATCCAGGTCAGGCGTGTCAGCCCGCAAAGAAGTGCGCCACCAGAAAACGCCAGCAATCAGTCCCGCCACCGGAGCAGCAACCAGCGCCACGCGTCGCGTCAGCCTCATATCAACACCCCTGCGAGTACCATACCTGAAACGAAGGCCAACCTTCCCCTTACCTCTGCACCCTTCGCAAAACGGCCCTGCTTCTTCAGGTAAAGGGCCACGAAGTCGTTGCCGGCCAATGTGACCTGTACCGAGTCAAAGCCGAACATCACGCGGTCATCGGGCATCTGGGCCTTGAATACCGCCTCTTTCGCCGCAAAGATGTGACGGACCCAGCGCCCGGGATCTTTGCTTGGCTGCCGTTCAAGTTCGTCGGCGCCACAGATCAGGGGCCAGAGTTCAGGCTCAATCGCCGCATCAACCTCAAGGTCGACACCGATGGGGCCGTCAAGGCTCGCAACAGCAACCGCGAAGCCGTTTGCGTGACTGATCGACCCGAAAACACCTTGGGGCCAGACCGCAGCGCGGTCCTTGCCAATTGACAGGCCAACGGGTTCGCGGCCCAGCGCTGCAAGGCACCGTCGGGCCGCAGTCCGCCCCGCAGCGAACTCTGCCTGACGCGCGGGAACGGCGCCCGCAATGTCTGCACGTTCCTCTGGCCAGAGAGCCAAGGTCCGGTCAGCTGTGATGGCTTCTGCAGCCACCGCCACGGTCGGCGGGAAAAGCGTCGCCAATGCAGCCTCGACCGCGACATGTCGCAAGATTGCCGTCATCCCAAAGCCTTCTCACGCGCTTCTCGCATTGCCCGCCTGCGGGCCATTGCATCCAGTCTGGCGTCCGGTCCAGAGCTTGATGCGGCGGAAACCTCAGGGATAGGTGCCGCCCCACCCAAATGCGCGGCAAGGGTAGACAGCACGGGAAACCGGAAGATGTCGGTGATCGTCAGGCGATCGGACTGCAGCGCGATCTTCAGTTCACGATGCGCTTGCACAGCCAGAAGCGAATGGCCCCCGATCGTGAAGAAGTTGTCTGACCGTCCTACATTCGTCACGCCAAGGACTTTTGCCCACACCGCCGCGATGGCCTGTTCTACTTGGTCCTTGACCGGCTCCGCGACGACCCCGACCGTTTCTGGCCGCGCCGAGGGGGCCGGCAAGGCTTTGCGGTCCACCTTGCCGTTGGGTGTAAGGGGAAACGCGCCCAGCGTCACGATATGTGCCGGGACCATCACATCGGGCAACCTGGCCGCAAGATCCTGTCGTACAGACCCTTCATTCAGCGATCCGTCCAACGTGACATAAGCGACCAGGCGGACATCTCCCGGTGCATCTTCTCGTGCCATGACCACAGCCTGCCTGACACCGTGCATCGCCTCAAGCGCCGCTTCGATTTCTCCAAGTTCTATCCGATGACCACGAACCTTCACCTGGTAATCAGCGCGGCCGAGAAAATCCAGACGCCCGTCCGGCCTGCGCCGTACCAGATCGCCGGTACGGTACATCCGGCCGTCTTGCGTGAACGGGTCTGTGCGGAAGCGTTCGGCGGTCAGATCGGGCCGCTGGAAATAGCCCTGCGCGACACCGTCGCCACCGATCCACAACTCACCCTCGGTTCCGTCCGGCACGGGGCTGCCGGTTTCATCCAGCACGTAAAGCGACGTATTGGCGATCGGGGTACCGATGTTCACCACTCCGTCTTGCCCAGTTGTCGCTTCTACCGAAGACCAGATCGTCGTCTCCGTCGGCCCATACATGTTCAGCACGGGCCGGCCGGTCAGGCCGGCAAGATCGCCGGCCAGTCGTCCGGGCAGTGCTTCACCACCCACGAGCATCTGCTTGATCCGCCCCAGCGCGGCCCGCGCACCGGCATCTTCGGTCAACATCCGGGCCATCGACGGCGTGCATTGAAGATGGGTAACACCGTGGGCGAGGATCAACCCGGCCATCGACTCATCACTCTCCGACCCGAGGTTGGTGCGACGCAAGACTTCAGCCAGGGGCGTGAGAGCAGCCAAAACCTGCGCCGAGGGGATGCCGTAGTCGATCAGGCAGGCCACTTCGTCTACGTCGATCAGCTTCAGTTCTTCCACACGGGCAACGCAATCCTCAATCGTCCCGAACAGGCCTGAATCCTCGAAATAGCGTTGGAAAGCGAAGTCGAGAATGGCCTCCATTTCATCGCTGGCAAGTCCAGCCAGGTCAATCTGCATCGGGTTGGAAACACCCTGTGGCTTCTTGAAGGCGGGGAAAGCCCAAGCGTACTGCTTGATGAGGGCGGCGGCGCTCCGAAGATAGTCCTTCATCGGCTCCCGTGCAGTTTCGCGGGCAATGTCCCGATCATCGGCAATGAAGGTGTGCAGCATCAGCGTCACCGTGAACGCGGCAGGGTCATGCCCGGCCTCAGCCAGGGCCTGCCGGTAAATCTTGACCTTATCGCCAACCTCGGCGACCGACTGGCCCAAAAGATGTGTGAGCACATTTGCGCCAAGCCGCCCCGCATCACGCCAGGTTTCGGGGTTGCCGGCTGTGGTCACCCAGATCGACAGCTCTTTCGACACGGGGCGAGGTTGCGTCACGACCGGATGCATCGTCCCGTCCAGACGCGGAAACTCTACCGCTTCGCCGCGCCACAAACGCCTGAGCAGTCCAATCGCGTCCAGCATCGCCTGTCGGTTTGCGGGGGGGGTATTCTCGGGACGCAATACAAAATCGTCCGGCTGCCAGCCCGACGCGATGGCCAGAGCTGCCTTGCCGTTGGTCAGGTTGTCGATGACAGCCCATTCCTCGGCGATACGCGCCGGATGGTGCAAGGGCGCGACGCAGCTGCCCGCCCTGACCCCGATGTTCTTCGTGACGGCCGCCACCGCTGCCCCGGTAACCGACGGGTTCGGGTAAGGGCCCCCAAAGGCATGAAAATGCCGCTCTGGCGTCCAGACAGCACAAAACCCGTTGGCATCGGCGAACTTGGCCCCCTCCAGCAGCAACTCGTATTTTCGCGGCCCTGCCCCATCGTCGTTGCCCCAGTAGAACAGGCTGAACTCCATTTTCCGCGCACTGACTGCACGACCGCCCGACGGTTGAAGTCGCGCAGCGTCGCCTGCCACGACAACGGAAAAGCCGCGGGACAGGGTCCAGAACAGCTCCAGAACCGAGATGTCGAACGAGATCGATGTTACCGCCAGCCAGACGCCGGGATCGGTCCCGATGACGTCGTCCATCCCGGCAAAAAAGTTGGCCACGTTGCGATGGCTGACGACCACACCTTTCGGCCTGCCCGTCGAACCAGACGTATAGATCACATAGGCCGCGTCTTCTGCTTCGGGCCCGTTTTCGGGCGCGGTCGTCGCCGCCGCCTGCACCCGCTTGTCCGTGTCGATGGCGAGGTATGCAGGACCGGACGGCAAGATCGGAAGGACGCTTGCCTGCGTGACAATGACTGCACAACCCGAATCCTCGGCATATAGTGACAGACGGTCTGCCGGATAGGCCGGGTCCATGGGAACGTAGGCAGCGCCCGCAAGCTGGATGCCAATGGCCCCCGTCACCATCTCGACGCCGCGGGTGCAGGCCAGACCGACCAGCGCGCCGCGAGCGATCCCCATTGAGCGCAGGGTATTTGCGATCCGTACTGCCCGTGCCACCAGATCCGCGTAACTGACCGTTACGCCGCCCGACACGACAGCCACTGCGTCGGGCGTCCGGGCCGCCTGGGCCAGAATGGCCGCTGGCACCGTCATCGTGTGGTCATAGGGCCGGCGCGTGGCGGCGAGTGCGCCGAAATACTGCTGCTGCTCGACCTCAGAAAGGGAACTGATCCCGGCAAGCTCTGCATCGGGACGCTTCCGCATTTCGGCTGCAACGCGCGCTATCCGCTGCGCAAGTGCTGTTGCCCGTTCAGCAGGAAACCGCATTGCGTCAAACCACAGCATCGGGGCCTGGCCAAATGCCAACGTGACAACCGACCCCTCAACCGGCTTTTGCCCGACACTGACGGCAAGGGCGGAGGGAACAAGCGACGACAGGTCGGGTTCACGAAGCGCAAGATCCGCCGCCAATCCGCCAGCGGCCCGCGCCGCTGCAAACGCCTGTTCCGCCAAGGCCTCTGCATCCCTCGCGGACTTAAAGGCTTCAAGCCTGACAGGCACCCAAGGCAGGACGTAGCAAGGCGCCAGGTCCTGCCCGTTCGAATAGGCAATGTCACCCCGAGTGCGGCCAAAAGCCCGCATTGCGGCAAGGGCTAGCCGCGCCATCGGTTCGTCTGGCAAGGCCACTGACTGCCAGTCAGCAGCCGCTTCCGAGACCGCGCCAATCAACACCGGGTCAGCCGTGAGCAAAAGGCCGCGCAGTCGCGCTTCCGCACTGGCCGCACGTGCCAAAGCGGTGGAAAGACGTTCCGCTTCCGCAGCGTCGGGTGATTCAAGATTGCTGACGCGCATAACCGAGGGATCAACACTTGCCCCGTCCATGTCGCGCAGGTCCAAAAGACGGATCGCTCCCTCAGCGCAGGCAATCGTGATGCCGTCGCTGCCAGCGTCCAGCACTGTGCCTACGTTGCCAAAGCCGGACACCAGCTGGGCAGCACCGACGGCCAGCACCTGCCCACGCACTTCGATCTTCGCAACAGCAACCGGGTTGCGATAGGTGGCGTGGTCCAGTGCCCGGACTGTCCGCGCCACTTCGGTCGCTGGTTTTCCGAAATCCAGTCGGCCCGCCGCCCAGGGCCGATCGGCCCGCCGCCAGACACGCCGCAATCCGTCAGGGTGGCGGTGGCGCGGATGGCCACCGGCCTCAAGTGCGGAAATGACTTCGGCAAAGCTGTCCAGTCCTGCCGCAAAGCAACGGGCGTTGATCGTGAAAGCCGTATCGTCACGCTCGATCGGGAATTCACGACTGACGAGAATGTCACCTTCGTCGATGCCCGCGGTCATCAAGTGCCAGTTGATTGCGTGGGACACCTCGCCATTCAGGATCGCCCAGACCGGGGCATTCAGTCCGGCATAGCCTGGCAGCGGGCCGTCGTGGAAGTTCACACCGCCCTGGACGGCAAGCGACAGGACAGACTTCGGGACGAGCGAAAGATTGGCAATCGACAACACCCAGTCCACGCCCTGTCCGGCCAGTCGCTCATCCAGGTCGACGCCGGGTGCAACGCAACGCAGCGAGCGCGCGGCTGCCCAGGACGCAACAGTCGCGTCGCGCGTGACCACAATGGCCAAAGTATGCCCCCGCTCCAGCCAGCGATCTCCGCATTCGGCAGTCAGGCTGTTGTTGCCAATCAGGAAAGCCGTCAGGGGCATGCTCGGGCTCCGTTCATTCTGCAGCCAGTCTACGATCAATCACCGGCACCGGGCCGGTTACAGCGGTCTGTATGGCATTGCGCATCCGCGCAGACAGGACCCGAACATTTGGCTCCAGTACCATCGAGTCGTGATCCCCGGGCACCTCGACCACTTGCAGGTTCGGCGCAAACCGGGTCCATAAGTTGTCGGCGAAAGCGTACTCCCGCCCCGCACTTACCCAATTGCCCTTTGTGACCTTCCAATGCCGATCCAACGGTGGCCGGTACAAGACAACCTGCCCGTCCACCCAAGGCTTCATCTGATAGATGCCGACAGCTTCCCTAAATGCCGCTTCAATCTCGGCATTATGGAAAGATGGCACCGTGGGATCCGGCTCATTCGCTGCGATAGCCCGGCGCGACCGTTCCCATTCGATCCTGCGCCTCGCCCATTCGGCCAGAAATTTCGGGCCACCACGACGAATTTCCGCCAGTTTTATCATGGCCTTGTCTGGCAGGGACAAAACTGGCCGCACCGGCATCGGCGTATCGAGAAGGGCCATCAGTGCGACCTCTTCGCCTGCCGCACGAAGTTGCTGCCCGATCTCCCACGCGGTCAGGCCACCCCCAGAAAACCCGCCCAGCAGGTATGGCCCCTGGGTCTGCACTTGCCTGATTTCCGCCACGCAATCCGCCGCCGCCTCTTCAATGGTGCGGTGCGGCTCTGCATCGCCGAACAGACCCCGCGCCTGCAGGCCGTAGAATGGTCGGTCGTTGCCCAGAAGATGTGCCAGGTGCCGCAGGTTCAGCACGTTTCCGAACATTCCCGCCACCAGGAAGAACGGCGATCCGGGACCGCCATCGCCTGCGTGCATGGGCACAAGATGCGTAAAGCGTGGGCCTGCCGGATCAGCCTTGGCTGCGGCCGCCGCGGCAGTTTCGTCCTCGGGTCCGATGCGGGCAGCGATCAAGGCTGCGCAACGGGCGATTGTCGGCGCCTCGAAAAGCACCGATATCGGGAAGTCGATTTTCCATTGCCGACGGATCATGGCAAAAAGCCGGACAGCAATCAGCGAGTGACCGCCAAGCGTGAAGAAATCATCCTCGACGCCCACATCGGTCACACCCAGAAGGTCTGCCCAGAACCCTGCCAGGGTCCGCTCCACCACCGTGCGCGGGGCGATATAGGCTGTCTCAAGCTCCGGTCTGGCAAAGCCGGCTCCATCCGCATCGGGCCGTGTATCAACAGCCGAGTGCTGTCGAAGCAACGCCTGCAGGTCCACCGATGACACAAGAACTTGTGGCGCGTCGACCGCAAGCGCACGCAAGAAGGCCTCGGCCCCCTCAGCCGGCCGGATCCCGCCTGCCAGCGCCTGCGCGAACCGCAGTTCCGCTGGCGAGGTGGACTGCTGCACGTCCTGCGCTAACACCTCGCTCGGGGCCGGGGCGGCAGGCCGGGCAAGGACCTCGTTTGCCTTGACGAGGCGGAAGGTTATCCGCTCCACCTCGACCAGGACGTGCCCGGAAGCGTCGGTGAGCGTCACGTCAAACTCAACGACATCCGCGCCCGGAGTGCCCGCCAACCGCACCCAGCTGCGGATTTCTGCAGGCAGAGAAGCAAAGACCTGCACCTTCCCCACGGTTACAGGAACCCAGATCGAACTCTCGGGTGCTTGCGGCAGCAAAGCCAGTCCCCACCCGGTGCCGATGTCGAACAGCGCAGGGTGCAGGGCGCAGGCATCGGCGTCAGCAATGGCGTGAGTAGAAAGCGACAAGGTCGCAAGGCCTTCGCCCGAACCGATTGCCGTTGCCCGCAGGACCTGCCAGCGCGGTCCGAACGCCAGCCGGTCCTCTTGAGCGGACGGCAGGTTCCCCCTGCCCTGAGCGACCAGACGCTGTGGGCAGCGTGCCGCGATCCCGGCAAGATCAAGCTTTGAGGCACTCGCGTCCAACGGCGCAATCTCCGCCTCGGCGATCAGTACCCAGCCGGCTGTCTCTGACGCGCGCGCCTGCAACTTGTGCCCAGCGTCACGGGTCCTTTTCAGCGAAACCCTCAAATCGCGCGGTGTGTCTGCGTCCAGACGGAACGGTCGGAACACAGTCAGGTCGGAAAGCACAAAACCGGGCTTCGCACCCATCGCGGCAAGCGCTTCGGCAGCGATTTCCGGCCAGGCGGCCCCTGGCAGCACTGGCGTGCCGTCGAGCAAGCGATGATCGCCGGTAACCCAATCATCGACGCTTAAGCCAGAGAAAAACTGTGTCTCGTCTTCTGCCTTGACCATGCGATCAAGGATCATCATTCCGGGCAAAGGAACGGTCACGCTCCCCTGTCCCTGGCGGCGCGCATCGGCATCGGCTGCCATTCCGATCCCGGACCAGATCCCCCAGTTGATGGCGGTGACCTTTGTCTTGCCGCCAGCCCGCGATCGGGCGAAGGCGTTCAGGTATTCGTTTGCGGCCACATAATCCGCCTGCCCCGCCGGAGAGATCACCGTCGAGGTGGAAGAGAACAGGACCAGCCGCTCGATGCTCCCGTCGGGGAACAGAGACCCGAGCAGTTTTGTTCCATGCACCTTGGGCGAAAGCACCGCCTCTGCGGCCCCGGGGTCCTTGCCAAGCAAGGGCGCGTCGTCGACTGCACCCGCAGCATGGATGACACCATGGATCGGCCCCAGTTCCTGCCTTACGCGGTCCAAGGCAGCGCGCATTTCCTCCGGGTTACAGACATCCGCTTTCAGCGCCAGCACCGTTCCCAAACGCTGGAGTTGAGCCAGAACGCCTGAGCGAACAGAGCCAGGTTCCGGCACTTGCCGCCCGATCAGCGCCACTTTTGACTTGGTGTCGCGCAGCAGCCGTTCCGCGACGGTCACCCCGATCCCGCCAAAGCCGCCCGTCACCACCCAGACCGAACCTTCCGGCACCTCAGCAACGTCGACAAGCGGGGCAGGCACCAGCCGCGCCTCAAGCCGGCGTGATCCGCGAAGGGCAGCTACCGTATTTGCAGGGACTGACAGCATCTCTTCCAAGAGCAGCATTGTCGTTTCGTCCGAAGGGCTTTTTCGGCTGTCTGGAAGCGTCACGTCCAGCATCGCGGCGGTCAATCCCGGCAATTCGCGCGGCATCACCTTCACGGGCCCTGCCACGGTTGCCTTTTCGGGATAGGAAAGTTTCTCACTGCGAACTTGTGCGGCACCGGAGGTTACAACCAGAATATGCGGTGGCGGCGAAAGGCCGATTTCACCTATCGCCTGCCCCATGAAAAACAGGCTCCAGAACCCTTGTTCCAGGTTCCGCTGAAAGAAGCTGCCACCCGGGCGGAAAATCTCGTCGGTCGTCACCAGCCAGAAATGTGCAATCCGCGCTGGGGTGAGGCCACGCTGGCCCAGATCCGCAAAAAGCGCGTCATAGCCTTCGCGCCCGTGTTCCGGGGCAATGATGTATGTGTCTTCGTTCGTGCGGGCGAAGGCATCACCCGCATGGACCGTGATCACCCGGTGCCCAGCCGAACGCAATTTCTGCACCGCCGCGCGGGCCAGCCCTGTCTCATCCGCGAAGACAAGCCAGGCCAACGGCGCACCTAGCTCTGCTTCAACGTCAATGGGACAATCCGCAGAAGCAGCGCGCCACTTCATTTGATAGCCAAAGTCGGCCACCTTTTCGTGACGCTGGGGCACACCGTCGACGTCTGATTCAAATGCAGGCTTGCCCGGCTCAATGAAATATCTAGCGCGCTGAAAGGGATAGGTTGGCAACGCCACCCTCTTCCGCCGCGCCGCGCCCCAGATCTGGGTCCAATCCGGATCAGCTCCACAGGCCCAGAGCCGTCCCAGTGTCGCCATGAAGTGCCTGTCGTCCGACACGGGGTCATCCTGATGCCGCAGGCTTGCCGGAACGGGTTGCCCCCCCATGACGCCGTTGGCCTGTGCAAGGGTGGCCAGTGCCCGCCCGGGACCGACCTCGATGTAGACCCGGTCCGCTTTCTGACGGAGCGTCTGAAGCCCGGCTGCGAAGCGGACCGTTCCCCGCAGATGCGCCACCCAGTAGTCGGGGCTTGTCGCCTCGGCCGCTGTCAGCGTCTGACCCGTCCGGTTCGAAATGATCGGAATCTGCGGCGGCATCAGCCGCATACCTGCCAGATGCGCACGGAATCGCTCAAGGATCGGTTCCAGCATCCGGCTGTGCGCAGCAATGTCGATTGCAATGCGAGAAGTTACGATATCCTCGGCCTTCAACCGCTCGGCCAAAGCAGCAAGGTCGGCGTCAGGGCCGGACACAACCGTAAGCTCCGGGGCATTCACCGAGGCGATATCAAGGCCGGCCAAGAAGGGCATCAGCGCGGCCTCTGACATCGGCACCGACAGCATTCCCCCTGTCGGAACGGTGTCGAAAAGCTGACCGCGCAGGCGAACCAGCCCAACCGCCTCCTCAAGGCTCATCACACCTGCCAGACAGGCGGCGGCGTTCTCCCCCATGCTGTGACCGATCAACACGGACGGCTTGATGCCCCAGCTTTCCCACAACCGCGCGAGTGCGATTTCGACAATCAGGATCAACGGCAACTGCAGGGATGGCCGTCTCAGACGCTCTGCTGCCGCCGTTTTCGCTTCCGGTGCCGGTAGCCACAGGGCGCGGATCTCGTCTTCGGCTGGTCCGAGCGCCGCAAGTCCCCGGTCCATCCACTCCGCAAATACCGGCTCCGTCTCGTAAAGGTCGCGCGCCATGTCTGGGTATTGCGCACCGCCACCCGGAAACATGAACACGATATCAGGAGCTTCGCCCACGCTGCGCTGAGTGAACACTTGGCGAGGGTCGCCAGCCTCCAGAATTGCCGCCGCCTCGTCATGCGAGCCCGCCACGAGAACACGCCGATGTTCAAAGGCGCGGCGGCCTTCTTTCAGTGTAAAGGCCACATCGGACAGGTTCTGTTCTTGATGGGTACGCAGGTGGGCAGCAAGCCGCGCCGATGTCTCGTTCAGCGCGGCCGAACTGCGGGCCGAGATTGTAAACAACTGAAACGGCCAGTCCGACGCTTCCGATGCTGCGGCTTCCGGCGCCTCTTCAAGAACCACATGTGCGTTCGTGCCGCCAACCCCGAGCGAGTTGACGCCTGCCCGTCGCGGCCCTTTTCGCCGTGTCCAGTCGGTCAGCCGGTCGTTCACCAGGAAGGGACTGGATGCAAAATCAATCGCCGGATTGGGCGCCTCAAAATTCAGGCTTGGCGGCATCTGGCGATGATGCAGTGCCAGCGACGTTTTGATCAGGCTGGCAACTCCCGCAGCCGTGTCCAGATGGCCGATGTTCGTCTTGACGCTTCCGATCCGCGCAAATCCTTTGGCATCGGTCGATTTTCGAAAGGCCTGCGTCAGTGCCGCCACCTCGATCGGGTCGCCAAGATACGTCCCGGTGCCGTGACATTCGACGTAATCGACGGTTTCAGCCCCCACCCCGGCCACGGCCAGCGCCGTGGCAATGCATTCGGCCTGGCCTTCAACGGAAGGGGCAAGATAGCCCGCTTTTGCCGCGCCGTCGTTGTTTACCGCACTTCCCTTGATCACTGCCCAGATCTGGTCGCCATCTGCCAGCGCATCCTCCAAGCGCCGAAGCAGCACGGCGCCCGCGCCTGATCCGAAGACTGTCCCCTGCGCTCTGTGATCAAAGGCGTGACACAGGCCATCCGGCGACAGAACCTCGCCCTCCTTGTAGATGTAGCCCCGTCCATGCGGCAGGTCGATGGTCGCACCGCCTGCCAGCGCCATGTCGCATTCGCCGGTCAAAAGCGCCTGCACCGCGTAATGCACCGCCACCAGCGACGTGGAGCAGGCTGTCTGCAGGCTTATGCTGGGGCCCTTGAGATCAAGGACATGGCTGACGCGCGTTGACAGGAAATCCTTGTCGTTACCCGTATGGCGCAACAAGAACATGCCGGTGCTGTCGACAAGCGCGGGGTTGGAACAAAGGTTGAAATAGAAGTAGCTGCCCATGCCACAGCCGGCGAAGACCCCGATCCTGCCCTTGAACGTCTCGGGTGGATGCCCTGCTCCTTCCAGCGCCTCCCAAGCCACCTCAAGAAACTGGCGATGCTGCGGATCCAGGATTGCGGCTTCCTTCGGAGAAAAGCCGAAAAACTCTGCGTCGAAGCGATCAAATCCGTCCAGACGCACGGTGCAGGGAACGTAGGACGGGTTGCGCAGCATCGCAGCACTTTCACCCGCCGAACGCAGTTCCTCCTCGCTCAACCCGCGCACCGACGACCGGCCAGCGCGCAGATTATCCCAATAGGTTTCGATGTCGGCGGCGTCCGGCAGATGGGCAGCCATGCCGACGATGGCGATGTCGGCGCTGCCCAGAGCCGGCATCGGGGATGCGTCGCTCATTCCTGTCTCTTCTCCATCTGTGGGTGACCGGTCCAAGACCAGCAGCCAAATATCCAGCTGCAACCCATTGATCGTGCATCCATCGACGCATGCCCAGCCAGTTTAGAGTACCATCCAGTTCAGCGACTGGCGAATAGCATTTTGGTGCAGAATCTCGGGTCGACAGGAAATAAACTCAGCCCAAAGCCTCTCTTTGTTTACCGACAGGCACAAGTCTTTTTACGCCATTGCTGCTACGAATCGACTATGCCAACTGTGGTGGCAATAATTGCTGTCAGGGTGATTCTCGCCGAGGAAAGTTATATGCGGACTGCCAGATCGCGGAGGTTGTTTTCTGGTTTCGGAATTACAACTCAAGGTATTTCCGATGTCATGCCGGATCCCGCTGAAGCATTTCAGAACGGTGTTGCTGCAGCAACGTTGGTGGGCACAAGCCGCCAGTCGGGCGACTTCGCCTCTGAGACACGCAGCATCGGGCGGGGCACGCCTGACCTCTACACGGCACATTTCGGGCTGACGACCCGCCCGTTTGCCCTGGCCCCCGACCCCGACTTTCTATTCTGGCTGCCTGCCCACAAGCGCGCTTACGCAATGCTGGAATACGGCGTGATGACCCATTCGCCGATCACGCTGATCACGGGCGAGGTTGGCGCAGGCAAGACCACGCTCTTGCTTCATCTCATGCGATCGCTTGGGCCCGAGATTTGTGTGGGCCTCATATCGAACCCAAGCGGAGCCCGTTCGGAACTCTTGCGCTGGGTCCTGATGGCGCTTGGGCAGCCGATTGCCGTGGATCAAAGCTACGTCGACCTTTTCGCATCGTTTCAGGCCCTGCTCATCAGCGAATACGCCGCCGGGCGTCGCGTCATGCTGATTTTTGACGAGGCCCAGAACCTGAGCATCGAAGCACTTGAAGAGCTGCGCATGTTGACGAATATCAACTCGGGAAAGGATGAACTGCTTCAGCTTGTCCTGGTCGGACAGCCTGAGTTGCGCGACATCATCGACCAGCCCAACATGCGTCAGTTCGCCCAGCGGATCGCCGCAAACTTCCATTTGACGGCTATGGACCGCAAAACCGTGCGGGCCTATGTCGCGCACCGATTGAAGGTTGCAGGTCGCGACGATCGTATATTTACCACGCCGTCTGTCGACCTGATCCATGAACGAACCGGCGGGGTTCCGCGGCTGGTGAACCAGTTGTGCGACTTGTCGCTTGTCTATGCATTCAGCAAGGGTCGTAAATCCGTCACCGCCTTGACCGTCCAGCAGGTTCTGGACGACGGAGTGTTTTTTGCGGTAAGTTTGCATGCAGCAAAGGACAGCTGAACATGACGTTCGACCTGCGCCACTACCTCAATCTGTTCCTGCGTCGGCTCCCGTATGTGATCGTGATCACGGCCGCTTGCACGACAATCGGCATCATGTTCGCCTTTGCATTGCCACCGGTTTTCCTCGCCGAAGCCCGGCTTCTTTCGGAAAGCGCCCAGATCCCCGATGAACTTGCGGCCTCTACCGTAGAAGCATCCGGCGATGAGAACCTCATCGCCATCCAGCAGCACATCCTTACGCGGCACAACGTTTTGGCAATGGCTGAAACGTTTCAACTATACGCCGATGCAGATCTGGGGGACGCCACCCCCGAGATCATCGTCGAGGACATGCGGCGGCGGATTGGCATAGTCATGTCGCGACCTGAAGGCGGGACAGGCGTTATCACCGTCTCCTTCAGTGCCGAGGATCCAGCGCTGTCTGCCGCCGTAACGAATGCAGTCGTTGATCAGATCCTGGCGCAGAACGTGAAGATCCGCACAGATGCGTCGGGCAGCACGTTGGCCTTCTTCGAGCAAGAGGTCCGCCGCCTTAGCGACGAGATGGTAGCCCAGAACGCTAGCGTCCTCGAATTCGAGAACGCGAACCGCGATGCGCTTCCGGAAAGCTTGTCTTACCGCAGGACCCAGCAAACAACGCAGCAGGAGCGCTTGCTGCAGGTTGACCGGGAGCTGGCTTCATTGCGCGACCGGCGGCAGCGGCTGGCCGATCTTTATGAGCGGACTGGCAGACTGGCGACGGCCGTTGGCGATCTAACCCCCGAGCAGACCCAGCTTGAAGATTTGCGGCAGGAACTTGCGTCGGCGTTGGTCATTCTGTCCCCATCCAACCCACGCGTTCGTGCCCTGCAAACCCAGGTTGCCGCCTTGGAAGAAGCCGTGAAAGAGCAGCTTGGCGCAGCCGGTGGTGGCTCGATGTCGTCGTTTGACGTACAGATGCTCGATATCGACGGGCAGATCGAATACCTGGCCGGGCAAAAGGAAACCATTGAAGCGGACCTGGCCAAGATCGACGCGTCGATCCAGGCTACGCCCGGAAACTCCATGATCCTTGGCACGCTGACCAGCGACCTCGAGAACCTTAGGGTGCAGTATGATCAAGCTGTGGCAAGTCTAGCCAACGCCCGGATGGGCGACCGGATAGAAGTGACCGACCGCGGTCAGCGCATAAGCGTGATCGAACTTGCGGTTCCCCCGGCATACCGATCTGAACCAAACAGAAAACTGCTTGCTCTTTCGGGTTTCGCCGTGGGCGGGCTCTTGTCTGCCGTACTGATCACTGTGCTGGAAGCTTTGAACAACACCATCCGTCGACCTTCAGAACTGGTGCGTGTCTTGGGCATTACGCCATTTGGCACCATCCCCTATCATGAAAGCAGGGTCGCCAAGCGGGACCGTCGCCGCTGGCAGATCTGGGGGGCGGTCGGGGCACTATTGGTGCTGCCACTTGGCTTCGTCGCCCTGATAGCCCTGGTGATGCCGATGGATGCAGTCTTCGCAGCCCTGTCCGAGATGCTGGGCCTGGTAGACCTGGGGGTGACAAATCTGCAGGGAACGTCTGGATAGGATGCCAATGGACCGAATTCATTCCGCCATCGCGAAGGCCCGTGCTTCCAGAGAGACGGTCGACTCCAACCGCCCGACCGGGCAGGCCAGTTTACTTCAGCGATCGACTGACAAGGTCGACTGGTCAACCCTGCCCGACTTCCAGATATCGCCCGAAACCTTCGACACAAACCACATCGTCGCGCATCGGGCTGACCCTGCGGCGGCGCCATTCGACGTGATGCGCAGCACGCTCATGCACACCATGCAAACCCAGAACTGGACGCGCGTCGCAGTCACTTCTCCCGATGCGGGATGCGGCAAGACCACGGTCACCTTGAACCTTGCGTTCAGCCTCGCCCGGATGACCGACTTGCGCGTGATGGTGCTTGAGCTGGACTTCCGTCGCCCTGGGATGCTCCGCGCCCTGGGCATTGACCAGACCAGGCGTTTCTCGGAGGTGCTGGCCGAAACGCAGGAACCACAGTCGCAATTGATCCGTTGCGGCAAGAACCTCGTCTTCGGGGTCAACTCTGTGCCGATGCACAGCCCTGCGGAGTTACTGTCGTCTGTGCGCGCGGCTGCTGTCGTTGATCGCATCGAAGCGGCCTTTCGACCGGACATCATTCTTTTCGACATGTCTCCGTTAAGTGCGGGAGATGATACCTTTGCTTTTCTTGACCAAGTCGATTGCGCGCTTTTGGTCGTAGCCGCCGAGAAGACGTCGACCAGCCTGATCGACCAATGTGGCAAAGAGATTGCCAAGCGGACTCAAGTCCTTGGGGTCGTCTTGAACAAGTGCCGGATGATGGACCCGCGCCAGATGTACGGATGACGGCCAGATTGGCCAGACAACGCTCAAGGGATCAGCATTCGCCACGCCCCCGTCAACCCGTGCCTGTGTCGAACTTTTTTGGTGCCTGATAGTCTTCTGGTGCTGGTGTACCTGATACGCGGTCAGACCAAAAGGACACCCGCTCCCCAACGTTTCAGCTGCGTGCAAGCCATCTGATCGAAAGCAACTTACCGGATGCTGGACGTTCGACAGTTCTGGTGTGGCGTCCGTGTCCCGCACCAAGCTGGCCCTGAGATGCATTTCGTGCTGATGCTGCGTTGAGGGAAGCAAGGCACGGTCAGCCATTGGCTGGGAAACAGCCATGCCTGTCGATGACCGCTTGGCTCACCCTGTCCATCGGTGCCCTATTTTGGCCAGGTTGCAGCGTCTGTGACGTGACACCTCAAACTCCAAACTCAGAATGTTCATTCCTTGTCTTCAACGGTCAAGATGATCGAGGCATCCAGTCCATCATTTAGTCGATGGAGAGGCGGATAGTCAGTCAGCTTCACCGTCGTCTCAGCTTCCTGGCCACATAGGCGTATCAATGAACTGCGGCGGACGCCCCGCCGCCAGGCGTTGCCGGATGACGATGCGCAGCGGCCCACCTTGCGCCAACCCCCTTTAGCCGGGCCTTCGGTGGATCGCAAAGAACGGCGTCTTTACGCGGCCTTTACGCCTTCCCGTCCGATCCCGAATGGCTTCCTTACGGGCGGCGGGTGCAGGGTCAGCGCAACTGACACAGAGGGTTTGCAATGCTTGACATCATCTACATCGGTCTGGGCCTGGGCGGCTTTGCCCTTTTCGCCCTGATCGTCCGCAGCATGGAGCGGATGTGACATGCCGTTTTTTGATCTGGTCCTGGGCGCCACGGTTGCCGTGGGCCTTTTTGCCTACCTCGGAGCTGCGTTGCTGCGGCCCGATCGCTTCTAAGGGAGGCACATGATGACATTTCTGGCTTACACGCTTTATTTCGCTGCGCTGATCGGCGCGGCGCTTGGTCTTGCCCTGTGGATGGGCCGTGTTTACGGCGGGGTGCCTGCCCTTGCCCGCGTCGAGGCTGCGGTCTTGCGGGCAAGCGGCGTCAACCCTGGGCGCGGGATGACGTGGGGCACCTACGCGCTGGCCGTGCTCGCGTTCAATCTTTTTGGTTTTGTGGTGCTTTACACGGTCCTGCGGGCGCAAGGCGCGCTGCCCCTTAACCCTGACGGTATTGCGGGGATGGCCCCAGATCTGGCCTTTAACACCGCTGTCAGTTTTGTGACCAACACCAACTGGCAGGCCTATTCGGGTGAAGCGCAGCTTTCCTATCTGTCACAAATGGCCGGGCTTACGGTGCAGAACTTTGTCAGCGCCGGCACCGGGATGGCGGTGGCCGTCGCGGTGATCCGTGGCTTTACAGCGGCGAAGGGGGCCACGCTGGGCAACTTCTGGGTCGATCTGACGCGGTCGGTCCTGTGGATCTTGCTGCCGCTGTCGGTGGTTTTGGCGCTGTTTCTGGCCTGGCAGGGCGTGCCGCAAACGCTGCAAGGGGCGGTGACGGCCACGACTGTCGAGGGGGGTGAGCAGATCATCGCCCGTGGCCCTGCGGCAGCGCAGATCGCCATCAAGCAGCTTGGCACCAATGGCGGCGGGTTCTTTGGCGTGAACTCCGCCCATCCGTTCGAAAACCCGACCATTGCATCGAACCTGGCGCAAAGCCTGTCGATCCTGCTGATCCCGGTCGCCTTCTGTTTCCTCTTTGGCCAGATGGCGGGGGACCGCAGGCAAGGCTGGGCGATCTTTGCCGCGATGGCGGTGATGTTCGTGGCCGGGCTTGTCGTGATCCATGCCTATGAGGTCGCCGGCAATCCCGCCCTTGGCCTTGGTGCGAACATGGAGGGCAAGGAGCAACGGTTCGGCGCAATGCTGTCGGCACTGTGGGCGGCGTCCACCACGGCGGCGTCCAACGGGGCAGTCAACGCGATGCATGACAGCTTCATGCCGCTGTCGGGCCTGGTGATGATGGTCTTCATGGCAATCGGCGAGGTGATCTTTGGCGGCGTTGGCGCGGGCCTTTACGGCATGCTGCTTTACGTCGTCCTCGCCGTGTTCCTAGCCGGGCTGATGGTGGGGCGCACGCCTGAATATCTGGGCCGCAAGATTGAGGCGCGCGAGGTGACGCTGGCGGTGCTGGCCTTCCTGTCGATGCCGCTTGGTATTCTGGTCGGCGGTGCGATTGCCGCCACCGTGCCCGCGGCCTTGACGTCGGTGCAGGACCCCGGCCCGCACGGGTTCAGCGAGATCCTCTATGCCTACTCCAGCGCCACCGGCAACAACGGCTCGGCCTTTGGCGGCTGGGGGGCGGCGAACCCCTGGCACACCACGGCGCTGGGTCTGATCATGATCGTTGGCCGCTATGCGATCATCGTGCCGCTGCTGGCCATCGCGGGATCGATGATCCGCAAGCCGAAATCCGCGGCCACCAGCGGCACGTTCCCGACCCACGGGCCGCTGTTCGTCACCCTGCTGATCCTTACCGTGCTGATCCTTGGCGCGCTGACCTTCTTTCCCGTTCTTGCCCTTGGCCCCATCGCGGAAGAGACCGCGCGCATGGCCGGGCAAAGCTTTTGAGGCATCCCATGTCCAGAAATGACAAAGTGGCCGACATGTCCGGCCTTTACGCTGCAGCCATCCGGCAAAGCGTGACAAAACTTGATCCGCGGACGCTGTGGCGCAACCCGGTGATGTTCGTTACCGCCATCGTGGCGGCGATGACCACGGTACTGGGGCTTCGTGATCTTGCATCGGCCACACTGGGTGCCGGCGTGGCGCTGCATATCGCCTTCTGGCTTTGGCTGTGCGTCCTTTTTGCCAACTTTGCCGAGGCGCTGGCCGAAGGCCGGGGACGTGCGCGGGCCGATACGCTGCGCGCCACCAAGTCGGAAACCCGGGTGCGGGTGCTGGCCGACCCGGACGCAGACCCGACAACCGCCACCGAGGTTGTGTCCACCACGCTGCGCGCCGGCCAATTCGTCTACATCGCGGCGGGTGACATCGTGCCCACAGATGGTGAGGCGGTGCGCGGGATGGCGTCGGTCAACGAAAGCGCCATCACCGGCGAAAGCGCGCCGGTGATCCGCGAGGCGGGGGGTGACCGGTCATCCGTCACCGGGGGTACCACCATCGCATCCGACTGGCTTGTGATGAAGGTCACGGCGGAACCGGGAAAAAGCTTTCTTGACCGCATGATCGCGCTGGTCGAAGGCGCCGAACGGCAAAAGACCCCGAACGAGATTGCGCTGAACATCCTGCTGGTCGGGCTGACGCTGATCTTCCTGTTCGTCGTGGTCACGCTGCCGGCCTTTGCCAGCTATTCCGGCACCACGATCCCGGTTGTCGTCCTTGGTGCCCTCTTCGTGACGCTGATCCCCACCACCATCGGCGGGCTTTTGTCGGCCATCGGCATCGCGGGCATGGACCGGCTGGTGAAGGCTAATGTCATCGCCAAATCCGGCCGCGCGGTCGAGGCGGCGGGGGATGTGGATACGCTCCTCCTCGACAAGACAGGGACGATCACTTTTGGCAACCGGATGGCCGATGCGCTGATCGCCGCGCCGGGCGTGGATACACGGCGACTGGCCGAGGCGGCGGCGTTGGCGTCCCTGGCAGACGAGACGCCCGAAGGCAAATCCATCGTGGAGAAGGCGCGTGAAATGCTGGGAAGCGTCCCGGACATGCCGAAGGGGGCTATGCCCGTTGCCTTTACGGCGCAGACCCGGCTGTCGGGGCTTGACCTTGAGGGGGGCCGCAGTTTCCGCAAGGGGGCCATCGACGCGGTAATCCGGCTGACCGGACAAACCCCGCCCGGCGCGCTTGCGGCGCAGGTGGATGCAATTGCCCGGTCAGGCGGCACACCCTTGCTGGTGGCGGAAGGCACGCAAATCCTGGGCGTGGTGCATCTGAAAGACATCGTGAAGCCCGGCGTGCGAGAGAGGTTCGCCGAACTGCGCGCCATGGGCATCCGCACCGTGATGATCACCGGCGACAACCCCCTGACCGCCGCCGCCATTGCGGCCGAGGCGGGGGTGGACGATTTCCTTGCCGAAGCCACGCCCGAGATGAAGCTGGACCTGATCCGCCGCGAACAGGCGGGCGGGCGGCTGGTGGCGATGTGCGGCGACGGGTCGAACGACGCGCCGGCCTTGGCGCAAGCCGATGTGGGGGTGGCGATGAACGCAGGCACCCCGGCGGCCAAGGAAGCGGCGAACCTGATCGATCTGGACAGCGACCCGACGAAGTTGATCGAGGTGGTGCTGGTCGGCAAGCAGTTGCTGATCAGCCGTGGGGCGCTGACGACCTTCAGCATCGCCAATGACGTGGCCAAGTATTTCGCCGTGCTGCCCGCGATCTTTGTCGCGGCCTATCCGGGGCTGGCGGTCCTCAACATCATGGGGCTGGCCTCGCCCACCAGCGCCATCCTGTCGGCGGTGATCTTCAACGCGCTGATCCTGATTGCGCTGGTCCCCCTGGCGCTGCGCGGCGTGCAATACAAGCCCGCCAGCGCTGCGGCCCTGCTGCGCCGCAATCTGGCGGTCTACGGGCTTGGCGGGTTGATCGTGCCTTTTGTCGGGATAAAGGCCATCGATCTGTGCCTTGTCGCCCTGAACCTTGCTTAAGGAGATTATCATGCTGACCCATCTGCGCCCTGCCCTGTCTCTGACCCTGTTCTTCACCCTGATCACCGGCCTTGCCTATCCGCTGGCAATGACCGGACTTGCCCAGGGCCTGTTTCCTGCCGCAGCCAATGGCAGTCTGATCTTGCAAGGCGATATGGTGATCGGATCGTCCCTTGTCGGGCAAGACTTTGTCGGACCGGGCTATCTGCACCCGCGCCCATCCGCCAGCGGCTGGAATGCAGCCGGAACCGGGGCGTCAAACCTTGGACCGACGTCGGCGGCGCTGATTGCTAACGTCGCCGAACGGCGCGCGGCGTGGGAGGCGTTGAACGGCCAACCCGCGCCGATTGATGCCGTCACCGCCTCGGGCTCGGGCCTTGATCCGCATGTCAGCCCGGAAACCGCCTTGGCGCAGGTCGACCGCATTGCTGCTGCGCGCGGGGCGGATGCCGCAGCAGTTCGCGCTTTGATCGAGGCGGCGACGCTGGACCGAACGCTCTGGCTTTTCGGCGAACGCCGCGTGAATGTGCTGGAAGCCAACCTCGCCCTCGACACAGCCTTTCCGGGGCCGACGGCTGCCGGCCAAGGAACGCCAACCGAATGACCCACGACGCCGACATCCGCCCCTCACCTGACGCGCTGCTGACTCAGGCAGCGCGGATCGGGCGGGGGCGGTTGAAGATCTTCATCGGGGCCGCCCCCGGCGTGGGCAAGACCTGGGCCATGCTTGATGACGCGCACCGCAAGCATGCGGGTGGAGTCGACGTGCTGGCGGCACTGATCGAAACACATGGTCGGGCCGAAACGCAGGCCAAGTTGGCCGGATTGCCGCAACTGCCGCGGACGCCGGTGATCTACAAAGGGCGCGCCCTGACGGAAATGGATCTGGACGGCCTTTTGGCGCGACGCCCCACGCTGGCACTGATCGACGAGCTGGCCCACACCAACGCCGATGGCAGCCGCCACGAAAAGCGCTGGCAGGATGTCGAAGAGGTGCTGGCCGCCGGCATCGATGTCTTCACCACGCTCAACATCCAGCATATCGAGACGCTGAATGAAACCGTGGCCCGGATCACCGGGGTCAGGGTGCGGGAAACCGTGCCTGACCTGGTGCTGGAGATGGCCGACGAGATCGAGCTGATCGACATCCCCCCGGACGAGTTGCTGGAGCGGCTGCGGCAGGGCAAGGTCTATCCGCAGGATCAGGCCGCGCGCGCGCTGACGTCGTTTTTTGCCAAGGGCAACCTGACCGCGCTGCGCGAACTTGCCCTGCGGGCCGCCGCCGACCGGGTGGATGCGCAGTTGCGCGAACATATGGCGGCCAATGCGATTGCCGGACCCTGGCCGACACAAGAGCGCATCCTGGTCTGCGTGAACGAAAGCCCCGCCGCGCGTGAGGCGATCCGCGTGGCAAAGCGGTCATCCGACCGGGCTCGGGCGGAATGGATCGCGCTGAACGTGACGCAGACCCGCGCAGAGGGCCTGCCCGATGCCGACAAGGACCGGCTGGCCGGAACCTTGCGCCTTGCCGAACGGCTGGGGGCGGAACTTGCCACGCTGGAAGCCGAACGCGACGTGGCGCAGGCAATCCTGTCCTACGCCGCCGACCGCAACGTGCGCCGCATCGTCATTGGCCGCCCGCGCCCCCGACCGTTCTGGGCGCGGCTGACCACCGAAGATGTCGCCGCTGGCCTGTTGCGCCAATCGGGCCGGTTCGAGATCACGCTGGCCGCCGAACCAGACGCCCGCGGCACGCAAGCGGGGTGGCATCTGCCGCGTATCGCAAGGGACCCCATGGCCTGGGGCGAGGCGGTTCTGGCTGTTGCCGTGGCATCGGCCTGCTCATACGCGGCGGAGCAGATGTTCCCGGTTGCCAGCCTGTCGGTGATCTACATGACGGCGGTGGTCGTTGTGGCCAGCCGAAGGGGCCTTGGCCCGGCGATGGCCACGGCAGTGCTGGGGTTTCTGGCCTACAACTTTCTGTTCACCCACCCGCGCTATACGTTCCACGTCTCGCGTCAGGGGGAATTGCTCACGCTGGGGCTGTTTCTGGTCGCCTCGCTTATCACCGGCAATCTGGCGGCACGGTTGCGCGCCCGCATCGACGCGCAGGCCAGCATCGCCGACCGGACCAACAAGCTTTACGACTTCAGCCGCCGGGTCGCCGCCGCGGCTTCGGCGGATGATGTGATCTGGGCGTCGGTCAGCCATGTCGCCACGACCCTGCGCTGCGAATCGGTGCTGCTGCGCCCCTTGCCTGCGGGGGAGTTGCAGGTGGTCGGCGGGTTTCCTCCCGAAGACAGGCTGGACATCCGGGATCAGTCCGCCGCCCAGTTCGCCTGGGACAAGGGTGAGGCCGCCGGCCGCGGATCGGACACGCTGCCGACGGCGCGCTGGTTCTTTCTGCCGCTGGTCGCGGGCGAAAGGCGGCTTGGCGTCCTTGGCATTGCTTATGGCGATGACAGGCTGGTTGCGCGTACCGACCGGCGGCTTCTGGATGCGCTGGTCGATCAGATCGCGTTGGCCCTTGAGCGGCTGCGCCTGACGGAAGAGCTTTCGGAAACCCGGCTCGCCTCGGAAACCGAACGGCTGCGCACCGCGCTTCTGTCGTCCGTCAGCCATGATCTTCGCACGCCCTTGGTGACCATCATCGGTGCAGCGGGCAGCCTTGCCGACACACCCGCCCTGCCCGCCGCCGCCCGCAAGGATCTGGCCGAAAACATCCGCGAAGAGGGCGAGCGTCTGGACCGCTATGTGCAGAACCTGCTGGACATGACCAGGATCGGCCATGGTGCGTTGAAGCTGAACCTTGTGCCGCTGGAGGTGGGCGAAGTGATTGGCGCCGCCCGCCACCGGCTGCGGGCGCCTTTGCGGGCGCATCAGGTGTCGACCGCCGTGCCCGAAAGCCTGCCGATGCTGCTGGCTGACGAGGTTTTGCTTGAGCAGGTGCTGGTCAATATCCTGGACAATGCTGCAAAGTACGCGCCTGCCGGATCAACCATCACACTGGCGGCGCGGGCGGCAGGGGACCGGCTGGAATTGTCCATCACCGACAGCGGACCCGGAATTCCGCCCGCCGAACAGGCCCGCGTTTTCGACATGTTCTACCGAGTGAACGAAGGCGACCGTCAACGCGCCGGAACCGGGCTTGGCCTTGCCATCTGCAAGGGACTGACCGAAGCCATGGGCGGCACCATCCGGGCCGAGACCGCCGCACCCGATGGCACCGGCACACGAATTGTGCTGTCCTTGCCGCTGTTCACCGCCGAGACATTCGCATGACCCTGCCGACTCGAATTCTGGTGATCGACGACGAAGCCCCGATCCGCCGGTTTCTGCGGGTGCCGCTGGAGGCAGAGGGCCACAGCGTGATCGAGGCCGGAACCGCCCGCGAGGGAATCCTGGCCGTAGCGCGTGAGGCGCCGGGGTTGGTGATCCTTGATCTTGGCCTGCCGGATGCCGATGGCCTGACCGTGCTGCACGAAATCAGGGGCTGGTCCAGCGTTCCGGTCCTTGTGCTGTCGGTGCGGGCGGATGAGGCGGGAAAGGTTGCGGCCCTGGATGCAGGCGCTCAGGATTATGTGGTCAAGCCGTTCGGGATGAACGAACTTCTTGCCCGGATCCGCAGCCTTTTGCGGGACCGCGCCGGATTCTCTTCCCCGGCGGTGATCGAGATCGAGGATCTGCGGATCGATTCCGCCAACCACGCCGTCTCCAAGGCAGGCCTGCCCCTGCACCTGACCCGGCGGGAATTTGACCTGTTGTGGCTGCTCGCCAGCCACGCGGGCCGATTGGTGACCCAAGCCATGATCCTGAAATCACTTTGGGGCCCGGCCCATGCCGAAGACAGCCAATACCTGCGCGTCTATGTCCGGCAGCTGCGCCAGAAGCTCGGCGATGATGCCGCCAACCCGCGCTACATCATGACCGAACCGGGGATCGGCTACCGCTTTCTGGGCTGATGCCGCATTCCCTGATCATGATGGTGTTGACATGGTTTGGATCGTTCCATATTTATCTTGGAACGATCTAAATTTGGGGGAATCATGCGCTGGGCGCTGGTTGGGGCAAGCACGATTGCGGCGGAACATGTGCTTGGCGCGCTGCGGGGCGCTGGCGAAGTGGTGGCCGCTGTTCAAAGCACAACCGCCCGCCGCGCCGCTGAATTCGCTGGGGCACATGGGATCGGGCGGGCGGAAGCCGATCTGAACGCGGTCTTGTCGGACACGGGAATTGGGGCTGTCTACATCTCGTCCACCAATGAAAAGCACCACGCGCAGGCGCTGGCAGCGATTGCAGCGGGCAAGCATGTCCTATGCGAGAAACCGCTGGCCATGACCGTGGCGCAGGCGGCCCAGATGGATGCGGCGGCGACCGAGCGGGGCTTGATTTTTGCCACCAACCACCATTTGCGCTGTTCGGGCAGCCACCGGGCGGTGCGCGACCTTGTGGCCACGGGCCGCATCGGCCGGGTACTGTCAATGCGCTTGTTTCACGCCGTCCACCTGCCGGGCCATCTGCAGGGCTGGCGGATCGACAGCGCAGCAGCGGGCGGTGGGGTGATACCCGACATCACGGTGCATGATGCCGATGTGGCACGGTTCATTCTGGGCGAAGACCCGGTTTCTGTCGTGGCCGAGATGACAGCCAGCGGCATGGGCCAGGGGGTGGAAGACAGTGTCATGTCGGTCTGGACCATGCCGTCGGGCGCGATGGTGATGGCGCATGAAAGTTTCACCCATCCCTTTGCGGGGTCGGGGCTTGAGGTGCATGGCACCGAAGGGTCGATCTTTGCGACCGGCGTGATGACGCAACTGCCGGTGGGAGAAGTGGCGCTGGTAACGGCGCAGGGGCGTGAGGGTGTGGCCTACCCGACCCACAATCTTTACGCGCAGGCGGTAGCCGATTTCCTGTTGGCAGTTGCCGGCCAGGGGCGGGCTGCGGCGGATGGGCGGGATGGCGTGGCCTCACTGGCCGTGGCGCTGGCAGTGCGTGAAGCCGCGCGGACCGGGGTGCGGCAAGCGGTGGACTATGGGGCGGCGGCATGACGAAGCTGGTCTCCGCCGCGGCGGCTGTGGCGCGCATCAAGGACGGGGCGGTGGTGACGGTGTCGTCCTCCTCGGCGCTTGGGTGCCCCGATCTGATGCTGAAGGCGCTGGGGGATCGATTCCGCGCCGAGGGCCATCCACGCGGGCTGACCACACTGCACCCGATTGCGGCGGGTGACATGTACGGCGTCAAGGGGATCGACTGGATCGCGCAGGATGGCCTTCTGGCGCGCGTGCTGGCTGGGTCTTACCCGTCGGGCAGTTCCAACCTGCCGATGCCGGAAATCTGGAAGATGGTGGTCGAGGACCGAGTGGCCGCCTACAACGTGCCGTCGGGCATCATGTTCGACATGCACCGCGAGGCAGCGGCGCGGCGGCCCGGCGTGCTGACCAAGGTGGGCTTGCAGACCTTTGTCGATCCGGTCCGCGAGGGCTGCGCGATGAACGCCCCTGCGGCGGCGGCACCGATTGTCAGCCGCGTGGAGTTTGGCGGCGACACATGGCTGCATTTCCCGAACATCGCCCCCGAGGTGTGCATCTTGCGCGCCACCACGGCGGATGAACGCGGCAATCTGACCTATGAACATGAGGGCGCCTATCTGGGCGGGCTTGAGCAGGCGATTGCCACGCGGACGAATGGCGGGATGGTGATTGCTCAGGTGTCCCGGATGACGGCGAAGGGGTCCTTGCGCCCACATGACGTGCGGGTGCCGGGGCACCTCGTGGACCTTGTAGTGCTGGACCCTGACCAGAAGCAGACTTGCGAAACGCATTATGACCCGGCCATCTCGGGCCAGATATTGCGGCCGTGGTCGAGCTTCAACCTCGCCGAACATGGCGTGGAAAAGGTGATCGCACGGCGTGCCGCGCTGGAGCTTAAGGGCGGGATGACGGCCAACCTAGGCTTCGGAATCTCCGCGATGGTGCCGCGTGTGCTGCTGGAGGAGGGGTATCCGGAGGCGGTGACCTGGGCCATCGAACAGGGTGCGGTGGGTGGCATGCCCCTGACCGGCTTTGCCTTTGGCTGTGCGTCCAATGCCGATGCCTATGTGCCAAGCCCGCAGCAGTTCATCTACTTTCAGGGCGCAGGGTTCGACATGGCGTTCCTGTCGTTCATGGAGGTGGATGTAGAGGGCAACGTCAACGTCTCCAAGCTGGGGAAAAAGCCGTACCTGACGGCGGGTTGCGGCGGGTTTGTCGATATCACGGCGCATGCGCGCAAGATCGTGTTCTCGGGCTGGTTCGAGGCGGGGGCGCAGGTGGAGTTGTCTGCCACGGGTCTGCGCGTGGCCGCACCGGGGAAGTTCGCCAAGATGGTGCAGGCGGTGGAGCATGTCACCTTTTCCGGCAACCGGGCGCGGGAGCAGGGGCAGGAGGTGCTTTATGTCACCGAGCGCTGCGTGATCCGGCTGACCGACAAGGGGCTGGTGGCGACCGAGATCATGCCGGGGATCGACCCCGCGCGCGACATCGTGGCGGCATCGGGCGGGCGGGTGACGGTGGCCGAGAATGCGGTCGTCATGCCGCTGTCGCTGCTGGCCGAAGGGCCGATGGGGTGGACACCATGAGCGGGGTTCGTCTGCACATTACCAAGGGCGTGGCCGAGCTGCGGCTGGACAATCCGGCAAAGCTGAACTGCTTCACGATCGACATGCTCGCCCAGATGGCCGGGCATCTGGAGGTGGTCGAGGGGCTGGCCGAAGTGCGGGCCGTCGTGATCACCGGCGAAGGCGACCGCGCCTTTTGTTCAGGTGCCGATATCAACGCCTGGGGGGATCTGACCCCGGCCGAATTTGCGCGGGCCTGGGTGCGCGGCGGGCATCGGTTGTTTGATCGGCTGGCGCGGTTGGGCAAGCCCACGATTGCGGCGCTGAACGGTCATGCCTTTGGCGGGGGCCTTGAACTGGCGGCGGCTTGTGACGTGCGGGTGATGGTGCCGGGGGCGACGCTGGCGCTGCCCGAGGCGGGTGTGGGCATCGTGCCGGGCTGGTCAGGGACGCAGCGTCTGGCACGGTTGCTGCCGGAGGGTGTGGTCAAGGAGATGGCCCTGTTCGGCCGGCGGATCGGCGCGGACCGGGCGCTGGCCTGTGGTTTCGTGGCCGAAGTGGCGGTGGACGCTCGCGCGGCGGCCCACGCGATAGCGGGTGGCGTGGCGGGGCTTTCCCCCCGGGCGGTAGAGATTGCCAAGGCGATGATCCATGCCGGAATGGGCGAGGACAGTGCGGCCATGATCGAGACGCTGGGATCGGCGGCGATTGCCGGAACCGATGACCGGGCCGAAGGCGTCGCCGCCTTCCGCGCCAAGCGCAAACCAGAATTTCCGGGGAATTGATGATGACCGACATGACTGTGATCCCATCCTCCGGTGCAGCGCTGCCTGCAACGCCGTTCCATGCCCGGCATCTGATTGGCGGGGTCTGGCGGGACAGTGCGAATGGGGCGGTCAGCGAACGGCTTTCGCCCTCGCACGGGGTGGTGGTCAGCCGGGCTGCGCAGGGTGGCAAGGCGGATGCGGAGGCCGCGATTGCGGCGGCTCGCGCGGCGTTTGACGACGGGCGGTGGAGTGCATTGACGGGCAAGGCGCGTGCGGCGGTGCTGTTGCGCGTGGCCGATCTGATCGAGGCCAATGTCGAGCGGATGGCGCTTCTGGAGACCCTGGAAAGCGGCAAGCCGATCAGCCAGTCGCGCGGTGAGGTTGGCGGCGCGGCGGACCTTTGGCGCTATGCCGCGTCGCTGGCGCGGGGGGTTACCGGGGAAAGCCACAACGCGCTTGGGGGCGATATTCTGGCGGTCACGCTGAAGGAACCGATTGGCGTGGTGTCGATCATCACGCCCTGGAATTTCCCGTTCTGGATCCTGTCGCAGAAGCTGCCGTTCGCCCTCGCCGCGGGATGCACCTGTGTGGTCAAGCCATCAGAGCTGACGCCTTCGACCACGGTCATGCTGGGTGAGTTGCTGACCGAGGCCGGGATGCCTGCGGGCGTGGTCAGCATCGTCCTCGGCTATGGCCAGCCTGTGGGCGCTGCGTTGGCGGCGGACCCGAGGGTGGACATGGTGACCTTCACCGGCTCAACCGGCGTTGGCCGCGCGATTGCGGCGGCTGCCTCTGGCACGCTGAAGAAGGTGGCGCTGGAGTTGGGGGGGAAGAACCCGCAAGTGATCTTCCCTGACGCCGATCTGGACAGTGCCGCCGATGCGGTGGTGTTCGGGGTCTATTTCAACGTGGGCCAGTGCTGCAATTCCGGCAGCCGGATCATCGTGCATACCGATATTGCCGAAGCGTTTACCGCCAAAGTGGTGGCCCTGTCCCGCAAAGTGGCCTTTGGCGACCCCCTTGACCCGAATACTCAGGTCGGGGCGATTGTCACGCCAGAGCATGGCGCGAAGATCGACGACTATGTCCGGGACGCAAAGGCCGCTGGTGCCATGGTGGTGTTGGGCGGGGCGGCCCTGACCGTTCCCGGCCTTGGCGCGCAGTTCTACCAGCCAACTGTGGTGACGGGGGTGACCCCCGACATGGCGATTGCGCGGGACGAGGTGTTCGGCCCGGTGCTGACGGTGCTGACCTTCACCACGCTGGATGAGGCGATGCATCTGGTGAACGATGCCGATTATGGCCTTTCCGCCAGTGTGTGGAGCGAGAATGTCCATACCTGCCTGACTTTTGCGCGGGGTGCGCAGGCGGGCACGGTCTGGACCAACACCTGGATGGACGGCTTTCCCGAGGTGACCTTCGGGGGCGTCAAGCAATCGGGCCTTGGCCGCGAGATCGGCCGTCAGGGGCTGGAGGAGTTTCTGGAAACCAAGTCGCTGGTGATGCGGATCGGCCGCACACGGGCGATGTGGGTGAAGACGGCCTGACCCCGGATCGGGGCGGGAGTGAATGACGACGCAAACCTTAGGGAGGATCTTATGCGTGGTTTCGTAGGACGGAAGATGACACTGGTCGCGGCGTTGATGGCCACGACTGGAATGGCAACGGGAATGGCTGTGGCGGAAGACGTGGAGGTGCTGCACTGGTGGACCAGCGGCGGCGAGGCGGCAGCACTGAACGTGCTGAAGGATGACCTTGCGACCAAGAGTATCGGCTGGGTCGACATGCCCGTGGCCGGAGGCGGTGGCGAGGCGGCAATGACCGCGCTGCGCGCCCGCGTTACTGCCGGCGATCCGCCGACAGCCGTGCAGATGCTGGGCTTTGACATCCTTGACTGGGCCGGCGAAGGCGCACTTGGCGACCTGACGGAAGTGGCCACCGCCGAGGGCTGGGATGCGGTAGTTCCTGCGGCGCTGCAGGGCTTCTCCAAGTTCGATGGCAAGTGGATTGCGGCCCCGGTCAACGTCCATTCCACCAACTGGGTCTGGATCAACAAGGCGGCCCTTGATGCCGCCGGTGGCAAAGCTCCCGAGACCTGGGAAGAGCTGGTCGCCGTCCTTGACGCGATGAAGGCCAATGGCATCACGCCCTTTGCACACGGGGGCCAGGCCTGGCAGGACGCAACCGTGTTTGACGGTGTGGTTCTGGGCATGGGCACCGACTTCTACAAGGCCGCCTTCATCGACCTTGACCCCGCCGCACTGGGCGGTGAGCAGATGGCCGAAGCCTTCAACCGGCTGATCAAGCTGTCGACCTATGTCGATGCCAACTTCAGCGGTCGCGACTGGAACCTGGCCTCGGCCATGGTGATCAATGGCGAAGCGGGCATGCAGATGATGGGCGACTGGGCCAAGGGCGAGTTCGTCAAGGCTGGCAAGGTTCCCGGCACCGATTTTGTCTGCATCCGTTTCCCCGGCACCCAAGGGGCTGTGACCTTCAACTCTGATCAGTTTGCGATGTTCGGGGTCGAAGGCGAAGGCGCAGTGGCCGCTCAGGGCGCGATGGCATCTGCGATCATGAACCCGGTGTTTCAGTCGGCGTTCAACGTGGTCAAAGGGTCGGCCCCAGCGCGGACCGACGTGCCGAACGACGCCTTTGACGACTGCGGCAAGAAGGCGATGGCCGATCTGGTCGAGGCGGATGCCGCAGGCAAGCTCTTCGGGTCGATGGCGCATGGGCACGCGGCCCCGGCGTCGGTCAAGAACGCGACCTATGACGTGATCACCGCGGCCTTCAACGGCGAATATGCCGATGGGGCGGCGGCGGCGGCGGCCTTGGCCGAGGCTGTGGCAGCGGCGCAATAAACGATTGAGGGGGGGGCGGCCACGGTCGCCCCCCAACAAATTCCTTCGAAGGAATTTGGCAAAAGTTTTCGAAAACATTTGCGCCAGGACCTATGGGAGGATGACAATGGCAACCGATGCCGATTTCCGCACGCGCCTGCAAGACTGGCTGCCGCGCCTTGTGCTGGCGCCTTCCTTTGCGGTGACGCTGGTCTTTGTCTACGGCTTCATCCTGTTCACCATCATCCTGTCCTTCACCGGATCGAAGATGCTGCCCAAGTTCACCTGGGTGGGGTTCGAGAATTACGAAAAGCTGTTCGCCCTGCCCGCCTGGAACACCGCGATCATCAACATCGCGATCTTTGCCAGCCTTTACATCGTGATCTGCACGGTCATCGGGTTGATGCTGGCGATCTTCCTTGACCAGAAGATCAGGGGCGAAGGCATGCTGCGGCCGATCTACCTTTACCCGATGGCGCTGTCCTTCATCGTCACGGGGACCGCGTGGAAATGGTTCCTCGATCCCGGCATCGGCCTGCAGCAGGTGATGCGCAACGCAGGCTGGGAAAGTTTCACATTCACCTGGATCAAGGACGCCGATTACGCACTTTACACCATCGTGCTGGCTGCCGTCTGGCAAACCAGCGGGTTCGTGATGGCGATGTTTCTGGCGGGCCTGCGGGGCATTGATAACGAGATCCTGAAGGCGGCCCAGATCGACGGGGCGTCGAACTGGCAGCTTTACCGGCGGATCGTGATCCCGCTTCTGCGCCCGGCGTTCCTGTCGGCCTTCGTGATCCTGAGCCACCTTGCGATCAAGTCCTACGACCTTGTCATCGCTCTCACCGGCGGCGGCCCCGGACGCGCGACCGAGATGCCCGCGACCTTCATGTATTCCTACACCTTCACGCGCAATCAGATGGGCATCGGCGCCTCATCCGCCGTGATCATGCTGATGACCATTGCGGCGATCATGGTGCCCTACCTGTATGCCGAGCTGAAGGAGAAGAAGGAATGAGCGTCGCAACCCAGGACACCGCCGTTTCCACTGGCCGCATCACAAGGGCCTTCATCTACCTGGCTCTGATCGTGTTCGCCCTCTTTTACCTGCTGCCGCTTTACGTCATGGGCGTTAACTCAATTAAACCCCTGTCCGAAATCACCGGCGGCAACATGATGGCCCTGCCGCATGTCTGGACGCTGGAGCCGTGGCGGCAGGCGTGGTCCACCGCGCAGATCGGGGTGGAGCCGACGGGGCTGAAGCCCTACTTCATGAATTCGATCCTGATGGTGGTCCCTGCAGTGGCAATCAGCACCATTATCGGCGCGCTGAACGGTTATGTGCTGACCAAATGGCGGTTCCGGGGCGATACCTGGGTCTTTGGCCTCATGCTCTTTTCCTGCTTCATCCCGTTTCAGATCGTGTTGATCCCGATGGCGGTCGTCCTGGGCAAGCTGGGGTTGGCGGGGTCGGTTTCGGGGCTGGTGCTGGTGCATGTGGTCTACGGGATCGGCTTCACCACGCTTTACTTCCGCAACTACTATGCCAGCTTCCCGACCGAGCTGGTCCGCGCGGCCATGATCGACGGCGCGGGGTTCTTCCGCATCTTCTGGCGCATTCTGCTGCCCGTCTCTGGCCCCATCGCGGTGGTCAGCGTGATCTGGCAGTTCACGAACATCTGGAATGACTTCCTGTTCGGCGTCAGCTTTGGTGGCACGTCGCAGCCGATGACGGTGGCGCTGAACAACCTTGTCCAATCCTCGACCGGCGTGAAGGAATATAACGTCCACTTCGCGGGCGCGATCCTTGCCGCCCTTCCCACCCTGATCGTCTACATCGTCGCAGGCCGCTACTTCGTGCGCGGGCTGATGGCGGGGTCGGTCAAGGGATAAAGCCGACCGCCGGGCGGCTGGAACCGCCCGACGGTCTTTGTTCAACCCAAGCCCGCTTTCACACCAACTAGGGCGAACGACAGGAAGGAAGACGATAATGAA
>JANPJU010000088.1:0-24158 GCA_031425675.1 Paracoccaceae bacterium | reverse complement strand
AGATCGAGATAATGGACCACCATCCCGCGCTGGGCATAGCCGGCAAGGGTCTGCTGGAGCGCCACATTGTAGGTGTTGGAAAAGGTGTTGCGAAGCGCTTGGGCGGCCGGATCGAGCGCCACTTCGGGCAGCTGCGCGGTGTTGCCGGCAAGCCAGCTGATGGTCGGCGAGCCGGCGCCGACGAGGCGGTCGAGCTGCGCGCGTGCAGAATCGATCGAGGTCTGCGCGGTGAAGGTGGGAGTCCGGCCGGCGGTGATGATCTGCTCATACTGGCGGGCATCGTTGCCGCCGATCGAGATGGCGAGCAGGTCGCGCGACGTGAAGGTTGGGGCGATGGTCGGGAAGATCGGCGACTGGGTGCCGACGTTGAGGAACTGGTCGACCTCGTAGGGCAGGCCCCAGGTCGGCAGGTCGCCATTCTGGTTTCGCGCCTGCGCTCCGCCGATGGCAAAGTCGAACACCGGTGCACCGAGCAGGGAGGACAGGCTGTCGATGTAGTTGGTCCCGCCCGAGAAGCGCCCGGTGGTGTAAAGCCCGCCGGTTCCCGTCACCGGGTTTATCCCGGCGAGCCTCAGGAAGTTGCCGGTGTCGGCATAGCTGTCGCCGAATGAGATGATCCTCTCGACCCGCTGCGCCTGGGCAGCAGTGCCGAACGAGAGTGCGAGCGCGGCAGTAGCCCCGAGCAGGGCGCGCGCGCCAAGACGCTGAATCATGTATGTTTCCTCCCCGGCCAAACAGTGGCCCAGGGCTCAGCTATGCCTTCGGTGACAGCGCGGTGACAAGTGGCGGCGGCGCAACAGTTGCGCTAGACGCCGAGCCCCTTTCTCAAGTCGGGATCGAGGAGATCGTGAACCAGGAGCAGATCCGGGCGGGGCATATCCCCTTGCTGATGCCGACGCTGCAACCGGCGGACCTGTGGCGTGAATCGGGCCGGTATGGGGATTATGGCGAAGAGATGCTGCGGATCACCGACCGTCAGAAGCGCGACCTTCTGTACGGTCCAACCAACGAAGAGATGATCACTGATATCTTCCGCTCGCATGTCACAAGCTACAAGGACCTGCCACTGACGCTGTACCACATCCAGTGGAAGTTCCGCGACGAGATGCGCCCCCGGTTCGGCGTCATGCGGGGCCGTGAGTTCCTGATGAAGGACGGCTACAACTTCGACGTGGACCGGGATGCCGCCCTGCACGCCTACAACCGCCACATGGTCAGCTACCTGCGCATCTATGAGCGGATGGGCCTGACGGCGATCCCGATGCGCGCGGCTTCTGGCCCCATCGGTGGCGATAACACGCATGAGTTTCTCGTGTTGGCCTCGACGGGCGAATCCGAGGTGTTCTTTGACAGCGCCGTGACCGAGCTGAAACTTGGCAACCGTGAAGTGGACTATGATGATCGCGCAGCGGTGGCGGTGGTCTGCAAGGAGTTCACGACGCTGTACGCCCGCACCGATGAGACCCACGATGCGGCCCTGTTCGATGCCATCCCAGAGGAACGCCGCAAGGTGGCCCGGGGGATCGAGGTCGGGCAGATCTTCTACTTCGGCACCAAGTATTCGGAATCGATGGGCGCTTATGTGACCACCGCCGAAGGCACCAAGGTTCCGGTCGAGATGGGGTCGCATGGCATTGGCGTCAGCCGCCTGCTGGGCGCGATCATCGAGGCCAGCCATGACGACAAGGGCATCATCTGGCCTGAAGGTGTCACGCCGTTCCCGGTGGGGATCGTCAACCTGAAACAGGGTGACGCGGCGGCGGATGCGGCCTGCGCGGGCCTGGAAAAGGCGCTGCTGGCCAAGGGGTTGGAGCCGCTTTACGACGACCGCGACGAACGCGCTGGCGCGAAGTTTGCCACGATGGACCTGATCGGCCTGCCGTGGCGGATCACCGTCGGCCCGCGCGGCCTTGCCAACGGTGTGGTCGAACTGACCAGCCGCCGCACTGGCGTGTCCGAAGAAATGTCGCCCGAGGCGGCGGTTGAGCGGGTGGCGCAGATCTACGCGGGCCTTTAAGCCGCAGCACCCGTGCCCTGCGTCAGGGGCACGGGCCGCGTCCGGCGATACATCTCGCACAAGACCGCCACGGCCAGGATCGTGGGCAAAAAGCCCATCAACCGCCCGACGGTGAAGTAGGCCAGCAGGATCAGACTGTCATCCGGCAGCGCCTCAATCCAGCGGCTGCAAAGCACGACCAATACCAGCAGGACCAGACCAACGACGCCCGGCCCCAAAACCAGCCGCCACATCGTCTGAAACGTGGCGCGCAGGCCCTGCGACAGCCGGTAAGTCCCATCCCGCGCCACCGATGCGGGCAGCGCCGTGCCGAACAGGCTGAGCGCGACAAGGTAAAGCGGAAACAGCGTCAGCATGAGGACCCCCAACGCCAGTTCGCCGGTGGCGTTCAGCGCAATGACCACAGCGATGCCGACCGGAACGGAAACCGTCAGGAATGATATCAACAGGAAGCAGCCGAACTTGAAGGGCGGTGCGCCTTCGGCCGGTTGCTGATTGCGGAAACCGAACGTCTCGGCAAACAGGAAATGCCGGTGAAAGTAATAGGCCATGATCGCCAGCGCGGCGAAGGTGGCACCTGCCTCTGATTTCGGTTGCAGGACCCAGAGCAACCCTTCGATCAGCCCGGCGAAGCCCAGCAAGATCGGCAGGGTGGCGGCGAAAAAGCGGAACGACTCTCGATAGATCCTGATCAAGTCCCGCGCGCCCCCATGTTTTTAGGCAGCGTGCCGCAGGGCTGCTGGTGTGTCAACAAGACCACGGCTGCGGGATAGGCGGGTCGGATGGGCGGGGATTTCGGTCACATCACCACCACCAGATTGCCGGGCTTGTGGAACGTCTCGGCCAGGGCATGGGCGCGGGGCAGATCGGCAAAAGGCAGGACCTTTCCGACAACCGGGGTGTAGCCCCCCGCATGGTGCAGGGCCACAAGGCGCTGCATTGCGGGCAAGCTGTCGGGGTTGGTGCCGGTCAGGAAGCGGCGGCCCTGCCGCCGGGGGCGCAGGGCGCTGCCAAGCATCTGGGCAAGATCGGCGGTGATCAGGGCAAGGCGGCCACCCGGTGCCAGGATCGGCTGCGCCACGACCCAGCCAAGCGCGCCCATCACATCAAGGACCACGTCAAAGGGGCCGGGCGGTGGGCCGACGCGATAGTCGGCGACCTGATCCGCGCCCAGGCTCCGGGCCAGGGCATGGTTGCCGGGTGAGGCGGTGGCGCTGACGACGGCGCCAAGGTGGCGGCCGATCTGGACTGCGGCGCTTCCGACGGCACCGGTCGCTCCAGCGACGAGAAGGCGGTCACCTGCGGTCAGTTTGGCACGGTCGATCAGGAAATAGGCGGCGGTCAGCCCGCCGAAGAAAAAGGCGGCACCTTGTTCGTAACTCAGTGTTTCGGGCAGCGGCAGAAGGGTGCCATCGGCGCGGATCACCAGATATTCGGCATGCGCGCCACCCTTGACCCCTTTCAGGCCAAAGACCCTTTGGCCGAGGGCGAAGCGGGTCACGCCCGCTCCAATTGCCGCCACCTCACCCGCAAAGGCCCAGCCGGGGGCCACGCGGGGGCGTCGCAACCCGAGGGCCAGCCGCAGCAAAAGCCCCAACCCGCGCGGCACCCGGCCAGACCGTATTCGCGCGTCGCCTGCAGTGACGGGTGCGGCGCGGACGCGGACCAGAACCTCACCCTCGGCGGGGGCGGGGCTCGCGACGTCAGTGATGGTGATGGTTTCAGGGCTGCCATAGGCAGTGTAAGAGGCGTGTTTCATGGCGGCTCCGTTCGGGTCAGTCATTGTGAATGGGCAACACCGGAGCCGCGGCACGCCAAAAGGCGCGCAATGCAGAAGGCACGGCCCGGGGACAGGGTCGTATTTGGCGTTTTCGATGGTCGGAATGGGTCCGACTACTGAAACGGACGGGGTTGGCCGGGTCGCCCTGTGTCGTCTCCTCTGCATCGGGGCGCAGGCGGCGGAGGCGGATTTCAATCCTTGGCATTGGCTTGGGTCCCGCCGTGGCAGAGGGTTGATCTGACCACAGTTTCGCAGGCCTTTGACGCAGCGTGAGGCGGGACGACCGGGGGCGGCGCGTGGCGTATGCTGTCGCGGTCCGTTGCCTGCCGGCATCTATCGGGGGTGTTACCGCTCAGATGGCAGTGGCGGCCGTGAACGGCAACGGTGCCCACGATTTCACCCCCGATCAACGCGCAGACATGGCGGAGAACCGGGCGCGGACCGCCGGGGGCCAAGTTGGCCGCGCATGCCCATTGATCCTTCCACCGGCCGACAAACAACGCAATCCCGATCAGCGGGGCGATCAGGCTGGTCAGGGCGCTACGTTCGCCAGGAGAATTTGCGTAGATCGGCATGCGGCACCCTTGCTTGGTCCGCTTGGTACTGGACGGCGGAATGGGCAGCAAAGACGTTCTGAAAAAGGTATGCCAAACCCTACCTTAAACCCGCCATTGACCGCGCTTGTCAGGGTTCCTAGCGTGGAGCGACCAACAAAGGGGCGCGGGATGGCCAAGGCACTGATCACCTGGGGCGGCTGGGACGGGCATGAGCCGGACCGTGTGGCGGCCCTGATCGCGGGGTGGCTGAAGGCGGCGGGGATGGACGTCACCGTAACCGACACGCTTGGTTGTTTCGATGACCCGGACGCGCTGGCCGACCTTTCTCTGATCGTCCCGGTCTGGACGATGGCGAAGATTGGCAAGGAACAGGCGTTGAACGTCTGTTCTGCGGTGGCGGCGGGCGTGGGGATCGCAGGCTGCCATGGGGGCATGTGCGATGCCTTCCGCGAAAACGTGGACTGGCAATTCATGACCGGCGCGCAATGGGTGGCGCATCCCGGCAATGACGGGGTGGAGTACGGCGTGCGGATGGTGTCGGATGATCCGCTGGTGGCGGGGGTGGGTGATTTTGCGGTGAAGACAGAGCAGTATTATCTGCACCTGGATCCGGTGGTGAAGGTCCACGCGGTCTGTGATTTCCCGGTGGCCGATGGGCCGCATGCGGCGAACGGGCCGGTGGCGATGCCGGTGGTCTTCACCAAGTTCTGGGGGCAGGGGCGGGTGTATTACAACGCGCTGGGGCATCAGGCGAAGGTGATTGACCACGGCCCGGCGGCCGAGTTGATGCGGCGCGGGCTGCTTTGGGCTGCGCGGTAAGCCCCAAACTCCTTGAGGAAGGATTTTGGTGCAGCAGCGGGAAAACGGCAGGCACGACCCTGTGCCTTGACCTTTCGGCCCCGGTCCCGCAGGTTCTGCCGCAATCACAGGGCCCATAACTGGACCAAGAAAAAGGCGTGGGCAGATGGCAGCGAAAACGGCACCTTTCTCGGCGTTCGAGTTCATGATCGCCTGGCGCTACTTGCGCGCGCGGCGGGCGGAAGGCGGGGTCAGCATCATGACCTGGATCAGCCTGATCGGCATCACGCTGGCGGTCTTCGCGCTGATCCTGACGCTTGCGGTGCGGGCCGGATTCCGGGCCGAGTTTGTTGATACCATCCTGGGCGCGAATGCCCATGTTACCGTCTATTCGGGGGGTGAGGTCGGGGCGGATGGCCAGTTCGTGCGCGGTTTCACCGCGGCGGATGCAATGGCCGCCACCCTGCGCGAGGTGCCGGGCGTGACCCGCGCCGCCCCCCTGATCCGCGGCAAGTTGATGGTGACGGATGGTGAGCGGACGACGGGTGCCGAGGTTTACGGCCTGTCGCCCGAGGCGCTGGCGTCCATCCCTCGCGTTGGGGCGGGGGCCGAGGCGATTGGCGATCTGGCACGGTTCCCGGACGGGATCGCCTTGGGGTCAGGCGTCGCGCGAGAGTTGGGCGTGACCGTGGGTGACCGCGTGCGCCTGATCGCGCCAAGTGGCGTCAGGACGGCGATGGGCACCAGCCCGCGCGTCAAGGCCTACGAGGTAGTTTATATCTTCACCGCCGGGCGCTATGATATTGATACCACTCGCATCTACATGCCCTTCATCGAAGCGCAGGCCTTCTTCAACAAGGAGGGCCTCGCGGATGAGATTGAGGTGATGGTCGAAGATCCCGATACGGTGGAAAGCTATGGCAACGCGATCCTGACGGCGGCGGGGCCTTCTGCCCAGCTTTGGACGTGGAAAGACAGCTCGGGCGCGTTTCTGCGGGCGCTGGATATCGAGGATAACGTGATGTTCGTGATCCTGTCGGTGCTGGTGCTGATTGCGGCGATGAACATCGTCTCTGGCCTGATCATGCTGGTCAAGAACAAGGGCCGTGACATCGGGATCCTGCGGACGATGGGCCTGACCGAGGGGTCGGTCCTGCGGGTGTTCTTCATCTGCGGGGCGTTCACCGGGGTTCTGGGCACCCTTGCCGGGGTGATCCTTGGCTGCCTGACGGCGCTGAACATCGACGCGATCATGAGCGGGATCAACTGGTTGAACGGGGCCGAGGTGTGGGATCCGTCGATCCGGGGTATCTATTCGCTGCCCGCGCAGTTGCAGATGAATGACGTGCTGTCGGCGGTGGCCTTGTCGCTGGGGCTGTCCTTCGTGGTGACGATCTTCCCGGCCCGCCGCGCGGCCCGGATGAACCCGGTGGAGGCATTGCGCTATGAGTGACGCAATGCTGGCCCTGGACGGGATCACCAAGGGCTACAACCGGGGCAAGCCGTCCGAGGTGGTGGTCTTGCGCGGGGCGACGGTCAGCGTGGGCCGGGGCGAAGTGGTGGCGCTGGTCGCCCCCTCGGGCGCGGGAAAATCCACGCTTTTGCACATCGCGGGCCTGCTGGACGGCCCGGATGAGGGGTCCGTGCAACTGGACGGGCGCGAGATGGGCGGATTGTCCGACCGCGCAAGAACCGAGGCGCGGCGGGCCGAGGTGGGCTTCATCTACCAGTTCCACCATCTGCTGCCGGAGTTTTCGGCGCTGGAAAACATCGTCATACCCCAGCTTGCCAATGGCGTGCCAAAAGCCCAGGCCGAGGCGCGGGCGCGTGATCTTCTGGGCCGGGTTGGCGTTGCCGCGCGGGCCGATCACCGGCCTGCCGCGCTGTCGGGGGGCGAACAGCAGCGGGTGGCGTTCTGCCGGGCCTTGGCGAACGGACCAAAACTGCTGCTGGCGGATGAGCCGACGGGCAACCTTGATCCCGCAACCTCGGACCAGGTGTTTGGCGTGTTGATGGCCCTTGTGCGCGAAACCGGGCTGTCCGCCTTGATTGCCACCCATAACATGGACCTTGCAGGACGAATGGACCGGGTGGTCAGGTTGGCCCAAGGTCGGGTGGAATGATGCGGCTTGGAGGGTCAGGGATGCGACTGGGTTGGATGCTGTTGCCATTGGCGTTGCTTGCCTGCACCGAACAGGAAATGCCCGACGGGGCTGAGGATTTCGCCACCTATTGCGCGGCCTGTCATGGCACTTCTGGCACGGGTGACGGGCCGGGGGCGGAGGGGCTTGCCAAGCGCCCGGCCGACCTGACGCAACTGTCGGCGCGCAACGGTGGGGCCTTTCCGGGCACGCGGGTGATGGCCAAGATTTACGGCTACACCGGGCGCGACAGCGCCTCCGCAATGCCGCAGTTCGGGCCGCTGCTGCAAGGCGACCTCATGCCCTATGACGGTGGCGATGGCATTGCCACGCCCACTCCGCAACGGCTGGTCCAACTGGCCGAGCATCTGAAGACCCTGCAGCAATAGCGCCTTACGCGCGGGTGTAGCGGATGAACGGGGTCACCTTGCCGACCCGATCATACAGCTGGCGGGCGGTCTGGTTGAAATCCTGCGTCAACCAGTAGACCGAAGGCGCGCCTGCGGCATCGGCGGCGGAATAGACCGCCTCGATCAAGGCGCGGCCAAGGCCGGTGCCGCGCGCCTGGGGGGCTACATACAGGTCTTGCAGATAGCAGACCTCCTCGACCTTCCAGGCGTGGCGGTGGAAATGGTAATGCACCAGTCCCATCGCCTGCCCATCGATCGAGGCAATCAACCCGTTGAAATCGCGCGGGTCTGACCCCAGCAGCCGCGCGAAGGTAGAGGTGTAGACCGCATCGGGCACAGTGGTTTCATAATAGGCAAGGTAGCCGGTCCATAGACGGCGCCAGTCACCTTCGTCTGTCGTGGTCAGGGGGCGGATAATGGGCGTGGCGGGCATGGGCTGGTCCTTCGCGGCTGCTTTGACCCAGCATTGCCGGACCGGGCCGATTGCACAACCGGGTAGGTGAAACCTGACCAAAGCCACAGGGCGCTATGGCCGCGGGCCGTTGCGGGGCATAAGCTGCGGGCAGCACTGGGATGGGGGACGGCTGATGACCGGGCAACTTGTGGAACGCTGGCGGCTGGCACTGACCGGGGCCTGTGGCGGGGTTCTGACATGGACGCTGGTCGAGGCGGTCGAGCGTGAGCTTGTCGGAGCGCGGCTTGCGATGATCCTCGTGGCGTTCGTTGCGGTGGGCCTTGCCGCCCTTCTGGCGATGGCGGGGCCGGTGGGACTGTGGCGTGCTGTCCCGCGCGCGCTGGGGCTAGGGTTTGGTGTCGCGGCCCTCCTCTGGCTGGCCGGGCTGCGCTATGCGGACCCTGACGAGATCTTCAACACTCCGCTGCCGGCACTGGCGCTGCTGGGGGCGGCGGCGCTGCCGGTGCCCTTCATGATTGCGCAGGCGCGGGGCAACTGGCGCGACTATGGCGCGCTGTTCCTGCAGGCCTGGTCCATCGTGGTGCGGTACGCGGCAGCCTGGGCTTTTGTCGGACTGGTCTGGCTGGTCATCTTTCTTTCCGATCAGGTGTTGCAGATTGTCGGTGTCACGGTGATTGACGATCTGCTGGACCAGATGATCGTCCCCTTTGTCATCACGGGTGCAGCACTGGGTCTGGCGATGGCAGTGGTCTATGAACTGGCCGACCTTTTGTCGCCTTACCTCGTGCTGCGGCTGTTTCGCATCCTGTTGCCGGTGGTGCTGGCGGTGATGCTGGTCTTTCTGGTCGCTCTGCCGTTCCGGGGCCTGGATGGGCTTTTCAACGGGTTGTCGCCGGCGCTGTTGCTGTTGACCATGGTCGCGGCCGGGGTGTCGCTGGTGTCGGTGACGGTCGACCAAAGCGACGCCGACGCCTCCCCCAGCCCGGTGTTGCGCCGGGCGGCTCAGGGGATGGCGTTGATCCTGCCGCTTCTGGCCGGGCTTGCGGTCTGGGCGATCTGGCTGCGGGTAGGTCAGCACGGCTGGACGCCCGAACGGTTGTTCGTGGGGCTGGTGGCCGGTCTGGGGCTTACCTACGGCGCGGTCTACGCAGTGGCCATACTGCGCGGGACTGGCTGGATGGGGCGGATCCGTCAGGGCAACATCACGATGGCGCTGGTGACAATCGGGCTGGCGGCGCTGTGGCTGACGCCGGTCCTGAACGCGGAACGCCTTTCGGCCGCCAGCCAGCTTGCCCGGTTTGAGGCCGGGCGGACCCCGGTGGAAGAACTGGACGTGGGCGCGCTGAAAGGCTGGGGCCTGCCCGGTACGCGCGTCCTGGCCAGCCTGGAAGAGATGGCCAAGGCGCCGGGGCAGGAGGCGCTGGCTGCCCGGCTGGCGGGGAACGGCGATGTTTCCGCCCCCGGCGATGATGCGGTGACGCGGGCAGCGGCGGCCAAGGCGCTTGCCACCGCAATGCCGGTGCAGCCAGCCAGCGCCACCGGCACCCGCGACACGCTTCTTGCCATGGCGGACAGTTATCTTCTGGCCGACTGGAAAGCCGTCTGCGACCAGCGCCTGCCCGATGGCGCGCCAGCCTGTCTGATGGTGGTGGCCGATCTTCTGCCGACCCAGCCCGGCGAAGAGGCGCTGCTGATGCTGGAGCGGACGCCGGATTATATCGAAATCACAGGGGTCTATCCTGGCCCCGACGGCCTGTTGCTGACCCGGTCAGCCATGCGGGCGGACGGCGGTTATCCTGACAGCGCCGAAACCGCAGCCCTGATGCGCGCCTGGCGCGAGGCCCCGCCGCCCCTGACGCCGGCGCTGATCAACCAGCTTGGAACGGGTGAGGGCGGGATCATGATCCTGCCGTGATGAGCGAAAAGGAGTTGGGCTTTGTTAACGCTTGCGCCTTAGCATGCAACGGGAAGCGATTTGGGGGGCGAAGATGGATGCGCTGTTGCTGCGGTCCTTGCAAGGGTTTGTCCGCGATACATTTGGCCTGCCGGTGTGGCAGGCTATTTGTCGCCGGTCCTTGCTGAAGACTGAGACTTTTGAACCGATGCTGCGGTATGATCCTGGACTTGCGGATCATGTCGCGCAGCACGCGGCAGATGTCCTGGGACGGCCCGTCGAAACGGTTTGGGAAGATATGGGGACCTATCTGGTCACAAATCCCGGGCATGAAGGGGTGCGTCGGCTGCTGCGCTTTGGGGGCGTCAGTTTTGCCGATTTCTTGCACTCGCTTGAAGAAATGCCCGGCCGGGCGCGCTTGGCAATGCCAGATATAGATGTGCCAGAGGTGCAGTTGCAGGAACAAGAGCCGGACCGTTTCACCATCCTGTGCCGCTCGCGGTCGCAAGGCATGGTGCGCGTGCTGGTCGGGATCGTCACCGCAATGGCCGATGATTACGGCACGCTTTGCCTGATCGAACCTGAGGCTGGGGACCGGATCACGGTTCGGGTGCTGGACAGCGCCCACGCCACCGCCCGCCGTTTTGACCTTGCGCTGCCGGAGCGGTGACGCATGACCTTTGACACGGCAGCCGCCGCCATCACCATCGACGTTGCGGGGCTGGCCAGCTTCATGCCGTTGCATCTCTTGATGGATGGTGAAGGCCGGGTGCTAAGCGCGGGTCCAACCCTTTTGCGCGTGCTGGAAGGCGAGGCGGTGATTGGCGCTCGGTTCGAAGATTTGTTCGACGTCCGGTCGCCCGGCGGTGCCGTGACCGTGGCCGAAGTGCTTGACCGCGCCGCTGACCGTTTCCGCATCGCGCCGAGGCGGCACAGCCGCGTTGGCATGCGGGGGCTGGGGATCCGGCTGTCGGGGGGGCAGGTGTTGCTGAACCTGACCTTCGGGATCGACCTGATCGCCGCCGTGCGGGAATTCAGCCTGACGGACGGTGATTTCGCCGCAACCGACCTTGCGATGGAACTGCTGTATCTGGCCGAGGCGAATACCGCCGTCACGCGCGAACTGCGCGGACTGAACATGCGCCTTGAAGGGGCCCGCATCGCCGCCGAGGAAGAAGCGATGACCGATCCCCTGACCGGTCTGCGCAACCGGCGTGCGGCTGACCTTTTCCTTGAACGGATGTGCAGCGCAACCGCGCCTTTCGGGCTGCTGAACCTTGACCTCGACTATTTCAAGGCGGTGAACGATACGCTGGGCCATGCCGCAGGTGATTTCGTGCTTGAGCGTGTGGGCCGGGTGCTGCGCGATCAGGTGCGCGCCGAAGACTGTGCCGCACGGGTGGGCGGCGATGAATTCGTGGTGATCCTGCCGGGCCGCACAGACGTGCAAACCCTGCAGGCGATTGCCAACCGGATCATCAGCCGCCTGTCCGAACCGATGGAGTATGACGGCAAGCCCTGTCGGGTATCGGCCAGTGTCGGCATCGTGCGGTCGAATGACTTTCCGGTGCCGGACGCGGCACAGGTTCTTGCCGCAGCGGACCGGGCGCTTTACGCTGCCAAACATGCCGGTCGCAGTCAGGCGGTGCTTTTGGGCAAAGCTGGCGGCTGATCAGCTCAATCCTCAGCCGCCACGATCCAAAGGGCTGCTCGCGGCAAGATGACGCCCAGGGTTTGGCCAGGCCTCAGGTTGCGCGCCGTGTCCGGGGTGGTCAGGGCTTGCAGGTTTGTGCCAGCAAGATCCAGATCAACCCGGCTTTGGGTGCCAAGAAAGGTGCAGCCCCGCACGATCGCTGGCAGCGCTGTCGGGTCTGCAAGGGCGCCAAGGATTATCGCCTCGGGCCGGATGGTCAGCAGTCCCCGGCCACGGGTCAGGCTGGTGGGCAGGCCATCTGGCAGGGGCATGGCGCCGATGGCCGAGTGGAACAGTCCATCCACCGCCGTGCCGGGCAGAAAGTTCACCCCACCAAAGAACCGCGCCACCGAAAGCGATGCGGGCCGGCCGTAAACCTGATCCGGGGGGCCGTGCTGGGCCAGACGCCCGTCCAGCAGAAGGGCAATCTGATCGGCCAGAACCACCGCTTCGGTCTGATCATGGGTCACGACAATGGTTGTCACAGCCATTTCCCGTTGCAGGGCGAGGATCAGGGCGCGCATTTCATCGCGCAAGGCGGGGTCAAGGCTGGACAAGGGCTCGTCCAGCAACAGAAGGTCCGGCTGCAGCACCAGCGCGCGGGCCAGCGCCACTCGCTGGGCCTGACCACCGGACAATGCCACCGGGCGGCGCTGGCCAAGACCGGTCAGGCGGGTCCGCTCCAGCATCGCGTCCACGCGGGCGGCAACCTGGGCGGTGGGCAGGCCGCGCATCCGCAGTCCAAAGCCCACATTCTGCGCCACAGTCAGGTGCGGGAACAAAAGCGGGTTCTGGAACACAATGACCACACCGCGCCGTTCGGGCGGCAAGGTCAGGATCGACCGGCCTGTAAGTGTGATGTCACCGGCATCGGGGGACAAAAGCCCCGCGATCAGCTTCATCACGGTGGTTTTGCCCGCTCCCGATGGCCCCAGAAGGGCGCTGATCCGGCCGCTGTCCACCGTCAGGTCAAGGCCACGGACCGTGGCCAAAGTGCCGCCGGGGTGGGTTTTGGTCAGACCGGTCAGTTGCAGGGTCATCCGGGAACCCCCGCGCCAAGCGCAAGATTGCGCCCCGTCAGATGTCGGGCAGTCAGGGCCAGCGCCACGAGTCCCGGCAGGATGTAGATCATGGCGACCGCGCCGGTCACGTCATTGCGGCCCGAGGTTGCAAAGCTGAACAGAACCAGCGGCAGCGTCTGCACCTTGCCCCCGCCGATGCTGAGGGTCAGCAGGTATTGCGACCATGACACCAGAAAGGCAAAAAGCGCCCCGGTCAGCAGCCCCGGCAGGATTGCGGGCAGGGTGACATGGGCAAACACCTGCATCGGGCGCGCACCAAGGCTGCGGGCCTGATCCTCGGCATCGGTATCGAAGCCGGCGAAAACGGCGGCCATGACCAGCGTCATGTAAGGCAGGACCGGGATCAGATGCGCCAGAACCACGCCGGGGATCGTGCCGGTCAGCCCCAGCCGCAGGAAGATGCCATGCAGCCCAAGCGCCACCGCGATTCCCGGCAGAATTGCGGGCGCGACGAGGAGAAGAAGAACCAGCCCTTTGCCCCGAAACCGATAAAGCCCCAGCGCCCGCCCGGCAGGTACGCCCACCAAGGCTGCAAGAACCGTCGTCGCCGCCGCAACCAAGGTGGTGGTCCCCAGACTTTGCAGCACGCCCGACGCGGGCGACAGGGCGAACGCCCAGGCCTTCAGCGACCACTCTGCCGGCCAGATCGCCGGAAACCGCCAGCCATGTGCCACTGACCAGATCGCCAGCGGCAAGAGCGGCAGGATCAGCCACATGGCCAGAGCGAGCCCGGCCAGAGTACGCAAGGCGCTACCCCGCATCGCGCCCCCGGTTGGCCAGAGGGCGGGTCAGGCGGGCGTAGACCAGCAGGAGGGCAAGGCCGATGATGGCGATGATGACCGCCATAGCCGCTGCCTCTGGCCGGGTGGCAAGATCGACGTTGGTATAGCTTTGCCAGGCCAGGACCGGCAGCGCCCTGGGAGAGCTTGCGCCCATAAGCAGCGGAATCTCATAGGCTCCGAACGCAAAGGCAAAGACCAGTGCCGAGGATGCCAGAAGGCCTGGCCGCAGCATCGGCAGGCAGACGTGGCGGAACGCCTGCCAGCGACTGGCGCCAAGGCTGCGGGCGGTCGCCTCATGATCGGCACCGATGGATTGCAGGTTGGCCAACAGGATGAGGGTGATGAACGGCACCTCTTTCCAGACGTAAAGCAGGATGACCCCGATGGCGAAAGGGTCATGCGTCAGGGCGGGGAACTGGCCCGGCGCGTCGATCAGACCGGCAGTGTATGCCAGCCGGGCAAAGAAGCCGGACTGCGACACCAGATACAGCATCCCCACTGCGCCCACGACGTGCGGCACCGTCAGATTCATCTGGACGAGGAACCCGATCAGCCGCCGCCCCGGAAACGTCTGCCGCAGAAGCATCGCCGTCCCCAACGCAAGTGCTGCCGAAATCACGGTCGAGGCGAGGGCGATCCAGAGCGACAGGCAAAGCGAGGACAGAAACCCCGGTGAGGTCAGGACCGAGGCGTAAGCCGCAAGGTCAGGATCGGTCAGGCCAAGAACGGGCATGTAACGGAAGGATCGGATAAGCGTAAGGCCAAGCGCCGCAAGAAAAAGACCGCCCAGCAGCAGAAGCGCCGGGGCCAGAAGCCAAAGCGGGTGGGCGCGGCCGGTCATTCGCCGCGCCTGGGACCGCTCATCCCTGCGCTGCGGTCGGACTGCGCTGTGTCAGCGAAGACGGCCTGCAAGAGCCGGGGACGCGGCCCGATGCTCAATTCCCGATCTGGGCCTGCCAGCCCGCCTCGATTGCGGTCAGCCAGTCGGCCTGAAGTTCGGGCAGCGCGGCCTTGGCAAGCTCGTCTGCCGAAACCACAGAAGGATGCCCTTTGATCGCCGCGAACCCGGCCTGAACCTCAGCCGGGCTGCGGGTGATGTCGATGGCGGGGGACGCACCCCAGACTTCCGGTTTGGCCTTCTCCAGCTGTTCCTCACCCGACAGAAGCAGGTTCTGTACCACCATCGCCGCCGCCTTGTTGGGCGAGTTGAACGGGATCAGCGTGTAGTTGGTATTGCCGATGGTGCCATCGGTCAGCCCGTAGGACCGCGTGCTTGCGGGGTAGGTGCCGGCTTGCACCGCAAGCCCGAACTGCGAGGGGTCGTAGTTGAAGGTGAAATCCACTTCGCCATTGGCAAAGAGCTCATTCAGTTGGGCGATGGTGTTGGGGTAGGTCTGGCCTTCGCGCCAGAGGAAGGGCTCAATCTCGTTCAGGATGGCCCAGGTCTTGGTCGCAGCTTCGTCAAACTTGGCCTGATCGAACGGACCAAGAAGCGCATCCGCCCCCCCGGCCGCGTGGTAAAAGACGTGGCGCACGAAGACCGACCCGGTGAAATCCGGCGGGGCGGGATAGGTAAAGCGGCCGGGGTTGGCCTTGATCCACTCCAGCAGCGCCGCCATGTCGCGCGGCGGATCGGCGACCACGGCGCTGTCATGGGCAAAGGCGAATTGCACGGTGTTCCAAGGCACCTCACAGCCATCGACCGGCACGCCAAAGTCATTGGCGATGGCCGGGTTGTCCCAATTCACCAGCGCGTTGTTCGGCAAAAGGTCAGTGTAGCCGCAGAAGGCAAGCTCGCCTTGCTTCATCGACCGGAAGTTTTCACCGTTGATCCAGATCAGGTCGACCGCACCGGTATCAACGATGCCGGCCTCTTTCTCGGTCAAGACGATGTTCACCACTTCGACCGCGTCGGCCACGCCCACGCGATTGAGGGTGATGTCATAGTCGCGCTTGAGGATTGCACCGAGATGGTCCGAAACGTAGCGGTTGATCGTGTCAGCCCCGCCCCACATGAACCAGTTGACGGTACCGCCGCGGGCTTCCTGCACCACCTGATCCCAGGTCATCGCCTTCAGCGCCTCGCCATCCGCGGTGTCGGCCAAAGCCGAGGTGGACATGAGAAGCAGGGCAGCAAGAGTGCGAAGCATGGGGCTGATCCGGGTTGGGAAATATATAGTGCCCATCAAACCGGATCCGGGCCGGGAAAGCCAGTCACATGGCTGTTCACCTGCTGTAACGCTTGGGGCGGGTTAGGTGCCAAGACCGGGAAAGTGGCAGCCCGTAGGGGAGTCGAACCCCTCTTACCTGGTTGAAAACCAGGTGTCCTAACCGATAGACGAACGGGCCACTGCGCGCGTCGTAACGGGCGGCGCGGGCGGGTGCAAGGGGCAATCAGCGGTCGATCTGTGCGCCCATCAAGGCGATTGCCTGTTGGTAGACCTTGGCTGCGTTCCACTGTTTGATGACCGCGAAGTTCGGCTCGCCTTCCTGATAGCCCTTGCCGGGCTGCCAGCCCTTTTGCCGCAGGAAGTTGGCGGTCGAGGCAAGCGCATCGGTCATGTTGTAGAAATCGACCACCCCATCACCGTTGCCGTCGACACCGTAAGCCAGCGCGTTGCCGGGCAGGAACTGGGTGTGTCCAAGCTCACCATGTTTGGCGCCGACGGTCTGCATCGAGATCGACCCTTGATCGACCAGCATCAGCGCGCCCAGAAGGTGCGGTTTGAAGAAATCGGACCGGCGGCAGTCATAAGTCAGCGTGGCGATGGCGGATACCACGTTGGTATCGCCCATGAAGCCACCAAAGGCGGTTTCCATCCCGTGAATTGCGATCAGCACCCCTGCCGGGACGCCAAACCGGTCCTCAAGGGCTGCGTAGAAGTCAGCGCTCTTGGCCTTTCGCTTGCGGCCTTGCGAAATGATCGTGTCCGCACCGCGAACTTGAAGGAACTTGTCGAGGCTGTATTTGAAGCTTTTCTGGTTGCGATCCGCGCCGATGGTGGCCTTGGAATAGGACGTCGCCATCAGCGCCTCAAGCCCGCGCTTGCCCACGCCTGCAGATTTCGCCTCGGCGGCCATTTCGTCTTTCCACGCTTCATACTGGCCGCCGGTATCGCTGCAACTGGCGGCCTGCGCAGCGAATGGCAGGCAGGCAAGAAGGGCGGGCGCGGCAAGGCGGAAAAACAGGGTCAAGGGGGGCTTACCTTTGCAAATGTTTCGACATGCGCCCAACGCAGCGCGGCACGATCAGACACACCGCCCCGCAAGGGTGTGTCAAGTCACGATGTCAGGAAAAAGTGGCAGCCCGTAGGGGAGTCGAACCCCTCTTACCTGGTTGAAAACCAGGTGTCCTAACCGATAGACGAACGGGCCGCGCTTTCGGTGGCGGGTGAATAGAACGGGTGTGGCTGATCTGCAAGCGGAATCTTGCGGATGCGGTTGTCAGGCGGGCGCGGCGTCCTCGACCCGCAATTGTACCCTTGTGCGGCCGTTCCAGTGGTTCAGCTCCAGCCGTCCTGCCAGGTGAAAGCGCCGGTGGCCGGGGGTTTCCAAAGCCGGGCCAAGGGGGCCATCGAACGCGCCAAAGAGGATCGCGTCCAGCCCCGGACCTGCGCCGTCCGAGACGGTCAGCTTGAGGTGGCTGTCGCCCAGCCGCCTGGTGCTGAGGGCGCAATTGGCAAAGGCAAAGCGTGGGGCGGGGGCGGCGGCACCGAAGGGGCCCGCATCCTCGATCTGTTCGATCAGGGCGACGGTGGCGGCGGATGTGGTCAAGAGGCTGTCGATCCGCAGGTCCTGCGGGCCACCGTCGCCTGACCCCTGCCGGGCCAGCAGGTCAGCCAGCCGGGCCATTGCCGGGGCGAGTTGCGCGCGGGTCAAGGACAGGCCGGCGGCCATCTTGTGCCCGCCCCCCTTGGCAATCAGCCCTTCGGCGGCAAGGCGCTGGATCGCGGCACCAAGGTCCACCCCGGGGATCGACCGGGCCGAACCTTTGCCTTCATCCCCGTCAAAGCCGATCACGACCGCTGGACGCTGGGCGGCCTCTTTCAGGCGGGCGGCGACGATGCCGACGACACCGGGATGCCAGCCCTCGCCCGCCGCCCAGACGAGGGGAGCGTCCAGACCGCGCGCTTCGGCCTGGGACAGGGCTTCGACGCGGACGGCTTCGGTGATCTCGCGCCGGTCAGTGTTCAGCTGGTCAAGGCGGGCGGCCATCGCGGTCGCCTCAGCCGCATTATTGGTCGCCAGAAGCCGTGCGCCAAGGTCGGCCTGACCGATGCGGCCACCCGCGTTGACACGGGGGCCAAGCAGGAAGCCAAGCGCGTAAGTCGTCGGGGCCTGATCCATCCGCGCGACATCGGCGAGGGCGCGCAGGCCCGCCCGCTCACGCCGCGCCATCACCTTTAGGCCCTGGCGCACGAAAGCCCGGTTGACCCCGACGAGGGGGGCCACATCGGCGACCGTGGCCAGCGCTACCAGATCCAGCATGGCCATCAGGTCTGGGCCGTTCTGCCCGGCGCTGCGCAACTGGCGGTTTGCCTCGACCAGCATCAGGAACACCACCCCTGCGGCGCACAGGTGGGCAAGGCTTCCGTCTTCGTCCTGCCGGTTGGGGTTCACGACCGCCAGCGCCGGGGGCAGAGTTTCCAGCGCAAGGTGGTGGTCAAGGATCACCACATCCGCGCCCTTGGCAGCTGCGATTGGCTCATGGCTCAGGGTGCCGCAATCGACGCACAGGATCAGGCTGTGACTGGCGGCAAGCTGGGCCATGGCGGGGACATTGGGGCCGTAGCCTTCGTCGATCCGGTCGGGGATGTAGAGGGTGGCCTGCACCCCCATCGCCCGCAGCCAGATAATAAGGAGGGCGGCAGATGAGCCCCCATCCACATCATAATCAGCGAAGACAGCGATCTTTTCGCGCGCTGTTACAGCCCGGATCAGCCGGGTGGCGGCGGGCGCCATGTCTTTCAGCGTCAGGGGGTCGGGCAGAAGGTCACGCAGCGCGGGCGCAAGGAAAGTGGCCGCATCGCCGGGTGCCACCCCGCGCGCCGCAAGGATCCGGCACAGCGCAAGCGGAAGCCGTGTCACCTGCGCCATGCCTTCGGCAAGGCGGTCAGCCTCGACCGTGGGGCCAGCCCAGCGTCGGCCGGTGAGGGAGCTTTGCACATCCAGAAATGCGATCATCGGAAAGGGGTGCCGCAAAGGCGGCGCTATGGCAAGGGGGGGAGCGGCGGCTCAGACTTCGTATGTCGCCCAGCTTTGCAGCGATGCCTCAGCAATGGCGTGAAGAGACTTGCGATCCGCCCCGTCGCGCGCAAGGACGGACAGGCCCTGGATTACGGCAACGACAAGATCAGCCAGCACCTGAGCCGGGGTGTCCGGGGCAAGCCGCCCGGCGAGCACGTCGGCAGTGATGCGCCGTGCAACGATGTCGCGGACAGCGCGCCGGTCGGCTGCAAGGGCCGCGCGCACCGGTTCCGCGTCGTGCGATCCCGTTGCTGCGGCGCTTGCCAGCAGGCAACCTGGCGGTGTGGTTTCGCCGGTAAAGTGCAGGACCACACCTTGCAGCATGCCCAGGATGGCTTCGCGGGCGGTCGGTGGGCCTGCCAAAGCAACCTCCATCATGTGGCGGTCGCCCGCGTAACGCTGCATCGCCTCCAGAAAAAGCTGCTGCTTGTTGCCGAAAGCTGCGTAAAGGCTGGGCGCATTGACCGCCATGGCGGCGGTCAGATCGGCGACGGACGTGGTTTCATACCCGCTGGCCCAGAAGGCCAGCATGGCCTTTTCCAGCGCCACCTCTCTGTCGAAGGACAGCGGGCGGCCGGTCTTGCGCTTGTCAGGCCCGATTTCTTTCATAGCGATCACTATTAAACAGGTTGACTTAGGATCGCAAGAGCATCAAGTGTTTCGTAGTGATCAATATGAAATAGCGGAGCAACCATGTCCCTGTCCCATTACCGCGCCCTTGGCCGCTCTGGCCTTGTGGTAAGCCCGCTGTGTCTCGGCACCATGACCTTCGGTCCCGGCGCGTGGGGGGCGGATGAGGCGACATCGCGTTCCATCTTTGCGGCCTACCGGAACGCAGGGGGTAATTTTGTCGACACGGCCGACATCTATTCCGGCGGGGTCAGCGAGGAGTTTGTCGGAAGGTTCATCAAGGAAACCAAGTCGCGGGATGAGATTGTGCTGGCGACGAAGTTCGGCTTCAACGGATCGCGCAGCCCCTTGGCGGCAAATGGTCAGGGGCCGGGTAACCCGCATGCAGGTGGCGCGGGGTCAAAGAACATTCACCGGGCGCTGGAGGCTTCATTGCGGCGGCTGGGGACCGATTACATCGACCTGTACTGGATGCATATCTGGGATGGCGTGACTCCGGTGGATGAGATCGTACAGACGCTGGGCGATCTGGTGCGTGCAGGCAAGATCCGCCACTACGCCTTTTCCGACATGCCAGCCTGGGTGGCGATGAAGGCCGCGACGATTGCGGCCGAACGCCGGGTGCCGGGTCCGATTGCGATGCAGGTGGAATACTCGCTGGTCGCGCGAGACATCGAGGCTGAGCATATTCCCGCGGCGCTGGAGGCCGGGATAGGCGTGATGCCCTGGAGCCCGCTTGCAGGGGGCTTCCTGACGGGAAAGTACAAGCGCGAGGATACCGCCAACAGCGGGCGATTGAGCGGGGCAAATCCGTTCGGCGACAGCAAGTTTGCGCCCCGCAACTGGGACATCCTTGAGGTCGTCAAGGCGGTGGCGGCAGAGCAGGAGCGTTCGGTAGCCGAAGTGGCGTTGGCCTGGGTGATGGCACGGCGCGGCGTCACCGCAACCCTGATCGGGGCGCGCAGCGTGGAGCAGTTGCAGGGCAACCTCGCCGCAGCAGACCTGCGGCTGACGACGGACCAGACTGCTTGGCTGGACACGGCCAGCGCGCCTGCACCGGGGTTTTCGGCAAGCCTGACGTCGCCGATGATCCGGCAGATGGTTTATGGCGGAAATGATGTCCGGGGGTGGGCCGAGTGACCTATTTCACCGGGCTTTTATAGGTCATCCGCCGGATCGAGCCGCTTTTCGACCGCATCAGAATGGTTTCAAGCGTGATCCAGCCGGGTTCGCGCTTGATCCCGGCCAGAAGCGAGCCGCTGGTAACCCCGGTTGCGGCAAAGATCACGTCGGCGCGCACCAGATCGTCGCGGGTATAGACGCGGTCAAAGTTGGTGATGCCGGCCTTGCGGGCGCGGGCACGTTCATCGTCGTTGCGAAACAGCAACTTGCCGTAGAACTGCCCGCCCATGCATTTCAACGCGGCGGCGGCCAGCACGCCTTCCGGTGCTCCGCCGCTGCCCATGTACATGTCGATGCCGGTCATCTCGGGTTCGGCGCAGTGCATGACGCCGGCGACATCGCCGTCAGTGATCAGGCGGATCGCAGCGCCGGTGGAGCGCAGTTCGGCGATCATGTCCTCGTGCCGGGGGCGGTCAAGGACGCAGACGGTGATGTCTTCGGTCGAACAGCCACGCGCGGCGGCAAGGGCTGACACACGCTCGGACGGGGTCATGGACAGGGTGACGGTGCCGGGCTTGTGGCCGGGACCGATGGCCAGCTTGTCCATGTAAACGTCAGGCGCGTGCAAAAGCGTGCCGCGCGGGGCCATCGCGATGACGGTCAGCGCGTTCGGCATATCCTTGGCGGTCAGGGTGGTGCCTTCCAGCGGATCAAGCGCGATGTCGACGGCGGGGCCGTTGCCAGTGCCAACTTCTTCGCCGATGTACAGCATAGGGGCTTCGTCACGCTCCCCCTCACCGATCACCACGACACCCTTGATGTCGAGCAGGTTAAGCTGGTCGCGCATGGCGTTGACGGCGGCCTGATCGGCGGCCTTTTCATCCCCGCGCCCGATTAGCCCCGCCGAGGCAAGGGCGGCAGCTTCGGACACCCGGCCAAGGCCGAGGCTGAGGAGCCTGTCCTGGAATTGCGATTTGTCGGACATCTGGTTTCCCCCGTTTGGCCCGGTTTAGCGGGGTCCGCGCAACGCGGCAAGCGTGGTGACGCGAATGGCTGATGGTACTTTCACGGAGGCAGCGGTTCGGGTAACTCTGGCCCGATCAGAGGTGTGCGGGATGCGGGCAGGGCTGTTGGTGTTTGTGCTAGGGTTCGTCGCAATCGGGTCAGCGGCGATGTCGCAGGCGTTGTGGATCAACGAGATCCCGCAATCCGACGCGCTGGCGTTGGAGCCGGTGATCGAGGATTTCGACTCCCTCGCCAATCAGCGGTTTGACCGACCGTTCCGGATAAAAGGGGCGGAGGTGTCGCAAATGCTGGCCGGGCAGACCTTGCGGTATCGCACCGGGCGCGACGAGGACCGGCACTGGGTGCTTGACAGCCTTGCACCGCAGGTGCCGCTGGCGTTGGATCAGATGCCGGACGGGTCATATGCGGCGGTGACGCGGGACATGGCCTTTGGCGGGCGACAGGCGCTGGCGGGGATCGGACCGCCGCAACCAATGGGGCGGATGCGCCTGGGGACCGGCATCGTGACGGTGCTGTTCGATGAGCCGCAATGCATGTTCGGCCTGCGGACTTGGCTGGATGGTGCACAGGACAACATCGTGATGCGCGACCAGCCGGAGGGAAACCTGAACCTGATCTTCTGGCGCCGGAACGGCGAAAAGATCGGTGCTTTCCGACGCTTTACCGATCAGGGACTGGTAGAGCTGGCTTATATTCAGTCCACCGGCGGCGAGGCCGAGATCCTGGCGGTCACCCTTCAGAACCTGGACCCCGGCGGCATCGGAATCGACGAGATGCTGTATTCGCCGTTGTGCCCGATGATGGTGTCCGACCTGCGATAAAGGTCAGACCTCTTCGATACGGATCGCGACAGGCTGGCCGACGAGAACCCCGGTCGGGCCAAACTGCGACAAGGCGTGGGCCACGTCGGCGGGGGCAGCCTTGTGCGTCACGATCAGGACGATGGCACTCTGGGCGTGGTCATCGGGGCGGTGCAACTGGCGCATCTGGTCGATTGAAATCCCCGCCTCACCCAGGCAGGTGGCGATTTTGGCCAGGGCGCCAGGTTTGTCCAGCAGCGTCATCCGCAGGTAATACGGCGCGGGGGTGGCGGAACTTGCGGCGGTCGGCTGGGCCAGTTTTGCGGCAGGGATGCCAAAGGTTGGCATACGCACGCCACGGGCAATGTCGATGACGTCGGCCATCACGGCGCTTGCGGTGGGGCCCATGCCTGCTCCCGCGCCACGCAGGACGATCTGGCCCACCGCATCGCCTTCCAGCACCACCATGTTTGTCCCGCCCTGCAGCTGGCCCAAGGCGCTGCCCGACGGGACAAGGCAGGGTGTCATCCGCTGCTCAAGGCCCCTGCCGGTCATCTGGGCCACGCCGAGAAGCTTGATGCGGTAGCCCATATCTTCGGCCAGACGGATATCGTCGATCGAGACGTTGCCAATGCCTTCCAGTTCCACGGCGCCAAAGCTGACGCGGGTTCCGAAGGCGATGGCCGCGAGGAGCGACAGCTTGTGCCCGGCGTCGATGCCGCCGACGTCAAGATTCGGGTCGGCCTCAAGATAACCAAGCTGGCGCGCCTCTTCGAAGACCACATCATAGGGCAGGCCCGCCGACTGCATCCGGGTCAGGATGTAATTGCAGGTGCCATTCATCACGCCCATCACGCGCTTGATGCGGTTGGCGGCAAGCCCCTCGGTCAGCGCCTTGATGACCGGGATACCGCCCGCGACGGCAGCCTCGAAGCGGATGACGCGACCCTGTGCTTCAGCAGCTTCCGCAAGGGCCTGGCCGTGGTGGGCCAACAGCGCCTTGTTGGCGGTGACCACGTCCTTGCCGGCGGCAATCGCAGCCTCGGTAGAGGTCTTGGCGGGGCCGTCGTGGCCACCCATCACCTCGACAAAGACGTCGACGTCAGTGCGGCGTGCAAGGGTGACGGGATCGCTCTCCCAGGCAAAAGCTGACAGATCCGCGTCGCGGTTCCTGGTCCGGTCGCGCGCAGAGACGGCCGTGATCGTCACCGCGCGTCCGGTGCGGGCGGTGATCAGGTCCGCCTGCGACTGGACAATCTTGACCACGCCAAGGCCTACGGTTCCAAGACCGGCAAGGCCAAGACGCAAGGGAGCGGCGGCTGACATGGGACGACCTTCGGGCTGATTGCGGACCAGGACGTGTTAGCCGGAAGCCGGGCGGGGTGCAACGCTGTGAGGCGCGCGCGGCCGGCGGCTATTGCGCGGGAGGGCGCGAAAAGGCGCTGTCCGCCTCGGCCAGCAGATCATCAATCGGTTGCAGGGTGGGATATTCGCGCTTGGCGGTTGCGCTGCAACCCGCAAGTGCAACCGCGGCAATGGCGCCAAACGCGCCAAAACGATGCAGGCCCGGGGCGAACATCACACGCAGGTGTTGGTGCCGGCCATGCAGACCCGACGCTTGCGGGCAAAGGTCACGATGGTCTGGGTGAAGGTCTGGTTCGACAGACCCGGCCCGGCCCGCAACACACCGATGTCAAAGCGCGGGACATAATCGACCCAGGTTTCAACGATAAGCGCACCTTTGCCGTCATCCATGAAGGGAAT
>JANPJU010000087.1:0-3460 GCA_031425675.1 Paracoccaceae bacterium | reverse complement strand
CGGGGCGGCGCTGACCGGGCCATAAAGGGCAAGCGCCGATTTCGCCGTGGTCAGGCCAGCGGCATAGCTGCGCACCATGCCGGTATTCACCGCGTCAATCTTGGCGACCGCTTCCGACACATCCGGGATCCGCCCCCAGATTGACAGCAACCGCGCATTGCGTTCGGCCCGGCTGGAGGGGCTTTCCAGACCCATGAGAAGCCCCGCGCGCAATTGCGCCCGCGCGCGGGCGACCTCAGCCTCGGTCATGTCACCGGCGGCGCGCTTCAATTCGGCAATCGTCAGCTGGGTCAGGTCGCCGATCTCATCGGCCGAAGTGCCGGCATAGATGGTGATGTGCCCCGTGTCTTCATAGGCGCTGGACTGGGCGTAGATTGAATAGCACAGGCCCCGGTCTTCGCGGATCTTCTGAAACAGGCGGCTGGACATGCCGCCGCCCATGGCGGTGGCGTAAACCTGCGCTGCGTAGACCTTATCATCGCGGTAACCAGGACCTTCGAACGACAGGGCAAAATGGACCTGTTCCAGATCCTTGACCTCCCGCCGCTCACCGCCTTCAAACCGCGCAGCCTGCACGGTTGAGGCACCCACCGGCTTCAGCCCACCGAAGATGCGCTCGGCTGCGGCCACGATGGCGGCATGATCCACTCCCCCTGCAGCCGACAGGATCATCTGGTCAGGGCTGTAGTGATGGCCCACAAAGCCTTCAAAATCCGCCTTCTGGAAGGACGACACCCGTTCTTCCGGCCCAAGGATCGTTCGGCCGAAGGGCTGATCGGGGTAGCTGACTTCATGCAGCCAGTCGAAGATGATGTCATCGGGCGTGTCCAGCGCCTGGCCAATTTCCTGCAGGATCACATGACGCTCGGTTTCAATATCCGCCTTGCGGAACAGGGGGTTGAGCACGATGTCGGCGATCACGTCCAGCGCCATCACCACATCCTGGGACAGGACACGGGCGTAGTAGGCCGTCATCTCGCGGCTGGTGTAGGCGTTGATATAGCCGCCCACATCCTCGATTTCCTCGGCGATGCGCAGGGCGCTGCGGCGGCGGGTGCCCTTGAAGGCCATATGTTCAAGGAAATGGGCGATCCCGTTCTGGGCGGGGGTCTCATGCCGCCCCCCGGCCTCGACCCACAGGCCGATGCTGGCCGATTGCAGGCCGGGCATCGCCTCGGTCACGATGCGAAAGCCGTTCGGCAGGGTGTGCAGCAATGAGGTCAAGATAGGGTCCAGATGTTCGGGCGCGTTTCGGTCATACAGGCCTGAGCGGAGATGGGAAAGGGCCAGCGCGGTTGCCCCTCCTCGTGCGACTTCGTCTTCTCGTCGGATGCAGCAGCGAGGAGTGACGCAGTCATCGACGCGCGATCCGTTCGCGCACCAGCGCCTGCAACTGGCCAAGGTCATTCGGGGCGCGGGTCATCCGTTCGGGCCGGTCAAACAGGTCCGCCATATGCGGCGGCAGGCCGGGGCGGATGCCGGTCGCCCGTTCCACAGCGTCCGGGAACTTCGCGGGGTGGGCGGTGGCAAGGGTGATCATCGGGGTCGCGCCCAGGTGATCTTCGGCCACCTTCACGCCCACGGCAGAATGGGGGCAGAGAAGCTCTCCCGTCTCGGCCAGAGTTCGGGTGATGGTGGCGAGCGTCTCTTCCTCTGAACAGCGGCCCGAGGCGAAGGTGGCGCGCAACGCCTCAAGCGCGCCTTGGCTGATATGAAAGCCGCCGGTCTTCATCTCGGCCATCAGCTGGGTCACTGCGCTGCCATCGCGGCCATAGGCATCAAAAAGGGCGCGTTCAAAGTTCGACGACACCTGAATGTCCATCGACGGGCTGATCGAGGGCCGGACGCCGTTCGTCCGGTAATCCCCGGCCCGCAGCGCCCGATCCAGAATGTCATTGTGGTTGGTGGCGATCACCAGCTTTTCAATCGGCAGACCCATGCGACGTGCGATGTAGCCGGCGAAGATGTCGCCGAAATTGCCGGTGGGCACGGTGAAGCTGACGGCGCGGTGCGGTGCCCCCAGCGCGCTGGCGGCGTAGAAGTAATAGACCACCTGCGCCAGAACCCGCGCCCAGTTGATACTGTTCACCCCGGCCAGCCGCACGCCGTCGCGGAAGGCGAAATCGTTGAACATGTCCTTTACCCGCGCCTGCGCGTCGTCAAAGTCACCGTCGATGGCGATGGCGTGGCAGTTCGCCTCAACCGGGGTGGTCATCTGGCGGCGCTGCACGTCCGACACCCGGCCATGCGGGAACAGGATCACCACATCGACGTTCGCCAGACCGCGAAACGCCTCCATTGCGGCGGACCCGGTATCACCGCTGGTGGCGCCGACAATCGTGATCCGCTCACCCGATTTGGCAAGCGCGGCCTGCATCATCTGGCCGATCAGCTGCATGGCGAAGTCCTTGAAGGCCAGGGTCGGCCCGTGGAACAGCTCCAGCAGGAAATGGTTTGAGGCCAGCTGCACCATCGGCGCGCGGGCGGTGTGGTGGAACCCGGCATAGGCCTTGGCGATCAGACCCCGAAACTCGTCATCGCCGAAAAACCCGCCCAGATAAGGCCGCATGACGCGAAACGCGATGTCCTCATACGACTGGCCTGCCATGGCGGCAATTTCGGCATGGGTCAGCACCGGCACAGTGTCGGGCACATAAAGCCCACCGTCGCGGGCAAGGCCGGTCATCATAGCCTCACCAAAGCCAAGGACGGGGGCGGTGCCGCGGGTCGAGACGTAGTGCATCATGCTGCTTTCAACGGGCTGGGCTGCAACGGTGTGGGCTTCAAACTGTCCGGAACCTGATACGCCACAGAAGAAAGACTGTCATCCCCAGCCAGACCGCCGCCAGCGAAAACCATGTCACGGCGTATTGCCAATGGTTGTTGCGGAACCCGGCGACGGTCACGGGCTGCGGCGTGATCCCGTCCCCGGTGTCGCTGCGGGCGATGATCAGCACCGGAGCGGTGCCCAGCAGGACCGCAATCCCGGTCAGGTCGCGGCCATACCAGATGGCGCGGGTGGCGTCATAGGGCGGGGTCGCGCTGGTCACGTCATCGGGCCAGTTGAGGTTGCCAGTCACCGTGACCTCCCGCGCCGGGCGCGGGGTGGTCTTTTCCGTCTCAGGCACAAAACCACGGTCGATCAGGATGCGGCGGCCATCGTCCGCAAGGTAAGCGGCGATGACCAGAAACCCCGGCCCCGCCTCGCGGCTGGACGTCAGGACATGCGCCTCCTCGCCCGTGAACGCGCCATTCACCACGACCGATCGGTAGCGGTCTGCCACAGGGTCAAGCGTGGACCCAAGCGGGATCGGATCGGCGGCGATCATCGCCTCGGCGCCGGCGATGATGGCTTCTTTCCAGACCAGCCGCTGCATCTGCCAGACCCCAAGGCCGATCAGCACCCCTGCCCCCGACAGGCCCAGCACCAAAGCGAAGATCGTGTTGCGCAGCATCATTC
>JANPJU010000086.1:0-18967 GCA_031425675.1 Paracoccaceae bacterium | reverse complement strand
TGGCCAAGGCCCACGTCGGTTGTCTGTTTCACGGCCTCATAGGTAAGGGTGCCGGAGCGTGACACAACCCCCACGGAGCCCTTGGAGAAGATGCTGCCCGGCATGATGCCGATCTTGCATTCGCCGGGGGTCAGGACGCCGGGGCAGTTCGGGCCGATCAGGCGGGACTTCGAGTTGATGAGCGCGCGCTTGACCCGCATCATGTCGAGGACCGGGATGCCTTCGGTGATGCAGATGATCAGCGGGATTTCGGCGTCGATGGCTTCAAGGATGCTGTCGGCAGCGAAGGGCGGCGGCACGTAGATCGCGGTGGCGTTCGCGCCGGTCTTCTCCACGGCGTCGTGGACGGAGTCGAAGACCGGCAGGCCGAGGTGTTCGGTTCCGCCCTTGCCGGGGGTCACGCCGCCGACCATTTTCGTCCCGTAGGCGATGGCCTGTTCGGAGTGGAAGGTGCCCTGGCTGCCGGTGAAGCCCTGGCAGATGACGCGGGTGGTCTTGTCGACGAGAACGGCCATGATGGCTTCCTTATCCAGCTTGTCGCAGGCCCTTGGGCCGGGGTGTCAGTAGGTGAAGCGGACGCCAGAGTCGGTGTCCGAGCCGCAGGTCGGGTCGTTGCCGCCCGAGGTGATCGTTGCCTGCACGCCCGTCTCGAAATCGAGGCGGGTGCAGCCCATGTCGTCCTTGGAATAGTCGAAGGGCGCGCCCTCCTCGCCGCCAAGGGTGGCGGCCAGGATTTCCGAAGCGGTGGCGCTGTCGACGGTCAGGCTTTCGACATGGCAGAAGCTGCCGTCGTCACCCATGTAGACCAGCGTGCTCTCGCCCGCGCCGGGGAGGAAGGTGACAAGACCCATCTCGGCATCATCCTCGCGCGTCCAGAAGAGCGCGTCGAGCATCTCGCCGGTCAGGTCGGCATCGCCGCCGCCCGACATGCAGGCCATATAGCCTTCGACCAGCTGGTTGCGCGGGTCGGCGTCCTGGGCGAGGGCGGGGGTGGCGAGGAGGAGGGCGAGGAATACTGCGCCGCAAATGGTGTTTGAGAATTTGTAGGTGATAGCGGCCATCTACTGAGTACCTTGTTTTGGTGCCATTATTGCGAATGACACACCAATCTCGGGTGAAATTTGATGAGTGAGATAAATGGCGGAGCCATTTACGAATTCATCCCACATCCAAATTCGGGTCCTCTGCCCCATCTGTTCAAAATCATCGCTCGGACTACCTAAATTTAGCAACGATGTCACTTGCAGCAAAGTTTTGACCGTATCGACATCTGGGTTCGCTACAACACAAGTTTGAATCCGTACCCCCTTAAAATCAGCTTCCGACACTCCCAAGAGATAAAGAATTGAATCGTCGCTAGATTTTACCATCCATCCAGAAAACCTTGCGTCAGGGTCTTGAGGTCCGAGAGCCAAGGCCATTTCTGGCGGGAGACTCTCAAATTTTAAAACGTCTGCATAAGCTTTGACTTTGTCAGTTCGGCCCGCGTTTTGCGCGCAGATTCCGACAAACTCTTCCGCAATGCGTGTTGGGATATCTTCCTGGCCGAAGGACATGCTTCCGGATAAAACAGTGGCCGCGAAACCCATTAGCGCCAGTCCGTGCTTCACCCCCGCACCGCCTTCACGATCTTCTCCGCCCCGTCCTTGAGATCATCCGCTGCGATGACGTTCAGGCCGGATTTGCGGATGATGTCCTTGCCAAGCTCGACGTTCGTGCCTTCCAGACGGACCACCAGCGGGACCTTGAGGCCCACCTCTTTGACGGCCGCGATCACGCCTTCGGCGATGATGTCGCAGCGCATGATGCCGCCGAAGATGTTGACGAGGATGCCCTTCACCTGCGGGTCAGAGGTGATGATCTTGAAGGCCTCGGTCACCTTCTCTTTGGTCGCCCCGCCGCCGACGTCAAGGAAGTTGGCAGGCTCGGCCCCATACAGCTTGATGATGTCCATCGTAGCCATCGCCAACCCCGCGCCGTTGACCATGCAGCCAATCTCGCCATCAAGCGCGATGTAGTTCAGGTCGAACTTGGAGGCGGCGAGTTCCTTCGGGTCTTCCTCCGTCTCGTCGCGCAGGGCGGCGATGTCGGGGTGGCGGTAGATCGCGTTGCCGTCGAAGGCCATCTTGGCATCGAGAAGCTTCAGCGAGCCATCCTTCAGCACGCAGAACGGGTTGATCTCCAGCATGTCCATGTCCTTGTCGGTGAACATGCGGTAAAGGTTCTTGACGATCTGGACGCAGGATTTGACCTGCGCGCCGGTCAGCCCCAGCGCAAAGGCAACGCGGCGGCCGTGGAAGTCTTGCAGGCCCGTGGCCGGGTCGATGGTGAAGGTGTGGATCAGTTCGGGGGTGTCGTGGGCGACGTCTTCAATGCTCATCCCGCCTTCGGTGGAGACGACGATGGAGATGCGGCTGGACTGCCGGTCGATCAGGAAGGCGAGGTAAAACTCACGGTCGATGTCGCTGCCATCTTCGATGTAGATGCGGTTGACCTGTTTGCCAGCCTCACCGGTCTGGATGGTCACCAGGGTGCGGCCCAGCATCTGGCGGGCAAATTCGGCGGCCTCACCCACGGAACGGGCCAGCCGGACGCCACCCTTTTCCCCAGCCTCGGGTTCCTTGAAGTGGCCCTTGCCGCGACCACCGGCATGGATCTGCGCCTTGACGACCCAGAGCGGGCCATCCATCTCGCCCGCTGCGGTCTTTGCCTCTTCGGCCTTCAGGACGACGCGGCCGTCACTGACCGGGATGCCGTAGCTGCGCAACAGCGCCTTGGCCTGGTATTCGTGGATGTTCATCTGGGCCGCCCCATTCTTTAATCGTTCGGGCGGGTGATGGCACGGATTCCCCGGCTTTCCTACTGGAAATCCGGACCGTTAGCGCTGCGGTGGGAGGAAAACTGCAACTTGTGATCACACGCTTCGCCGCTGTGATCACAAGTTTGAAAACTGTGATCACTATTGCCCGTCTGACAACATGTTCCTTGATTCGCCGCAGAACATTCAGTGCCGACCGGCCGCAGCCCGGCCATTTCCGGGGGCGTTCGTCAGTTCAGAAACACCGCAAAAAGCAATGCGTCGCCCTGCACCAGTCGCTGAAATTCATTCCAGGCCTCCGGGCTGACGCAACGGCCTTTCTCGGCATAAGGCAGAAGACCTTCGCCTTGGATGAAGGTCACAAGGTCAACGGGGGGCGGGTCTTCGAACAGCTTGCGCAGGTTGATCCCGGCTTCGGCACCAAAGCGCCAGTGCGGGATCAGTGCCTTACCTGTCAGCAATGCCTCGGCATCGGCCAGCACGGCCTGCCAGCGATCCCCCGTGCCCGGCGGCATGACAATCCCCAGAGCCGAGACCTGACGGTCATTCGGCACCCATTCGCCGCTGTTGTCCGGCTCTAGCGCGACCAGCGACCAGAAGCGGCGGTTCGCGCCGATCATCGCAAGGAAGTGGGCATGCGCATCCAGGGCCAAGGCCTTGTCGGGTGTCTTGGACAGGGCGAACAGAATCATCGCCACGCGGTCGACCTGACGGCCAAACATCATGTCAAGCGCGTTCGGCGGCGGGGTGTCGCCCCACAGCGCATAGATCGCGGTGGAACTGTCGATCACCCGCTGGATGGCAGGTTCGGGGTCATAGGCCAGCACCGTATTGGCAAAGCCAGACAGGAAATGGGTATAGGCCGACAGCCATGCCGCATCGGCGGTGTCGAAGGTGATGACCGGCGCCGCCACCGGCACGGCAATGATGCGCCCGCCACCCAGAAGGCCTGCAACGGCGGACATGTCTTCGCCCGCATCGCGGGTGCCGTTCAGATTGATGTCGAACCACAGGTCCGACAGGGCAATCTGCAGCGCAAAGGGCCGGTCACCCAACTGGTCAAGGGCCGTGCGGGCGCTGTCCATCCCGGCGTCAAGGTCAGTGACGAGCGTGGTGAAGTCTGACGGCTGGAACACCCGCGCATCGGGGTTTTCCGGGATCGGCAGGCGCAGGATTGGCAGTTCCGACCAGTCGGCACGGATGCCCGTTTGCCAACGCAGCTGCAAGGCCGCCTCAACCCCGCCCAGAAAGCGCAGGCCGGCAAGGGCAAAAACCTCTTCGTTTGTTGGGGTCGGCAGGGCGGCAAGGCGCCCTTCGGTCGCGCTGATCCCGGTGCGGCCAATCTCAACCGACAGGGTTTCCGCGCTGGCAGACCCGGCGAAAAGGACCAGCGACGAGGACAGGGCGAGTACCGCGAACAGGGCAAGTGCAAGGTTTGGTGCGCGCATGGCATCCTCCGGTCATGTTCGCGACAGGATGTGCGAAGGGGGCAAGCACCGCAAGTCCGGACCCCGCTACCGTCTTTACGCCGGAAAGCGGCGCGGGTATCACCCGGCCATGCGTCATGTGATCAGCTTGTCGACCATTCCCCCGCGCTTTGCGGCCATTGGACCAGCGCTTCGATCTTTGGTGGCGCAGGCATCACGGCCCGAGGCGGTCGAGCTTTACATTCCCCGCAGCTATCGCCGGTTTCCTCAATGGGGCGGCAGCCTGCCCGTTGTGCCAGAGGGCGTCACGATCATCCGCGTTGATGATGATCTGGGCCCGGCCACCAAGATCCTGCCTGCCGTGCGCGCCTATCGCGGTCAGGACATCGAACTGATGTATGTCGATGACGATATTCACTTTGCCCCAAGCTGGTCCGCACGGGTGTTGAAGCTGCGCCGGAAGATGCCGGACACCGCGCTGTGTGCAACCGCATTGACGGTGGAAATGCTGGGACATCCCTGGCGCGCCACCACGCCCTTGCCGCGCGTCGTGCCTGCCCCTTATCCGAATGAGCAAGCGGGGTTTCACCTTCGCCGTCTGCTTGACTCGGTCGTGCGCCGGAACGCGGCCCTGCCAAGAACGCGGACATGGTTCCGCAAGCTGAAAAGATCAGGCTACACGGACATTGCCGAAGGCTTTGCGGGCATTTCGCTGCGGCCGGAGTATCTGGATGACGCGGTTTTTGACGTCCCGCCGGTCCTTTGGGCGGTGGATGACATCTGGATTTCGGGCCACCTCACGCGGCGGGGGGTCCAGATCTGGGCGGATAGAAGCCTGGAATGCTCCCATGTCTATGCCGACGTTTTCATCCAGCACGCGCTGCACAGGGCTGTCATCGACGGGGCGGATCGGGAGCAGGCGAACCTGGCCTGCGTGGATTACATGCGCGCGATTTATGGCATCTGGGGTGGCATGGCTGAAGCGCCCGACGTGCAGGTCCCCGACCTGCGGGACGACGCCAGCGCCGGGATCAGCCGGGTCGGCGCGCGATGAACAGCACCTGACCGCGGGGCAGGCGGTCGGTACGCGCTTCGGCCGTCAGCCCTGCCAAGGTGACAAGCGCCATCACTTCATCAAGACCAAAGTGCCGGGGCGCCCGGTCCGGGTGGGTGACCACGCCATCGGCCTGACGGAAGGGTGCGTCGGCGGCGCTGTCCGGGGCAAGGAAAACGGTGAACAGAAATGCGCGAAGGGCGGGCAATCGCTGCGCCACGCTGTGTAGTGCCGTTTCCAATGCGCCAATCGGCAGGTGGGTAAAGACACCCCAGGCGACGGCAAGGGTGATCGTGTCTGGGATGCCGGGCAGGGCAAAGAGCGCATCCTCAATGAGGTGCGCCTCGGCAAGTCGGGTGGGGTCGGGCAGTTCCACCAACCGTGCGTGCCGCATCAGGGCCACCGAGGCGTCAGTGCCCCAGTAATGGCCGGGATCAAGAAACGGCACGGCAAGATGACCCAGCCGCAGGGCGCCGCAGCCGATATCAAGCAGGCGGTCCTGCGGCACCATGCCGACCGACAAAAGCGCCGCCATCTGCGCCCGTCCGGTTTCCGCCCAACGACCGCCCACGATGTCGCGATGGCGACCTTTCGCGATGGCCTGGTCGTAAAAACCCGGAACAAGGTAGGGCGAGGCGGGTCGGGTCAGTCCTTGCTGTCCGTCTTGGTGGCCGCAGCCGCCTTCATGCGGGCCAACAGCTCTTCCTTGGTTTCGCGCGGTGGGGTCACGGATTTCGGTGCGCCCTTCTGGGCATGGTCCGGGCCGCGCGGATTGTGGCGAAACCCTTTGGGGTTGCCGGATTTGGAGTAGTCCATGGGGGTCTCCAGTGCATGGGATGGGGTGAGATGCCGGATTTGGAGGCCGGGGGCAAGGGGTTAGGGGGACGAACACGCAACGCCCCGCCGCTTCCCGGGTTGGAAAGCAGGGGACAATGACGCGTTTTCAAGACCTTGTGATGACGGCTATAGCTTGGCAAGTTTTGCCGAAAGGACAAGGCGCTGCAAAAGTGTGACCGGCGGCCGACCAAACGCCGCCGACCACCGTCATCCCATCTGCGGCTGTGGCGAACGCATCACCGACCAGATCCCAAGGACCGAGACCATCAAGCCGCTGATCGTGCCAAACAGCACCCACAGCATCAACACTTCCGGTTCTGGCCTTCCGGCCCCAAGCCAGACGATTGCTGCAAGCAAAAGGGGGACGTGGATGCCGACAAATACAATGCCGACAAGTTTCAGGTGAGTTTCGTATCTGGTGAAAAGGTCTTGGACCATTGCCTGTCCTCCCACTACATTCAGGGTGAATTGACGCGCCCAATTCGCGCCCAGGGTGAAACTTACCAAAAAATGCAGCGTAATGATGACCTCAACCGGGCGGAAATAGTGAAAGCCCGGTCCGCCCGGATCGAGGCGCTGCTTCTTGGCTCGGCGCGTGGCGGTCAGAAGGACTTCAAGATGCTGGTCGAGGATTGCAGTGCAACGATCCACGGTGTGCTTGTTGCCATGCTGCGCGACCGCGAGCAGGCCCGTGATGCGCTGCAGGTGGTGTTCGTGCGCATCTGGCAGCGGGCGACGACATATGACCCTGCGCGCGGCACGGCCGAGGGCTGGATGATCGGAATCGCCCGCAACCACGCGATTGACCTTTTGCGCGTCCGCAAGCGCCGCGCCGAGACCCAGCCAGAGGACCATCACGATCTTGCCGACACCGCCCTAACCGCAGAGCGGCGGCTGATCGTGCGGGATGACGTCCGCAAGATGCTGGATTGCCTTGACAAGATGGAGCCGAAAAAGGCCGGCGCGGTGCGCATGGCCTATTTGCAAGGCCTAAGCTATGCCGACCTGGCCGACCGCACGGGAATCCCGTTGAACACGGTCCGCACCTGGCTACGGCGCGGGTTGGCGGCGCTGAAGGACTGCGTGGATGGCTGACCCGTCCACCCGCGATGAGTTGGATGCGTTGGCGGCAGAATACGTTCTGGGCGTTCTGGACACAGACATCCGGCGCGAGGCGGCGGCCCTGATCGACCGCGATGGCACGATGCGCGTGTTGGTGGCCGACTGGCAGCAACGTTTTTCGCCGCTGGACGCCGGCTACGACCCGGTTCCCGCCCCCGACCTTTGGCCTGCCCTGGACCGTCAGCTATTCGCGCCCGGACGTCGGCGAAACCGGGTGTTCTGGCTGGTGGTCGCGGGTCTGGCCGTGGCGCTTGTGGTCAAAGTGGCGTTCTGGATCCGACTGCTTTTCTAGAAAACCCTCTGAAACGCAAAAAGGCGGCACCGAAGCGCCGCCTTTTACACAGGTTGGCCAGTTTCAGGCCCCAGATTCAGGCCCCAGTTTCAGGACAAAGTCGGGTCGATGCCTTTGCAGGCGGCAAGCAGGCCTCTCACGGCCTCGATGGATTTGTCGAGCATCGCCTTTTCAGCGGCGTCAAGTTTCACTTCGACCACACGCTCAACCCCACCAGCGCCGATGATGACCGGAACGCCGACATAGATGCCGTCAAGGCCGTAGGGGCCTTTCACGAATGCGGCGCAGGGCAGAAGGCGCTTTTGGTCCTTAAGGAAGGCTTCGGCCATTTCGATCGCGCTGGTGGCGGGGGCGTAAAAGGCGGACCCGGTTTTCAAGAGGCCGACGATCTCTGCGCCGCCATCACGGGTACGCTGGACGATGGCATCGAGCTTTTCCTGCGTGGTCCAGCCCATGGCGACGAGGTCCGGCAGGGGAATGCCGCCGACCGTGGAATAGCGGACGGACGGAACCATGGTATCGCCATGCCCGCCAAGAACAAAGGCGGTGACGTCCTTCATCGAGACATTGAATTCAAGCGACAGGAAATGGCGGAAGCGGGCCGAGTCCAGAACCCCCGCCATGCCGACGACCTTGTGGTGCGGCAGGCCGGAAAATTCACGCAGCGCCCAGACCATGGCATCCAGCGGGTTGGTGATGCAGATCACGAAAGCGTTCGGGCAATGCGCCTTGATGCCTTCGCCCACGGCTTTCATCACCTTGAGGTTGATGCCCAGAAGGTCATCCCGGCTCATCCCCGGTTTCCTTGGCACACCTGCGGTGACGATGCACACATCGGCCCCCGCAAGATCAGCGTAGGTGTTGGTGCCGGTCATCGTGGCGTCAAAGCCTTCGGACGGCCCGGATTGCGCAATGTCCAGCGCCTTGCCCTGCGGCGTTCCTTCGGCGATGTCGAAAAGGATCACGTCGCCCAGTTCCTTGAGCGCGACAAGATGGGCAAGCGTGCCGCCGATCTGACCGGCGCCGATGAGGGCGATCTTGGGTCTGGCCATGGAAGCCTCCTTTGGGGTGAATCGGGGGGAGGGGTAGCCCCTAAAGCACCATCTGTCCAGTCTGGGAGTGGTTTCGGTATGCGGTTGTATGCTGAAAGTCGGTGCTTTCGGGGAGGCCGATTTGGCGTTAGCGGTAACCGGAACGGAGGGCGGAATGGAAGCGGTGGCATACTGGGTGGTGGCGGTCCTTGCCGCGGCTTTGGTGGGGATGAGCAAGGGTGGCGTGCCGGCTGTGGGCATCCTGAGCGTGCCGCTGATGGCGCTGGTGATGAACCCGGTGCTGGCGGCAGGGTTGTTGCTGCCAGTCTACGTGGTGTCCGACATCTTCGGGCTGCACGCCTATCGCCATGCCTTTGACCGCCGGGTGCTGGCGATCATCCTGCCCGGGGCGATGGTGGGTGTCGGGCTGGGCTGGGCCACCGCCAGCATGGTGCCCGAGGCGGCCGTACGGCTGTTGGTGGGCGCGATCGGGGTGGCTTTTGCGTTGAACCTGTTGATCCGTCGGCCCGTATCGGCCGCCCCGAAGCGGGCCGAAGTCGCGCCGGGGGTGGTCTGGGGCATCGTGACCGGATTCACCAGCTTTGTCAGCCATGCCGGCGGGCCGCCCTATCAGGTTTACACCCTTCCTCTGGGGATGACGAAGGCGGCGTTTGCCGGAACGTCGACCATCGCCTTTGCGGTGATCAACGCGGTCAAGCTGGTGCCTTACTATGCGCTTGGCCAGTTGAATCCGGGCAATCTGAAAGTGGCGGCGATCCTGGCCGTGCCAGCCGTGGTGGCGGTCTATGTCGGCGTCTGGCTGGTCAAATGGACACCGGAGCGGCTGTTCTTTCAGGCCGTGACCTGGGCGCTGCTGCTGATTTCGGCCAAGCTGGTCTGGGACGGGTTTGCCGGACTGCTTTGACCCGAAGCCTGCGGATTCGCCCGGCGCAGGGCTGCGGGGCCGGCCAAGGGGTGGTAGGGTCTGCGCAAGGATCCAGATCGGAGGACGGTTCATGCTGCCAGATGACGAGACGCTTTACGCGGCGCGTGCGGTGCGGGACGCGCGGTTTGCCGGGGTGGCGCTGGTCTGCGTCATCTCAACCGGCATCTTCTGCCGCCTGACCTGCCCGGCACGCACCGCCAAACGCGAAAATTGCGTGTTCCGCAATTCAGAGCGGGACTGTGTGACGGCGGGGTTCCGGGCCTGCAAACGCTGCCATCCCTGCGGATGGCAGGCAATGGGTCAGATATTGTTGCCTTTGGCGGGCAGCGGATCATCCATCGCCTCAAACCCCTGACCCGAGGCGACTAGGCACATCTGCCCGTCGGCGAGCGTGACGGTCATCGACCATGTGCCGGTCGTGTCCGATGCATAAAGCTCCATCACTGCGTCGCTGCCGGCGATGCCCATCGCGCGCCGGGTTTCGCCGTAGCGGTCTGCAAGACGGGCAGTCACCTCTGCGCGCGGGGCGCATTGCGGGGCGGCCTTTGCGATTCCGGTGACAAGGATCACCGTGCCAAAGCCGAGCGACACGGCGAAGAGCGCGTTGAGAGCAACGCGGTTGTCTGGACGGTTCATAGGGCGGTGCCTTTCTGCCAGGGGTGCAGAAAAGTTGCCGGTTGCGGGCTGCATTTGCGTTAACGGGCCGGGCGGGGCGACCTGCAGCAGGATTTTTGCTGCGGCGCGGCAAGAATGAGCTTGTGGTTTATGTCCTAACCATGCTTTCAAGCGCAAGAATATTACCCGGAGGTGAGTCGTGACCCGTCCCGTTCGCTCGGTCCTGTATATCCCGGCCTCAAAGGAACGAGCGTTGGAAAAAGCGCGCGATCTGCCGACGGATGCGATCATCTTCGACCTTGAGGATGCGGTGTCGCCCGAGGAAAAGGATCGCGCCCGCAGCCTTTTAGCGGAAGAATTGCGGGTGCAGGACTTTGGCGCGCGGCTGCGGATCGTGCGGGTGAACGGATTGGACACGCCTTGGGGCGCGCCTGATCTGGAGGTCTTTGGCAACCATCCGGGGGTTGAGGTGGTGTTGGTCCCCAAGGTGAACGCGCCCGCTGACCTGGACGCTGTGGCGGCGCTGACCGCAAAGCCGATCTGGGCCATGCTGGAGACGGCGCAGGGCTGCCTGAACGCAGGTCCCATCGCAGCACACCCCCGGCTGGAGGGGATGGTGATGGGCACCAATGACCTGGCCAAAGAACTTGGTGCGCGGTTCCGGACTGACCGCCTGCCATTGATGGTGGGCCTTGGCGCCTGTCTTCTGGCGGCGCGGGCGGCGGGGAATGTGGTGGTCGATGGGGTCTATAACGCCTTCAAGGACGAAGCAGGTCTGCGCGCGGAATGTGAGCAGGGCCGCGACATGGGATTTGACGGCAAGACGTTGATCCACCCCGCGCAACTGGCCATCGCCAACGAGGTTTTCGCCCCAAGCGATGAAGAGGTGACCCTCGCCCGCCGGATGATCGAGGCTTACCGCGCCGCGCGTGCCCAAGGGCAGGGCGTGGCGGTGCTGGATGGCCGGATCGTGGAAAACATGCATGTGGCAAATGCCACCACCATCCTGGCCCGCGCCGAGGCGATTGCGGCCCTGACCGTTTGACGGCAGGGTGGCCGCAGCAAGCATCTGGAGGCAGCTATGACGTGGATCCTGTTGGGACTGGCCCTGTGGTGGGGCGCACACCTGTTCAAAAGGCTTGCCCCCGCGCGGCGGGCGGCGATGGGCGATGCGGCCAAGGGCCTGGTCACCGTGGGTGTGCTGGCCGGGGTCGTGCTGATGGTGGTGGGCTACCGGGGCAATACCACGCCTGACCTGTGGTATCCGCCTGCCTTCCTGACCCATGTGAACAACCTGCTGATGTTGCTGGCGTTCTATCTGTATGCCGCCAGCGGGATGAAGACCCGGATCACGCGGGTCATCCGCCACCCCCAGCTGACAGCCGTGAAAACCTGGGCGGTCGCGCATCTTCTGGTGAATGGTGATGCGGCAAGTGTGGTCCTGTTCGGTGGCATCCTGGCTTGGGCGGTGGTCGAGGTGATCCTGATCAACCGGGCCGAACCGGTCTGGACCAAGCCTGCGCCCGCAACGGTGGGCAAGGAGATTGGCGCTGTGGTCGGGGCGGTTGTGGTCATGGGGCTGGTGGGCATGGTGCACACATGGCTGGGAGTGCGGCCCTGGGGCTGAGGGCGGAAGCGGGGGTTTCACACCCCCGTGGGATATTTGGCGAAGAGAAAGACAATCTTAGTATAATTGTCAGTGGTTTGGGGCGGATAATGAAACTGTATCGGTTCTTGAGCGGGGATGACTCGCAGGCGTTTTGTCACAAGGTCACGGCGGCGTTGAACAAGGGGTGGGAATTGCACGGATCGCCCACCTATGCCTTTGACGCGGCCAACGGTGTGATGCGCTGCGGGCAGGCGGCGGTGAAGGAGGTTCCCGGCGACTATTCCCCCGACCTGAAGCTGGGCGAGCAATGAAGACCAACCGGGGCCGGTTCTTCGAGGATTACCGCGTGGGTGAGGTGATCACCCACGCCGTTCCGCGCACTGTTGGGCAGGGGGAACGGGCGCTCTATCACGCGCTTTATCCGGCGCGGGGGGCGGTTCATTCGTCGGACGCGTTTGCGCGAGGCGTGGGTTTGCCCACAGCTCCGCTGGATGACCTGATCACCTTCCACACCGTCTTTGGCAAGACCGTGCCGGACATCAGTCTGAACGCGGTTGCCAACCTTGGCTATGCCGAGGGGCGTTGGCTGGCCCCGGTCTGGCCGGGCGATACGCTGCGGTCGGTGTCCGAGGTGATCGGGTTGAAAGAGACATCCTCGGGCACGACGGGCGTGGTCTGGGTGCGGACGCGCGGGTTGAACCAGCATGGCGTGGCGGTGCTGGAGTTTGTGCGTTGGGTGATGGTGAAAAAGCGCCGGCGTGAGGCGGTGGTCGAGGCGCATGTGCCGGTCTTGGCGGCAACGGTCGATCCGGGGACTTTGGTGGTGCCAAAGGGCCTGGACTTCACCACCTATGACTTTGCGCTGGCGGGGGAACGGCATCGCTGGGGCGACTATACGGTGGGTGAGGTGATTGATCATGTGGATGCCGTCACCATCGAGGAGGCGGAGCATATGCTGGCCACGCGGTTGTGGCAAAACACCTCGAAGGTGCATTTCGATGTCGGCCAGCGTGAGGATGGGCGGCGGCTGATCTATGGCGGGCATGTGATCAGTCTTGCGCGGGCGTTGAGTTTCAATGGCCTCGCCAATGCGCAATTCCTGGTGGGGCTGAACGCGGGCGCCCATGCCAACCCCTGTTTCGCGGGTGATACGGTGCGGGCCTGGACCGAGGTGCTGGACCGGGCCGAGACGGCCGCGCCCGGTGTGGGTGCCTTGCGGCTGCGGCTGGTCGCGACGAAAGGTGCCGCGGGTGCGTTGCGCGGGTCGGACGGGAAATACCTTCCCGAGGTGCTGTTGGACCTGGACTATTGGGCACTGAGTCCGTTGTGAGTCCTGCGGTGCAGCAATCTTGTGATCACAGCCTGAAAATTCGTGATCACAAAGCCGAAATACTTCGGCTGATAGCGAAAACATTGCGCAGGTGCGGCATTGAAGTGCGTGACACTGCCGAAAACCGCGTTATTCAGGACCACAACGATAGCCTGACGCTGATCCATCAGCGCCGCCAGACGGAAGGACCGACCATGGCCGAAGCCAAGCGGACACCGCAGACGATCAATCGCCCCCTTTCGCCCCATCTGCAGATCTATCGGCCGCAGATGACCTCCATCTCCTCGATCCTGACGCGGATCACGGGGAACGGGGTCATCGTGGCGGTGGCTTTGGCAGTGTGGTGGCTGCTGGCTGCGGCGACGTCGGACGACTATTTTGATGTCGCCAATGCGGTGGTGACGAGCTGGTTCGGTGATCTGGTGTTCACGGTGGCGCTTTGGGCGATCTGGTATCACTTTCTGGCCGGGCTGCGGCACCTGTATTTTGATGCAGGCCACGGGCTTGAGGTAGCGACAGCGGAAAAGCTGGGTTGGGCCTGCATCATCGGATCGGTCGTTCTGACCGTGATCACCATTCTTCTGGTTCAGTGAGGGTTCCATGCGCTATCTGACCGCCCGCAAACGCGCCGAGGGCCGGGGTGCCGCCCATCACGGGGCCGAGCATCACTGGGCAATGACGGTGTCGTCCGTCGGCCTCGCTTTCCTTTTGCCGGTCTGGCTTTACATCTTTGGCAGCACCCTGGGTGCGCCGCGCGAGGTGGTGCTGGAGACCTTCGCCCGTCCCTTCCCGGCGATTGTGACCGCGCTGATCCTGGTGGTCGGCATGCGCCACTTCGCCATGGGGGCGACGACGATGCTTGAGGACTACAGCAAGGGCACGACGCGCAAGATGCTGGTCATCGGGGCGGGTGCGCTGGCGACGGTGATTGCGGCAACGGGCCTGTTCGCGCTGGCCAAGATCGCGCTTTGAAGGACAAATGATGACTGCCTATCCGTATGAAGTGCATGACTATGACGTGGTTGTTGTGGGCGCAGGCGGTGCTGGTTTGCGCGCCACGCTGGGCATGGCCGAACAGGGCCTGCGCACGGCCTGCGTGACCAAGGTGTTCCCGACCCGCAGCCATACCGTGGCCGCGCAAGGCGGGATTGCCGCCAGCCTGGGGAACATGGGGCCGGACAGCTGGCAGTGGCACATGTACGACACCGTCAAGGGGTCGGACTGGCTGGGCGATACGGATGCGATGGAATACCTCGCCCGGGAAGCCCCGAAAGCGGTGTATGAACTGGAGCACTACGGCGTGCCGTTTTCCCGCACCGAAGAGGGCAAGATCTACCAGCGCCCCTTTGGCGGACATACGACCGAGTTTGGCGAAGGCCCCCCGGTGCAGCGCACCTGTGCGGCAGCTGACCGCACAGGTCATGCGATCCTGCATACGCTTTATGGGCAAAGCCTGAAGAACAACGCGGAATTCTACATCGAATATTTCGCGCTGGACCTGATCATCACCGACGGTCGCTGCACCGGCGTGGTCGCGTGGAAGCTGGACGACGGCACCATGCATGTCTTCAACGCCAAGATGGTGGTGCTTGCCACCGGCGGCTACGGGCGCGCCTATTTCAGCGCAACTTCTGCCCACACCTGCACCGGTGACGGTGGCGGGATGGTTGCCCGCGCGGGCCTTCCCTTGCAGGACATGGAGTTTGTGCAGTTCCACCCGACCGGCATCTACGGCTCGGGTTGTCTGATCACCGAAGGTGCACGGGGTGAGGGCGGGTATCTGACCAACAGCGAAGGCGAACGGTTCATGGAGCGGTATGCGCCCCATTACAAGGACCTGGCCCCCCGCGACTATGTCAGCCGCTGCATGACGCTGGAGATTCGCGAAGGGCGCGGCGTAGGTTCCGGCAAGGATCACATCCACCTGAACCTGTCGCACCTGCCCAAGGAAACGCTGGAACTGCGGCTGCCGGGGATCACCGAATCCGCCCGCATCTTTGCCGGGGTGGACTTGTTGAAGGAACCTATCCCGGTTCTGCCGACCGTGCATTACAACATGGGCGGCATCCCCACGAACTATTGGGGTGAGGTGCTGAACCCGACCCATGACAACCCCGACGCCACCTTCCCCGGCCTGATGGCCGTGGGTGAGGCGGGCTGTGCAAGCGTGCATGGCGCGAACCGGCTGGGATCAAACTCGCTGATCGACCTGGTGGTCTTTGGCCGGGCGGCGGCGATCCGCGCAGGCGAAGTGGTGGATCGCAAAGCCTCGCTTGCGCCGGTGAATACGGCCGAAGTGGACCGCGCGCTGTCGCGCTTTGACACGATGCGCCATGCCAAGGGCGCGGTGCCGACGGCGGAATTGCGGCTGGAAATGCAGCGCACCATGCAGGCGGATGCCGCCGTTTTCCGTGCTGAGGATACGCTGGCGGCAGGTGAAGCGAAGATGACCGCCATCGCCGCCAAGATGGATGACATCCACGTCACCGATCGGTCGCTGATCTGGAACAGCGACCTGATGGAGACGCTGGAACTGGGCAACCTGATGCCTAACGCGCTGGCCACGATCTACGGCGCGCATGCCCGCACCGAAAGCCGGGGTGCGCACGCCCATGAAGACCACCCGACGCGAGATGATGTCAGCTGGCGCAAACACTCGCTTGCGTGGGTCGATGGCGCGAAGGTGCGGCTAGACTACCGCCCCGTCCACAAGGACCCACTGACGACCGAGGCCGAGGGTGGCATCGCATTGAAGAAGATCGCCCCGGCGGAGCGCAAATTCTGAAGCCGTTGTAGCGAGGAGATCAGAGAGTGTTTTGGGACAAGAAGGCAAAACTGGAATCGCCGCGGCGGGTGATATTCCATTTCGGGCCCTCCAAAACCGCCACGACGACGTTCCACGTCATGCTGAAGAATAACGTAAGCCGTTTTGGCCAAAGAGTTGCGGTGTCTGCACGCGATGGTTTGACGGCGCAATTGCGAATCCTTGGGGCGGAGCTCCTGAACGGCACGGGAAGTGTGACGCGCAGCAAACTGCAACGCGCGGTGCAAAACATGCGCCGCAAGATGTCTGACATGACGGCTGACACGATCATCGTTTCTGACGAGAACATGTTTGGCATTTTCAGCCGCACGCTGTTTTCCGCGCGGTTCGAAAACGGGCCGGCACATATCTTGTCAGAGATCGAGTCCGAGCTGGCCGGATGGGACCTGCACTATGTCTGCTACACGCGCGAACCGCAGAAATGGAGCGACAGCTGCTACAACCAGACGGTCAAACTTGCCGGCGGGACGCAGGATTACGATACCTGGATTGCCATGCATCCGGACCTGAACGTGCCACAGAAGATGGTGGAGGGTTTCCGATCGGTCCTGGGCGACCGGCTGACCGTCTTGCCGATGGAGGAAGAAGTTCAGCGCTACGGCTACGTCGGGCGTCGGGTGCTTGAGCTGTCGGGGATCGACGAGGCTGTGATCAACACTCTGCCCGTTCCGCAGTCTTCGAACGTGTCGATCTCCCCGGCTTCTTTGGAATTCATCCGTCAGATCAATGCTTTGGGCTTGGAAAAGTCCGACAGGCTGAAAGTCACCCGGCTGGTGGAAAGATCGCAGAAATTGTTCGCTGAGGGGGGGCTTTGACATGAAGCGTGGAAATCTGTCAACGATCCCGCCGCTTGTCAGGTCTCGGATGGCAAACCCGAAGCGACGGCTGCAAAATCGCCGGGCCTGCCTGACAGGATCATCTTTCGACCTACCTGATTGCGGGGAAAGCCTTCGCATGCGAGCGCAAATCGGGCGCGGACGCGATGGGCGGGCCGTGAGCCAGATTTCGCTGGCCTGCGTTGACGGAGTGATGGCCCCCTGTAACACTTGGCATGGTCAAGCCAAGCCGCAGAACGCTGAAGCTACGAGTGACCTGGCCCTGAAAAAGATTGCCTCTCCGGGAAGGAAGATCTGATGCGCGCACTGGTCTTTATTGCCGCCCTAATCTTGGTCGCAGCCTGTGATCCAGGTGAACTTGCCGACAAAGCCGTGCGGCGGACGGCGGCTTCGGTCGTCTTCCCTGTGGTCAATCTGGACATGCCGGCTGGTCCGGCGCAGGCCGCGACCGACTGCATCCTGAACGCGGCCAGCGCGGATGAGGCACGCCTTCTGGCGCGCGATGTGGGGGTTGAGGCCGGGACCTCGACCAAAGCCACGATCCGCGACATCGCGCTGCGTCCGGCGGCGCAAAGCTGTTTTGCGGCCAATGCCGTGCCACAGTTGCGGTGAGGTCAATGATCCCCGCCTTGCAGATGGCCCGCCGATGAGCCTGTTTCGTATTCCGCGAAGCCGACTGCGGGTCGCGCTGGCCTTTTTCGGGATCACCCGGTCCTTGAAGCTGACCATCGGGTCGATCCGCGACAACCTTGTCGCGCCGGCCCGTGAACTGGCGGCTGAGGTGCGAATGTTCGGGCATTTCTATGATCAGGACAGGATTGACAACCTCCGCTCTCATGAAGTGGGGCCGCTTGACCGCGACGAATACCGTCTGCTGCAACTTGACCATGTTGAGCATGAGGCACCCGACGTCAGCCTGCCGCTGCATGATTTTGAGGGGCTGAAAGCGAATGGCGATCCGTGGGACGATGGCTTTGTGTCCTTGCGCAATCTGGTGCACCAGCTGCACTCGCTGCGGTGCGTGACCGAAATGGCGTTGACCTGGCGCCCGCATCTGGTGATTTTTGCCCGACCCGATCTTTACTATCACGACACGATGGCCCCGTATCTTGGGGCGCTGGCCGACCTTCGTCGCAAGCACATCCTGGTGCCAGACTGGTGCCAATGGCATGGCCACAATGACCGGTTCGCGCTGGTCAAGGGCAACGACGCTATCCGCGCCTACGGTATGCGGATCGACAGGCTTGGGGAATACTGCCGCGCAGGACATCTGCCCCATTCCGAACGTTTCTTGAAACACGTGCTTAGCCGCTTGCCCGTAAGTGGTATTCCGCTGCGGGCCTCGCGGGTTCGGTCGAACGGCATGGTGGTGGTTGAAGATTTCACACCCGGCCGCGGCATGGGTGGCGGTCGGGAACTGGTGTCGTTTGAACGCTTTGCCCAGATGCTGGATAAGCCCGGACGTGCCACGCAGATCGGAGCACATTCATGACCCGGCCACTTGCGATCTTTGCCAACGGATGCTGGCCCCTTGCGTTTGCGCTGGTGCTGGCCGCCTGCGGACCGATGACCCTGGCCGAAGCCGAAAGCCAGTGCTTTGAACGCGCGCGCCTTGCCCAGCAGCCGCGCGGTGAGGTGGCGTTTGGTGTCGGCTCTGGCGGCAAGACAGCGGCGGCGATCGAGCTGAACGTCAGCTCTGACTACCTGCTTCGCCGTGACCCTGCGGCTGTTTACGAAACCTGCGTAGTATCGAAATCCGGCGAGCCGCCGTCGCGGCCGCTTTATGCTAGACCCGACTGGAAAGGCTGACCCATGGTCCAGTTTACCCTGCCCAAGAACTCCAAGATCCGCACCGGCAAGACCTGGCCCAAGCCAGATGGCAAGAACGTCCGCAAGTTCCAGGTTTACAGGTGGAGCCCGGATGACGCCGAAAATCCGCGCGTTGACACCTATTTCGTCGACATGGACAGCTGCGGTCCGATGGTTCTGGACGCGCTGATCAAGATCAAGACCGAGGTTGACCCGACCCTGACCTTCCGCCGGTCCTGCCGCGAAGGGATCTGCGGCTCCTGTGCCATGAACATCGACGGGATCAACACTTTGGCCTGCATTTATGGACTGGATGAGGTGAAGGGGGATATCAAGATTTACCCCTTGCCGCACATGCCAGTGATCAAAGACCTGATCCCAGACCTGACGCATTTCTATGCCCAGCATGCCAGCATC
>JANPJU010000085.1:0-21165 GCA_031425675.1 Paracoccaceae bacterium | reverse complement strand
CACGGGCAGCAGCCCCGCGCGGATGATATCGGCGACGCAGGCCCCCGCAACCTCGTTGCTGTTGAACCCCACCAGCACTGGCCGCGCGCCTTCGGGCTTGGGCAGAATGCGCAACCACGCCTCGGTCACCACGCCAAGCTGCCCTTCCGATCCGCAAACCACGCCCAGAAGATCCAGCCCCGACGCCTCGCCCCAGGGCCCGCCAAGGGTGACCACGGTGCCGTCCATCTTGACCAGCGTGACGCCAAGCAGGTTGTTCGTCGTCACCCCGTATTTCAGGCAATGCGCCCCGCCAGAGTTCATGGCGATGTTCCCGGCAATCGCGCAGGCCAGCTGACTGCTGGGGTCGGGGGCGTAAAAGAACCCCTCCGCCTCAACCGCGCCAGACACGCTCAGGTTCGTGCGCCCCGATTGCACCCGGATGAAACGGTTGTCGTAGTCCGTCTCAAGCACCGCGTTCATCCGCGCGACGCCAAGGATCACGCTGTCGGCCGTTGGCAGCGCCCCCCCGGCCAGACTGGTGCCCGATCCGCGCGGCACCACCGGCACGCCTTCTTCCCAGCAGGCACGCAGGACGGCCGCAACCTCTTCGGTCGTGCGCGGCAGCACGGCAGCAAGGGGCGGGCAGCGATAGGCGGTCAGGGCGTCACATTCATAGGCGCGCAGTTCGGCCAGGTCATCAATCACGGCATCGGCGGGCAGAACCCCGCGCAAACGCGCCACGATCCGCGCCTTTGATGCCAGAACGGCGCTGTCGGGCAGTGGCATTTCCATGGCGATCCCTCCCGTGATTGGTAAAATAATATAACCAATTTTCAAGGCTGACAAGCAGAATCCCCGCCCCTACTGTCATCGCCATGGACCTGATGCAGCTTCCCCTCTCGCCCCTTGACGCTGCGGCCCTTGCCGTCCTGACCCTGGCCTGGCTGATCTCGGGCTGGCTGACCGAACATCCGCCAGCCACGCGGCCCTCTGTCGCCGTGCTGATGGAGGAGTACCGCCGCGAATGGATGCGCACCTTCGTCACCCGTCAGCCGCGGATCTTTGATGCCACGCTGATCGACAGCTTGCGCCAAAGCACGGCCTTCTTCGCCTCGGCCTCGATGATTGCGATCGGCGGTGGCATCGCACTGATCGGCAACGCCGGCACGATCGAGAGGCTGACCGCCGGCCTGCCCATCGGCACCGGCAGTCAGGAGGTGGCGCTGCACATGCTGCCGGTGATCGGGCTGCTGGGCAATGCGCTCTTGAAGTTCGTCTGGGCGCATCGGCTGTTCGGCTACTGCTCCATCCTGATGGCCGCTGTGCCGAATGACCCCGCCGATCCGCTGGCCTTTCACCGCGCAGCACAAGCGGCTGACATCAACATCACCGCGGCCAGAAGTTTCAACCGCGGGCTGCGATCGATCTACTATGCGCTGGCGGCCCTTGGGTGGCTCTTGGGGCCATTGGGGTTGCTGACCGGAGCATTTCTGGCCACCGCCGTCCTGTTGCGGCGAGAGTTTACCAGCGTCTCACGCCTCGTCTTCCTGCGGCGCAATCCCTGACCGCGCGCGCCACGTCCTACTTATATCTGCTCTTTTCAAAAATACTCTATGGGGGTCCGGGGGTGGAAGACCCCCGTTGCGCCGCCCGACAAAGGCGTAATCGCTGGACTAACCTTCCGCTTCAGACCGCCCGCGCGCCCTTGCGGCCCTCGATCAGCCAGGCGGCAATTGCCAGCCCGGCGGCCAGCACTAACCAGATCCACGCGGGCAAAAGCGGTGCCACGTTGATATCCGCCGTTAGGTACGCTTCACGCGGGGTGACACCGATCCAGCCGCGCCCAACCGCAGGCCGGCCTTCGGCAACGCGGCGGATGTCGGGCATCCCGTCTTCCAGCCGCGTCACCCCACCCTGAGTGCCCGCCGCAAGGGGCGCAAGGTCGTCGCCGCTGGCAATCGTCTCCACAAACTCACGCGGGGCAGCGGGGCCGACGGCGATGACGCGGACAAGATCGCCCTGTTCCAGCCGGTACAGGCCCAGCATTGGCGCTTCCCACGCGGCCTCGAACCGTCCCGGCCCGGCTTCGGGCATTTCCAGCACCACCTCGGCCCCATCCGGCCCGATGATCGTGACCGGGCCGGGAGGCTCTTCCGCAAGGGACCGTCGGGTGATGGTCACCGCTTGCCCGCGCACCTCGGCGGTCAGGGTTTCTTCCTCCAACTCCGGCTCTTTCAGCATCCAGTGCGCCAGACGGCGGAGGAGTTCCAGCTGCGGCCCGCCGCCTTCATACCCACGGCCCCAAAGCCAGGCATGGTCAGACGCCAGCACCGCGATCCGGCCCTGATCCACCCGGTTCAAGACCAGAAGCGGCAGGTCGCGCGGGCCGGTCATAAGGATCTGACCATCCAGATATTCCACTTCGATAGCACGAAACCAGCGGCCCCAGCCACCTTCAGGCGCGGCATCCTCAAGCCCTTCGGTCACAGGATGGCGGCGGCCAAGGTCGGTCAGGGCGGGGCGAAAGCCTTCTTCCACCACCTGCGCCGTGGGGGCAACCGGCAGGATCTCGGCAAGCGGGGATCTATAAAGACTGTCCACCGCCCCATATTCCGGCCCGGCGGCGACCAGCACGGTCCCGCCCTCGCGTACATATTTCACCACGTTTTCAATATACGACATCGGCAGGATGCCCCGCATCCGGTAACGGTCGAAGATGATAAGGTCGAATTCTTCGATCTTCTCGATAAACAGCTCCCGTGTCGGGAAGGCGATCAGCGACAGCTCATCCACCGGCACGCCGTCCTGCTTTTCCGGCGGGCGCAGGATGGTGAAGTGGACAAGGTCAACGCTGGCGTCCGACTTGAGAAGGTTGCGCCAGACCCGTTCACCGGCATGCGGCTCACCCGACACCAGCAGCACGCGAAGCCGGTCACGCACGCCGTTGATCTGGATGGCGCTGGCATTGTTGCGGTCAGTCAACTCGCCCTCAACCGGGGCGACGGCAAACTGCAGCACGTTCATGCCGCCATGCGGCAGAGTGACCGGCAGGTCGAGATCCTCATTGACCGGCACGGTGTATGTCACCGGGTCTTCGGCATCGACGGAAATGGTCAGCTCAACGTCTTGCCCAGCCAGGGCGGGCACCGCGCCGATGTCTTCAATGCGCAGGGTCAGGTTGAATTCTTCGCCGATGATGGCGAAGGCGGGGGCATCCTTTACCACCAGACGGCGGTCCCAGTCGGCCTGTTCCCCGGTCAGCAGGACTTGCAGCGGCGCGGGCAGGTTCGGCACAAGGCCAAGGTCATGCACCCGGCCATCGGTGATCATGATCGCGCCTGCCACCCGCGCGCGCGGTTCTTCGGCAAGTGCTTCGGCCAGCGCGGTCAGGGCCAGCGTGCCCGTGTCCTCTTCCCCGTCGCCGATGCGGTGGATACGCAGTTCGGTGTTCGGCAGGGCGGCCACCTCAGCCTCAACCGCCGCCACGGCATCGGCCACTTGTGTGGCGCGGTTGCCAAGCGACTGGCTGGCGCTTTCATCCACCACGAGGATCACGATATCGGTCAGCGGCGCGCGCTCTTCCTCTTGCAAGGCGGGATTTGCCAGCGCCGCCAGCAGCGCCACCAGCCCAAGCGCGCGCAGCCACCAGCCGCCAAGCCCGCGCCACAGCGCCAGCGCCACCAGCGCCACGGCGACAGCGGCCAGCCCGTAGATCACCAGCCAATTGACCAGCGGCGCAAAGACGATTGACCCGGTCATTGCCCCAACCTTTCCAGCAGGGCAGGCACATGCACCTGATCCGATTTATAGTTCCCCGTCAGCACATGCATGATCAGATTGATCCCAAAGCGGTAAGCAATTTCGCGCTGACGCTCACCTGCAAAGCCCCGGCCCACGGGCAGCAAGGGCACGCCGATGTCATCGACCGCCCAGGCCGCCGCCCAGTCATTGCCGCCAATCACCACCGGTGTCACCCCGTCGTTAAGGTTGCGGAACGGCATGCCTTCTGCCGCCTCGGCCTCGGCCATCGGGGCGGCTTCAACCCAGATCGGCCCGCGCGCATGGCGGCCGGGAAATTCCTGCAAAAGGTAAAAAGTGCGGGTCAGCACGTGATCCCCGGGCATCTGTTCCAGTGGCGGAATATCCAGACCCGAGGCGATAAGCTGCAGCGCCTGACCTTCCGGCGTCGATCCGCCAAAGCCCGCAACATCGGCGTCGCGGGTGTCGAAAAGGATCATCCCCCCTGTCCGCAGATACTGGTTCAGCTTTTCATAGGCCGCCGCCGACGGTTGCGCCTGACCCGCCGTGATTGGCCAGTAGAGGAAAGGGAAAAATGCCAACTCGTCGCGTTCAAGATCAACGCCAATCGGCAGCGCCGGTTCAATCGACGTGCGCTGCCAAAGCCGGTCACCAAGGCCCAGCAACCCCGCCTGAGCCACATCATCAACCTGGGCATCGCCGGTCAGCACATGCCCCAGCACCACTGCCGTCGTTGCCTCCAGCGCCAGAGCGTCATCGGGAAGGGAAGTATCCTGAGCCCGTGCCTCGCCCATGGGAAGCAGCGCCACCAGCAGCACCGCAGCCCCGCGCCGCAGACCGGAAAGCCGACCGGCAACCCACAAGGCCGCCAGCACGTCCAGCAGCAAAAGCGCAAGGCCTGCGGTCAGGAACGTGCCTTTCAGCGCCTGCGCCTCACGCCCCTCCAGCCCCTCAACCGGGACGGAAGCTGGCCAGACGGCGGGCAGAAGTTCTGTATCCGGTGCCATGACGTTCAGCGCAACCCGGCGGTCCGCCCCTGCGTAAAGACCGGGCGGCATGACGAGGGTCGGCCCGGCGGCGACTGCTCCGGCCAATGCCTCACCCTCGGCACCGGGAAGTTCGCCTGCGTCGGACAACTGACCATAGGCGTCCAGCACAACTTCAGGCGACCAGACCTGCCCCGCCAGATCCGCCGCTTCCGGCAATGCCGGGCGGGTGGACACGGCCAACCGTTCCAGCATCTGCACGAACAGGCCCGACAGTGGCAGCGACGACCATTCCGCATTTGCCGTCACATGCACCAGCACCACTTGGCCATCGCCCACGATCTTGCGGGTGACCAGCGGCGTGCCGTCGTCAAGGGCGGCAATCGTGCGTTCTGTCAGGTTCGGGTCCGGCTGCGCCAGCACCTGCGCGCGCACCACCACATCATCCGGCGCGACCAGCCCGAAGAAGGGTGAGGTTTCGGGGAACGGCGCCAGCGCCTTCGGTTCACCCCAGCTCATCGTGCCGCCGACCGAACGGCCCCCTTCGCGCAGGCGTACCGGGAGCAGCGGGTCCTCGTCAAAGCGGCTGACATCGCTTGCCGCCAAACGTGGGCCGGCGAAGCGGAGAAGCAGGCCCCCGTCTTCCAACCACTTCAGAGCAGCGTCAGTTTCGGATTGGGTCAGACGGGCCACATCGGCCAGGATCACCACGTCAGGATTGGCCAACAGCACCTCGGTCAAGCTGCCATCAATGATCTCGGCCACCGGCTCCAACGCCTGACGCAGGTAGTGGAGGGGCGACAGCAGCTGCAGCCCCTCTTGGTCCGGGCCTGCGCCGATCAGCGCGATCTTGCGGCGCTTCAGGCTGTCATCCGTCAGGCTGACCGCGCCTGCGGTGCGCGCAGCCTCCAGCTCAAACCGGGTGATCCGGTTGCGCAGTTCTGGGGGCACGTCCAGAACCGCCTCGGCCCGCTCCATCCCGGCGGCAAAACCAAGCGTAATGCGGGCGAGTTCGCGTTCAATCCCCGAAGGGTCGGGACCGCGCGCGACCACCTCGACCGACACGGCGTCGCCTACTGGCATCCGGCTGGCGGCGACCACCACCTTGCCATCCTCAAACCCTGCCGGGTGCAGTGCCAACACGGGACGGGGGCTTTCGATCACCCGGACCGGGCCTTTGGCTTGCAACGCCACCAGCAATGCTTCGCGTCCGTCACGGGCAAGACCATCCGACAGCCAGACCGTCTCAAACTCCCCGGCTGGTAGCACTTCGGCCCAGCCGTCCGTGCCGGGTGCCCAGGCCTGCGGCTGCAAGCCGGCGGCGCGGCCTGCCCAGGCCTCAGCCGTCTGAAACTCCACCGCTTCCGGCGCGTCGGTCAGGCGGATCAGCGCCACGGGCCGCCCTTCGGCCCCAGCCTGGGCAACCAGGGCGCTGGCTTTCTCGGCCCGGCGCGGCCAGTCGCGCGCATCGGCCCATGACCCATCGACGACCACCATCAGCGGCCCCGAGCCACCCGCCCGCACATCGGGGTTCAGGACCGGCCCGGCAAAGGCGATGATCACCGCCGCCACCGCCAGCATCCGCAACAGCAGCAGCCACCACGGGGTCTTGTCGGTCTCAGTCTTTTCGTCCTGCAGGCCCAGCAGAAGGGCGACCCCGGGAAACCGCCGCCGGATCGGCGCGGGCGGCACCGCGCGGAGGAGGAACCAAAGGATCGGCAAGGCGACCAGCCCCAGCAAAAGCCACGGAACCGCAAAGCCAATGGGGCCGAGCATGAACATCAGCGGCCCCCTTGCAAGGCGGCATAGGCCCACAGCAGCGCCGATTGCGCCGGATGCCCGGTGTGATGCGTGGTGAAATGCCAGCCAACGGCGCGGGCAAGCCCGGTCAGCCGGTCCTTGCGTTCCGCAAGCCGGGCCAGATACCGCGCGCGCAGATCGCCCGCGCGCTGGGTCTCGTGCCGCATCGAGCCGCCCATCGATTCAAAGATTGTGCGACCATCGAAGGGAAACTCTTCTTCAGCCGGATCAAGAATCTGGATCAGGACGCCCTTCACCCCCCGGTCGGACGCGCGGGCAAGGCCGCCCTCAACCGCCGTCAGATCGCCAAGGAAATCGGACAGGAACACCGCCCGCCCGTGGCTGACCATGCCTTCGGTTTCCGGGGTGCCGTAGTCTTCGCCCGGATCTTCACCCGCCAGCCGGGCTGCAAGGCGCAGCATCTGCGTGCGGCCTGCGCGGGGGCTGGCCATGCCGGCAAGGCCCACCCGTTCCCCGCCGCGCAGCAACAGAACCGCCAAAGCCAGCGCCAGCAGCTTGGCCCGGTCGCCCTTTGGCGCGCGGGATTTGTCGCCGGTAAAAGACATCGACTTTGACGGATCGACCCAAAGCGTCACCGACTGCGCCGCCTGCCATTCCCGTTCCCGCACAAAGTTGGAGTCACTGCGCGCGGACCGCCGCCAGTCGATCATCCGGGCAGAATCACCCTGATGCGCAGGCCGGTATTGCCAGAACTCGTCACCCAGACCCGCGCGCCTGCGCCCGTGTTCGCCCAGCATGACGGTGGCCGCCAACATCTCAGCCTCGGCCAGAAGTGGGGGCAGCGTCTGCCCAAGCGCTTCCGCCCGTTCACGAAGGTGGGGCGCGCGAAGATCGGGCGCTGCACTCACGCGGCGGCCTCAAGGCCAAGGATGCGGCCGGTGACGCGGGTGATGATGCCCGACAGAGTCTCGCCCCGCGCGCGTGCGGCGAAGGATAGCGCCATCCGGTGGACCAGCACGGCCTGCGCAAGGTCAGCCACGTCGCTGATCGAAGGGGCCAGCCGTCCGTCCAGCAAAGCCCGGGCACGGACTGTCAGCATCAGCGCCTGCGCGGCACGGGGGCCGGGACCCCATGAGAGCGAATCCGCCAGATCACGCCCCTCAGCCTCACCCGGGCGGCAGGCGCGGACCAGATCAAGGATCGCCTCGACCACCTGATCGCCGACCGGCATGCGCCGGATCACGCTTTGCGCGTTCAACAGCCCTTCGGCGGTGAAGACCTGATGCGCCTCGGCCTCTTCGACGCCGGTGGTGGCAATCAGGATGTCACGTTCGGTCGCCCGCGTCGGATATTCCACATCGACCTGCACGAGGAACCGGTCAAGCTGGGCTTCCGGCAGGGGATAGGTGCCTTCCTGCTCGATGGGGTTTTGCGTCGCCAGAACGTGGAAGGGTTTGCCCAGCGGGCGGTGCTGGCCCGCGATCGTGACTTCCTTCTCTTGCATCGCCTGCAAAAGCGCCGATTGCGTCCGGGGGCTGGCGCGGTTGATCTCATCGGCCATCAGAAGCTGGCAGAAGATCGGCCCTTCGATGAAGCGAAACGCCCGCGCACTGGCGTCGCCGTCCAGCACTTCAGACCCCAGAATGTCGGCGGGCATCAGGTCGGGCGTGAACTGGATGCGGTTGGCCTTGAGGCCCATTACGGTGCCCAGCGTGTCGACCAGCCGCGTCTTGCCCAGACCCGGCAGACCCACCAGCAGCGCGTGCCCGCCGCACAGCATCGAGGCAAGGACCAGGTCCACCACCTTTTCCTGCCCGATGAAGCGGCGGTTGATTGACGCCTTCGCCTGGCTCAGGGTTGCCCCCAACGCTTCGATCTCGGCAACAAGCGCTGTGGTATCGGCCATGGCAAAGCTCCGTTCAGAGGGGTCCGTTGGTCATTAGACCCAACTATGCCGCCCGGCACAAATGGCAAAAGGCGACTTGACACAAATCATCGTGAAAGACGGCGACCAACCCCGCTTGTGGCCCGGAACGTCCGAAAACTCCGGTCCAGAGCCTTTGAAGGCCTTGGCGCAGTTTCTTCCAAGAAATCACCCGCACCACGAAGGCCGGTTGCACCCGCAAGAGAGGCCGCTAGATTGGCGTGATGACCAAACCTACCGCCGATACACTGGCCGCAGCCGCCACAACCGTCGCCAAGAAGGGCCCGCCGCCGATCCACCTGTGGAACCCGCCCTTTTGCGGCGATATCGACATGCGGATCGCGCGGGATGGCACCTGGTACTATCTTGGCACGCCGATTGGCCGTGCGCCGCTGGTCAAGTTGTTCTCCAACATTCTCAAGCGGGAAGGGGAGGCCTACTTTCTGGTGACCCCGGTCGAAAAGGTCGGGATCACCGTAGATGATGCGCCGCTTCTGGCGACAGACTTTGAAGTGACGGGCGACGGCACCGACCAAATTGTCACCTTCACCACCCTGACCGAAGATACCGCCACCCTTGGGCCCGACCACCCCTTGCGGGTCGAACGCGATGCCGTGACGGGTGAGCCTTCGCCCTATGTTCTCATCCGGGCCAATCTTTGGGCGCTGATTGACCGGAAATCCTTTTACCGACTGGTTGATCTTGGGGGCCATCACGCCTATGCGGGGCAGGATTGGTTTGGCCTCTGGTCCTCGGGCCAGTTCTTTCCTGTCATCCTGTCGTCTGAATTGCCCCCCGAGATGCCCGCCAAGATGCCCAAGGACTTGCCCTGAAAGGCCCCTGCCCTTCATGCCCCGATACGCCGCGAACCTGACGCTACTCTTCACCGAAGTGCCGATGCTGGACCGCCCCGACTGGGCCGCGCGCTGCGGGTTCGATGGGGTTGAAGTGCTGTTCCCCTACGACTTTCCGATGGCCGATTGGGAACGCGCGCTGGCCGGCCAGCCGCTTGCCATGATCAACACGCCCCCCGGTGACTGGGCGAGTGGTGACCGGGGTTTCGCCGCCGTCCCGGGAATGGAGCTGCGGTTTCGCGAGAGCTTTCTGCGCGCCGCCGACTATGCCACGCGGCTGCAGGCGGGGCGGCTGCATGTCATGGCGGGCGTGGCCAAAGGCCCGCAGGCCGAACAGTGCTATGTCGAAAACCTGACCTGGGCGCTGGCCGAGGCGCCGGACCTGACCCTGACTGTAGAGCCGTTGAACCCCGATGACATGCCGGGCTACTTCCTGAACGATTACGATCAGGCCGCGCGGATTCTGGATGACCTGGCCGATCCCCGGATCGGGCTGCAATTCGACCTTTGGCACGCGGCCCGCCTGCATGGGGATGCCAAGGCCGTCTGGGCCGACCATCGCCACCGGATCAACCACGTCCAGATCGCGGGCTTTCCGGCGCGGAACGAACCCGGCGGTGGCGGCTTCTCGCTGCCCGACCTGTGCGACGAGATTGACCTGCACCTGCCGCTGACCTGGATCTCGGCCGAGTATCGCCCGGCCAAGGGCACCGCGCTGGGCCTGGGCTGGTTGACCGCGCTGAAATCGCGCAGCACGCCGATCGGTATGTAGGGGTCCGCGGGCTTTCCCCCCGTCGAGGCGGGATGGGGCCGCATGGCAGCCGCTGGCCCATGCCGGCCCGCATCTGACCAAACCCTCCCCTTGTGCCTACCGGGCCTCAGCCGTTAGAATAAGCCAAGCCATCAACAGGATGCCCTCACATGCCGATCGAAGCGCCGGAAACCCAAGTTGTCACCACCTGGAAAGTGGCCTGCGACGGGGGTGAGGGTGCCTTGGGCCATCCGCGCGTCTGGCTGACGATCCCGCAAGAGACTGGATTTGTCGAATGTGGCTATTGCGACAAGCGTTATGTCATAGACCGCGATCACGCGCACGACGATCATTAGGAACGACCATTCGCACGGGTCGCATCAGCCAAGCGGCGGCCCGACCACGCGCATCCCGTGCTGCGCCGAAAGCTCGGCAAAGGCCGCCGGGGTCAGCGGACTTAATTTGCTGCCCTGAACAAAAAATTCCTCCATCGTCCCGGCGGGCTGAAAGGCCACAAGGATCCTTCCCGTCCGGGTCATGTTGCGGAACGCATGCGGGATGCCCCTTGGCGCAAGCAGGCTGTCGCCCGGCACAAGCTGGTGCACGACATCGCCGACCCTGATCTGAAATTCGCCCTCGGTCACCAGGAACCATTCGTCCTGGGCGGCGTGGACATGCAGCGGCGGGCCGCCCGGCTCGCTGCGCACCGTGTCATAGATGCACAGACCACCCGCCGTTGAAGCGCCTGATACCTTCAGATGAAACATGCCGTTCAAAAACCCGAAGGATTGCCCGTCCAGCGCCGTATCGCCCCGCACAACGGCGGGCACGCCCGATCCTGTCACGTCTTCCATCCGCTGCCGTCCTTCCATGACCAAGGTTAACCAACCCTATCATGGATGCCTGCAAAACGCCCAACTATCGCAAAGGGCTGCGATGGTCGGGCGCGAACGTGCTGGCCCCTGAACCGCCCTTGTGCCAATTCTTGCCCCCAACGCCCGGATTGATCGGCCACTCCCCCGGACAGACAGGCGTTGCACGACCGCCAGCATCCGTCTTCGGGGCCTTCCCTTGCCATGCGCCATGCCCTTCGCCTTATCGGCCTCGCCCTTGCCCTGCCGCTCCTCTACCTCGCGGCATCGGTTGTCCTGGCTTTTATCCCCGGCCCGGGGCCCGATCTTTCCGGCCCGCCTGCCCACAAGATCGGTCTGCTGCAAGGACCGATCCACACCGACATCCTGATCCCGCTGACCCCCGACATCCGTGCCCGGTTTGGCTTTGCCGAAGCTGCGGGCGTGCCGGTCAATCACCCAGATGCAGAATGGCTGATGTTCGGCTGGGGGTCGGCTGCGTTCTATACCACCGCCGGAACCTACGCCGACATCACCGCAAGCGCTGTCCTGACCGCCGCCACGGGCGACAGCGCAGTCATCCGGCTGGACGTGACCGGCCCGCTGCCACCGCTGGAAAACCTTCGCTTTCTGACCCTGTCTGACGCGCAATATCAGGCGTTCATCTCGCAAGTGCTTGCGGCCTTCGCAAGCAAGATGCCGCTGCAGCATCCTGGCTTTACCGCGCTGGATGCCTTTTTCCCAGCCGACGGAACCTTCAACGCCCTGCGCACCTGCAATGCCTGGCTTGGCGAAACACTACGTGCCTCTGGCGTTCCCTTTGGTCTTTGGACGCCGGCCAACTGGTCGATCAGCCTGGCACTGGACTGGCATCTTGCAGCCGGCGCCGACTAGCTCGGCACGATCCTGCCGACTGCCCGATGTTTCCCGGAACAACACCGCACTTCACGGGTTTTGGCTGTGAACCTTGGCATGGTGTGAGCCACCCGCAGCCGGGGTTTTGAACGCAAACCCACGATCCGGAGATATTACGATGAAACTTTATGCTCCTCTTTTCGTCACCTTGCTTGCTGCACCCGTGCTGGCCCAAACCGACGGCAGCGACCTGTCGTCGCGCGTCGGCACCAGCTTTTACAGCGACGACACGATGATGACGCTGCGCGAAACGGCCGACATTCAGACCCAGTGGGCCACGATCGGCGCCGAAGATCAGGCCGCGATCCGTGTTCGCTGCGAAGCTGTCAACGCGGCGGTTGATTCCGGCGCATCCGGTGAATCGACCGGACCTGCCACCGGAGACGGCGCTACCACTGAGGCCGTGCCTTCGGAAGGGGCCCCGGCCGCCGCAGGCACCGATGCAGTCGCGTCCGATGAATCGACCGGTCCCGCCACCGGCGACGGCGCTGCGGCTGATGCCGCGGATGCAGCAGGGATTGAACCGTCGACCGGTGAGGCAACCGGCACCGCTGCTGATGCCGGGTCGTCCGACACCTCGACCGGGCCTGCAACCGGTGACGGCGCTGCGGCGGACGCTGCTACGGCGGGAACTGACACCTCGATGATGGCCGACGCCAACTTCATCGACGACGACGCCCGTATGCAGCCGATCTGCGACGCGATTCAGGGTCTTTGATCCCGATCTACAATCCGGCCTGAGTATCTGGCCGGAAGATGTGGCAGTAAAAACGGGCGGCGCGGCAACGCGCCGCCCAATTCTCACGACACACCCGATGCAATGACCGGGTGGCACGCGGCCGGGCTTCATGCCAATACTGACCCCGCTGGGACCGCAGGGGGCGCGTATCATGACTTTCGGCAAGGGCCATCACCTTCACCTCATCGACGGCTCGGCCTATATTTTCCGCGCCTATCACGCGCTGCCGCCGCTGACGCGCAAATCCGATGGTCTGCCGGTGGGTGCCGTCGCCGGGTTCTGCAATATCCTGTGGAATGAGATGTCGCGCGCCAGCGCAGGCAAGGCCGCTACCCATCTGGCGGTGGTCTTCGACCATTCTTCCCTGACCTTCCGCAACACACTTTACCCCGAATACAAGGCCAACCGCCCCGAGCTTCCCGAAGACCTGCGCCCGCAATTTCCGCTGACCCGCGAAGCCACCCGCGCCTTCAACGTGGCCTGCCTTGAAACCGAAGGCTTTGAGGCCGACGACATCATCGCAACCCTTGCCCGGGTGGCGGTGACGGCGGGGGGCAGCTGCACCATCATCTCCTCCGACAAGGACCTGATGCAACTGATCGGCCCCGGCATTGACATGTTCGACCCGATGAAAACCCGCGCCATCGGCCCAGATGAGGTGATGGAGAAGTTCGGCGTCGGCCCCGAACGGGTGATCGACGTGCAATCGCTGGCCGGGGACAGCGTTGACAACGTCCCCGGCGCGCCCGGCATCGGACTCAAGACCGCGGCGCTTCTGATCAACGAATACGGCGACCTTGATACGCTTCTGGCCCGCGCGGGTGAGATCAAGCAGCCCAAACGGCGTGAGGCGCTGGTGGACAACGCCGACAAGATCCGCCTCTCACGCGATCTGGTGACGTTGAAGGACGACACCCCCCTTGACGTCACGCTGGACGATCTGGCCATCCACCTGCCCGACCCCGCCACGGTGATGGATTTCCTCACGAAGATGGAGTTTCGCACCCTCACCCGCAGGGTGGCCGAAAAGCTGGGCATCGCCGCGCCCGCCATGCCGGAAACAACGCAACTGCAGATCGCCCCCACGGAGGAGAAGCGAGAGCAAGCCGATCAGCCCCCCTTCGATCACGCCGCCTACGAATGCATCCGCGATATGGATGCCCTGAACCGCTGGATCGCCCATATCCGCGACATCGGCCATGTGGCCGTGGACACCGAAACCACCAGCCTTGATGAAATGCAGGCCGACCTCGTCGGCATCTCGCTGTGCGTCGAGGCTGGGCGCGCCGCCTACATCCCGCTGGCCCACACCACAGGCGGCGGCGATCTGTTCGGTGCGACCGCGCTGGCCGGGGGTCAATTGCCGCTGGACGCCACCATCGCCGCCCTGAAACCGGTGCTTGAGGACGCAGCCATCCTCAAGATCGGGCAGAACATGAAGTACGACTGGAAGATGTTCGCCCGCCAGGGGGTGCGCATCACCCCCTTCGACGACACGATGCTGATGAGCTACGCGATGCACGCGGGCCTCCACAACCACGGCATGGATGAACTTTCCGACCGTTACCTTGGCCATCAGCCGATCCCGATCAAGACCCTTCTTGGATCAGGAAAAGCCCAGATCACCTTCGACAAGGTCGCCATCGACACGGCCGTAAAATACGCCGCCGAAGATGCCGACGTGACCTTGCGCCTTTGGCAGCACCTGAAACCGCTGCTGCACCGGGCGCGCGTCACCACAGTGTATGAGACCCTTGAACGCCCGCTTGTCCCGGTCCTTGCCGATATGGAAATGGCCGGAATCAAGGTTGACCGTGACACACTGCGCGGCATGTCCAACGTCTTCGCCCAAAAGCTGGTGCAGCTCGAAGAGGAAATTCATGACATTGCCGGAGAGAAGTTCAACGTAGGCTCTCCCAAACAACTGGGCGAGGTGCTCTTTGACCGGCTGCAAGTCCCCGGCGGGGAAAAGGGCAAGACCGGCGCCTACACCACCGGCGCGGACATTCTGGAAGACATCACCACGCTGGAAGACCACCCGCAGGCTGCCCAACTTGCCGCCCGCATTCTGGACTGGCGGCAGATTGCCAAACTGAAATCCACTTATACCGACGCGTTGCAAGAGGCGATCAACCCTGACACGGGGCGCGTCCACACCAGCTATTCCATCGCCGGGGCAACCACCGGGCGGCTGGCCTCGACCGACCCCAACCTGCAGAACATCCCCGTCCGCACCGAAGAAGGCCGCCGCATCCGTGAGGCTTTTGTGGCCCCCGAAGGCCGGGTGCTGGTGTCGCTCGACTACTCTCAGATCGAACTGCGCATCCTGGCCCACATCGCAGACATCCCCGAACTGCGGACGGCGTTTGAGGACGGCATCGACATCCACGCCCTGACCGCGTCCGAGATGTTCAACGTCCCGCTGTCAGAGATGACCAGCGATATCCGCCGCAAGGCCAAGGCGATCAACTTCGGCGTCATCTACGGCATTTCCGGCTTCGGCCTGGCGCGCAACCTGCGCATTCCGAGGGCCGAGGCGCAGGGCTTCATCGACCGCTATTTCGAACGCTTCCCCGGCATCAAGACCTACATGTCCGATACAGTCAAATTCGCCCAGACAAACGGCTATGTCCAAACCCTGTTCGGTCGGAAAATCAACACCCCCGAAATCAACGCGAAAGGCCCCGGCGCAGGCTTTGCCAAACGCGCCGCGATCAACGCCCCCATCCAGGGCACCGCCGCCGACGTGATCCGCCGCGCGATGATCCGCATGCCAAAGGCCATTGCGGGGCTGGACGCGCGGATGCTGTTGCAGGTCCACGACGAACTTCTGTTCGAAGTGTCCGAGGCTGATGCCGCCCGCCTGATCCCCATCGCCAAGGAGATCATGGAACAATCCTCTCACCCCGCCGTCACCCTGAAGGTCCACCTTGCGGTGGAGGCCGGGAAGGGCAAGAACTGGGCCGAAGCGCATTAGGGACGCGGTTATGTTGATCACGGACTGGCCCGCCTACAAGGCCCTCGCTCTGGCGCTGGACCTGCCCATGGTCACCATTGATTACCCCTGGGGCCATGAATGTCTGAAAGCGCATGGCAAGATGTGGTGCTGGTGGTCGCCTTACATCGACGCCGCCGTGGTCAAATGCGCCAAGGACGAACGTGAGATGCTGCTGCAGGCCGACCCCGACACCTTCACCCTCCACCCCCACTACGCCCCCCATAACCTGATCCTCGTCCGGGCGGGCCACATCGACGAAGGCTGGGCCAAGGCGCGTCTCACGCAACACTGGCGCGACGCCGCTCCGAAACGCTGGCTGAAGGCTTGGGACGATGCCCGCCACTAATTGTGCGAAGGTTCTCACCAGCCGATCCCGCGCCTACAATGCCCGACTGCGTCCCTTTGAACCGCAGGTGAAGGACGTCCGCGGTTAATGCGGGAACATGTGGGATTTCCTGAACGATGCCGACGCTCTGACCGTCCCGCCCGGCCTGACCGCCACTTTCTGGCCCGCCCTTGCCGCGCCGCATCCGGCATGGTGCGCTGGAAGGGATCAAGACCGCCAACACACCGGCCACCCGCGTCACGTGCATCCACGGATCTGCCTTGCACCGCCCGGACCGCCCATCGCCCTGGCCCCTGCCCGCGCCAATCCGTTTCACGCTGCCAAAGTATACCGCGGGCATGAGGGGCTGGCCCCCCAAACCTTGGCTTTGCGCCTTTGGCGCGAAGCCAAGGTGACGGCTTGCGGCGGCACGCCGCTCCGTCAGAAACCCCGCCCGCGCAGAAACGCGTCCGCCAGAAAGCCAACCAGACTTCAGCGGTCGATCCGGCACTGAAAGCAATTGTTCCGGGCTGACCGGACATGCACATATTCCACACGCGGATCGTCAAACAGCGCCTCGGCCCGGGCCGCAATCGCCGCGGTCGCCACCACTCCCCCCGTGCCATAGACGATGCGGTCATTCGGCCCGTAGCCCCGGACAATATACTCGGGCGCGGCGAGCATGGCCGGAAGTTCGGTGCCCGCGCCTTGCACACAACGATCAGCGCACAGGAAGATCGGCCCGATTTCGGCATAGGGTTGCGGTGCCGGGAACGGGCGGTGCGCCAGCACCAGCATCCCCGCACCGTCCGGGATCATGGCCAGACAGTGTCGGCAGGGATTTCCGTTGCCGTCCGCGACTTGCCGCTCCGGCACCTGAGCGTTGGCATCAAGTCCCCCGGCCTGGTAGGTTCGCACCACGTCCGTCATTATCGCCACAAATCGCATCGCATCCTCCGGCTTTCACGGGAAGATGCCGCCCGTGCGCGCGCCGTGCGACCCGAAGTTTGCACATTTCGGCTCGGGATTACTCCGCTTCGACCAGTCGACCCAGCGTCCGGCCGCCAAGGATATGCAGGTGGTAATGTGGCACCTCCTGCATCCCGTGCGTTCCGGCGTTGGTGATGCCGCGAAAGCCGTCCGGCCCTGTCAATCCCAGGATCGCGCAGGTCTTGGCAACGGTCCGGTGAAAATCCATGATCTCCACTTCCGATGCTTCGGCCGCGAAATGGTCCAGTGCCACATAAGCCCCTTTGGGAATCGCCAGCACATGCACCGGGGCCAGCGGCCGGATGTCGTGAAACACAAGCGTGTGTGGCGTGTCCATCACCGTGCGGTTCGGAATCTCGCCCCGCAGGATGCGAGCGAAAATGTTGGTGGGGTCATAGGTCCAGCTCATGCTTTTCAATCCACGAATAGATAATCGGTTGCCGCAATCTCACGCGCCGTGTCGGCGGGAATGTCCAGAAAGGCCGCCAGCGCCCGGGCGTTTTCGTCCAGTGACCCCGCCTCGCGCAAGCGGTGGTACCCCGGCAGACCAAGGTCACGCAAACGCTCGCTTTCAAAGCGCACGTCGTAGCGGATCGTTGGCAAAAGCCGGTCCAGCGCGGCAGGAGGGGTGTGCGGGCCTGCCAGCCCGACCCGCCTGGCATGGCCAACAAGATAGTCGTCTGAAAACGCGCAGTCGATGTCCAGAAGCCGCACGCGTGCGCGGTCATTGTAAAGATCCTGGATCAGTTCAGTGCTGGCCGGATCGATACAAAGGATCAGCCGGTCCGTTTCCCAGAAGTCGAACAGCATCCGGACCAGCGCCCTGCGGTGGCGCATCCGCTTGTCCAGCGTGGTTTGAATTCCGCCAAGGTCGGGCAAGAGTGTTGCATCCTCGTTGAACAGATAGTCAACAGTCGGCACCTGGGTCACGGCCTGCACCCGCTGCACCAACCGTTTGGCGACATGCCATTTCTTGCAGGTCACCAACATCAACGTTCGGTCGCGGCCAAGACTGGTCTCTGTTTCCCAGAAGCGTGGTGCAAAGCGTCGGCCTGCCCTGCCCCGCGCCGTCAGAAACTCAAACTGTCGCCGCCCGTCGCCTGTGGTCTGGAAACTGCGTCCCGTCTCAACGTACAGCGCGCCCAGGCGTTCCTTGAGTGTCAAGGCATCAGGGCTGATCTTGCGTGCGAAAAGATACTCCTGCGCCAAAAGCAGATCATGGTGGTCATCATAAAAGGTCGCCGGCATCCCATAGTCGGTGAACATGAGGAAGGTCAGCGTCCGTGACCGGATCTCACGCTCGGGGACCAGATGGGCGACAATCGTCTGAAAGAACGTCTCATCGGGAATCCAGGTGGTGCGGAAAAAGCGCAGCACATCGGGACGCCGGGTGATGAAGGCCAGCGCCGCCTCGACCGTGCGCCGCCGCAGACACCACCATTGGCTGCCAATGCGGATGCGCAGGTCGGATGGCACCTTGCGCGCCAAACCCAGCCGCTTTTGCCAGTCCATCGACCGATAGAACCAGGGTTTGTATCGCCGTTCATTGAACCAGTGGCGATAGATCAGGCGTTCCTCCTTGATTCCGGTCTTGATCCAGTCCGAGGTGAAGAAGTCAAAGCTTTCAATGAAATCCGCTTCTTCAGACTCTAGCCGCTGATGCACGTGTTCGGCCGTCTTGATCGGCATGCAGTCGCCCGACAGCATGTAGAAATGCGTGGCCGCCGGAAACGCCTCAACCGCGGCGCGCAGCGCTTCCAGCGTGGCGGCAACAAGGCTCCATTCCCCCCAACCGCATTTCACCCGGCGGGCCGCGAAGGTGACCCGCGGATTGCTGGCCAGCGCCTGCTTGATCCGGTCAAAGTCAGCAGCTCGGGCGCGGGCATCAAAGTGAATGGCAATGCAGTCGCCCGCCGCCGTTAGTCGCAGCGCCTGGGCGATGATGCCTTCGGGGTCCTTGTGGCACAGAAGAATGAAAGCGATTGTCGTCATCGGACACAAGGGTTCAGGGTCAGGCGCATGGCCGTCCTCGTAAACTGCGGCAAGCTTCCTTGAAAAGCCTGAACTTGTCTGCTTGAGTGCCGCAATCTTGGCATTGTATCGCTTTTATTGAAGACAGACCCTGGAAGGACGAATGGTATGGGTTTCCCAGGTACTTGGATGACCGAAAGCGAAAGCGTCGTCTACCGGGTCGTGCCGAAATGCGCCTGCTCGACCATCGGTCAGATCATGTTTTATTCCGACCACGGCCAGTTTTTTGACGGCGACATCCATGATGCGCAGTCCGGCCTGCACAAATGGGCGCTTGAGGGTAGCCAGCCCAAGATCGAGTCCGTCGTGCGCGGGCGTAAGACCTTTGCCTTTACCTGTGTGCGCAATCCCTACACGCGCATCCTGTCGTCGTTCTTCGACAAGATCTGCGGTATTCAGCGCAACGGCAAACGCTACCGTGGCAACCTTGTGCCGCTTTTGGTGCAGAAATACGGCGTGCAGGTTGGCGGTGAGGACGGCAAGCAAGAGTTTGACCAGATCGCCAGTTTCCGTCGGTTCCTGCTGTTCGCCCGCGACACCATCCGCTGGAGGAAACCGATGGACCCGGACATTCACTGGTCGGCCATGGCGGGGCATGTCTCGACCTTTATTGTAAACGGCGGGCGCTACAACCACATCCTCTTCACCGAAGATTTCAATGCTGGCATGCAGACCGTGCTGGACCGGATCGAGGTGAAGCACCCGGTCGATCTGGCGAGAATCCCCCGCTTCAACGAAAGCGAAGGCCACGGCCCCGCCCGCGCCCACCCGGTTGAGGCCTATTTCGACGATCTGTCGATGCATCTGATGTGGGAAATCTACAAACACGATTTCCAGCTGTTCCGCTATGATTTCGACAATCCGGCCAACAAGATGCCGAAAGGCCCGGTTGATCTGGACGAGGTTCACGCAAAGCTGGGGGATTGACGCCCCCTCGAGCACCCGCGTCTCCTCGTCGGATGGCCTGCGAGGAGTGACGAAATCATCGACGAGCCTGTGCAGGAGAAATGCAATGGACGGAATAACCGGCGGCTGCCTTTGCGGAGCGGTACGTATCACTGCAACCGGCCAGCCCTACCGCGTCGGCCTTTGCCACTGCATGGACTGCCGCAAGCATCATGGCGCGCTGTTCCACGCCTCGGCGATCTTTCCCGAAGCTGCGGTGATCATCACCGGCGAAACACGCGCCTTCCGCGGCCGGCATTTCTGCCCGACCTGCGGCTCTCCGGTCTTTGGCCGGTCGGGCGATGAAGTCGAAGTGAACCTTGGCAGCCTTGACGCTCCCGACCAGTTCCGCCCGAGTTATGAGCTTTGGACCACCCGCCGCGAAAGCTGGCTGCCAGAGATTGACGGCATGCGGCACTACGAAAAGAACCGCGAAAGCGACGGCCGAACCGAAGACTGACCCGATCCCAACTGGCGGGAGAGCGATTTCTTCGAAGAAATCTGCGCAAATTGCCAGGGGGCGCAGGCCTAAACTGGATCGTCCGCCCCCATCCCCCGGAACCAGCGCACGATGGCCTCCCGCTCCTCAGGCTCCATATAGCTCAGATTACCCGGTGGCATGGCGTGGCTGACGCCGGATTGCAGGTAGATCCGCTTGGCCTCATGCGCGATCTGGGCCTCGGTCTCCAGCACCACGCCTTTGGGAGGCCAGGCGATGCCCTCCCATCCCGGTTCCGCCGCATGGCACATGCTGCAGCGGCCCTGCACGATGCCAACCACATCCTCAAACCCCGGAGCACTGGCCAGGCGCAGCGCTTCACCGCGCAGGGCGGCCTCTTCCACCAGCTTCATCGGCGCGCTGGACAGCCAGGCGATCGCTACAAACAGCGCCGCCGTCAGGCCCCAGGTCCACCACGGGCTGCCCTTGCGGGCATGGCGGGTGTTAAACCAGTGCCGGATCGTGACGCCCATCAGGAACACCAGGCTCGCGATCAGCCAGTTCCACTCGGTCGCAAAGACCAACGGATAGTGGTTCGACAGCATCAAAAACACCACCGGCAGCGTCAGATAGTTGTTATGCGTGCTGCGCTGCTTGGCGATCTTGCCGTACTTCGGGTCTGGCTTGCGGCCTGCCTTCAGGTCAGCCACCACCACCCGCTGGTTTGGCATGATGACCATGAACACGTTCGCGCTCATGATCGTGGCGGTAAAGGCCCCCAGATGCAGCAGCGCAGCGCGGCCGCTGAACACCTGCGCATAAAACCAGCTCATACCCACCAGCACCACAAACAGCGCGAGCATCAGCACCGTCTGGTCGGCGTTCACGAAGGCCCGGCACAGCGTGGTATAGACC